>NZ_JALCZE010000017.1:0-119167 GCF_024586575.1 Chryseobacterium sp. WG23
AGAAGTTAAGCCCACCAGCGCCGATGGTACTGCTAACGCGGGAGAGTAGGCCGCCGCCAGTTTTTATTTTATTTTTAAAAATCCTTTATCGTAAGATAGAGGATTTTTTTTGTTTATATACTATAACGACTATACTCCAACTCTAAACTATACCCAATCTCAGTTGATAGTTGATAGTTGATAGTTGATAGTTGATAGTTGATAGTGCTGTCAACCCTCAACTCCTAACTCCTAACCCTTAACTCATTAGAACTTATATTGAAGTTCAATACTGAGATCCCTACGGGATGACAAAGGAGAGTGGAGTATGATAAAGTAATGCCGGACACTGAATAGTTGATAGCGCTGTCAACCTTCAACTTATAACTCTCAACTATTAACTCATAACTCATAACTCAAAACTGGCCACTCATCACTGTTCATAGATGTACTAAGATTCCCCTAATAATCATATATAGAAAGAAATTTCCCGCTAGAAGTAGATTTTACTCGAATAAATTCAATAAGTTTGTATCTGTTTTCCAAATACAATTATAATGTCAGGAAATATTCTGATTATCGACGATGAGATCAAACTCCTTAAGTTATTAGGTATGATCCTTTCCCAAGAAAATTTTAATGTAAAAGAAGCTTCTACGGCACGGTCAGCGATGACAATGTTGGAGCAGTATGATTTTGATGTCGTTTTAAGCGATGTCCGTCTTCCTGATGCCTTTGGGGTTGAGCTGATTAAGTCCATAAAGACAAAATATCCCCACCTAGAGATCATTTTAATGACTGCATTTGGAAATATTACAGATGCTGTACAGGCCATGAAGAATGGAGCCTATGATTACCTGGTAAAAGGGGATGATAATGAGAAGATTATTCCATTAGTATATAAAGCACTGGATAAAGTAAAAGACAACAGATCAAAAGTTGTTCAGCAAATTACTGCCATAAAAGGTTTTGAGCAAATTATTGGACATTCTCCTATCATTTTACAGGCTAAAAAACTGGCTGAAAAAGTTGCTTTAACAGATGCTGCCGTACTTTTGACAGGGGAAACCGGAACCGGGAAAGAGGTTTTTGCCAATGCCATTCATGAAGGAAGCGACAGAAAAAAAAATAATTTTGTAGCGATCAATTGCTCTGCATTCAGTAAGGATATCCTGGAAAGTGAGCTTTTTGGACATAAACAGGGAGCTTTTACAGGTGCTTTAAGAGATAAAAAAGGCTTGATTGAAGAAGCCAATGGCGGAACTTTGTTTCTGGATGAAATTGGTGAAATGCCCATTGAGCTTCAGGCAAAACTGCTTAGGGTACTGGAAACCAAAGAATTCATAAAAATGGGAGAAACGAAGCTCTCAAGATCTGATTTTAGGCTTGTAGCAGCAACGAACAGAAACCTCGAAGAAGAAATAAAGCAAGGTAACTTTAGAGAAGACCTCTATTTTAGACTGAACGTTTTTGAAATTACTCTTCCCGCATTAAGAGAGAGGAAAGAGGACTTAAAAATGCTGGCTAAATATTTTATTAATTTATTTTCAGATAAGCTGCATTTATCAACTATTCAGGTGAATCCGGATTATTATAAAGCGTTGGAAAAAAATGACTGGAAAGGGAATATCCGCGAATTGAGAAATGCCGTAGAACGAAGCCTTATTCTTATGGATAATAATATTCTTGATGCCGAAAGCCTTCCTCGCTATTCAAAGAAAGCGGTGGCTGAAAGTGACTCCCTGAGCATAAGATCCCTGGAAAAAATACATATACAGAAAGTTTTGCAGTATACAAAAGGAAATAAAGCTGAAGCTGCCAGGTTACTGGAGATTGGTATTGCTACCCTATACCGTAAACTGGAAGAATACGGATTGAAATAAATTATTTTTATCATTTTAATAAAGAGCCTATCATTTTGATAGGCTTTCCTGTTTTTATACCGTTTGTTAAATTAGTGTATCGTATTGTTATACAATGTATTATATGTTCTTTTTTTAGGATGGAATTCTTTTTGGCATATAGACTATGAATAAAATATTTAAAAAATGACAATTTCAAGAAAAACGTTTAAAAAACGGGAGTACTCTACTTTTAGCCTGCTGATTGTATCGTACGTATTACTGACTATTTTAACCTTAATAATAAAGATATGATGTTGATAAGTTTGGTTCTGCTTTGTGCAGTCCTGTTTTGGCTTTTATATAAATCAGTTGAATTTTTTGATAGAATATAAAATTATGTGGAGTTTATTTTTCCTTTCAATACTTGCCTTTGTGTACATCTGTTATGTTTTAATGAAACCTGAAAAATTTTAAATGGTCATGAATACAGAAATTTTAGGCATCATAGCAATGTTTGCTATTACATTAGTTATCGGAATATTTTTGGGTAAATATATTGCTAATGTCTATGGATATAAGAAAACTTTTTTAGATCCTGTTTTTCAGCCGATCGAAAAGTTAATTTATAAAATATCGGGAATTAACCCGACTCGTCAGATGAGCTGGAAACAGAATATGTATGCCATGCTGACGATTAATCTGGTTTGGTTCATCATTGGATTTTTAATCCTTCTGAATCAGTCCTGGCTTCCTTTAAATCCGGATGGAAACCCCAATATGACGGCAGATCTGGCTTTTAATACAGCTATCTCGTTCTTAGTTAACTGTAACCTACAGCATTATTCGGGAGAAACGGGAGTAAGCTATCTAAGCCAGCTCTACCTGATGTTTTTACAGTTTGTAACAGCAGCAACGGGAATGGCAGCAATGGCAGTCCTTTTTAAAGCCTTTAAAGACAAAACAGCTACCGAACTGGGAAACTTTTATGATTATTTTACCAAATCGATGATTCGGATTCTGGTTCCCATAAGCGTAATTGTTGCTTTAATACTTTCCATTAACGGAAGTCCTATGACTTTTGAAGGGAAAGACCATATCACAACTTTAGAAGGGCAGAAAATTGATGTCTCAAGAGGTCCTGTGGCAGCTTTTGTTGCTATAAAGCATTTGGGAACCAATGGAGGTGGCTTTTTTGGAGCCAATTCAGCCCATCCTCTTGAAAATCCTAATTATGTAACGAATATGACAGAAATGGTTACTCAAATGATCATTCCGTTTGCATTGGTTTTTGCATTAGGCTTTTACTTGAAAAAAAGAAAACTTTCATGGGTCATCTTTATAGTAATGACTGTTGGATTTCTCGCGCTAACCATTCCGAATGTTATCAATGAAACAGGTGGAAATCCCCTGATTACAGAGATGGGAGCAGATAGTAGCCTGGGAGCTATGGAAGGCAAGGAAATCCGCCTTGGGAGTGCTGCATCAGGATATTGGAGTATTGCTACCACTGTTATTTCAACAGGTTCTGTAAACTCTATGCATGACAGCACCATGCCTCTTTCGGGAATGAACGAATTGCTTGCCATGATGATCAACTGTTTCTATGGAGGCTGTGGAGTAGGTATTCTGAATTATTTCATCTTTATCATCCTTGCCGTATTTATCAGTGGTCTTATGGTAGGACGAACGCCGGAATTTATGGGGAAGAAGATTGAAGCCAAAGAAATGAAGATTGCAATGATCGTGGCTTTATTTCACCCATTCTTAATTCTTGTGGGAACGGCTTTAACGGCTTATCTGCCGGAATTTGGAGCAAAAACATTGAATAACCCGGGTTTTCACGGATTCAGTGAAATGCTTTACGAATTTACTTCATCTTCTGCTAATAACGGATCCGGATTTGAAGGATTGGGAGACAATACTCCATGGTGGAATATTGCAACAGGAATCGTACTGCTGTTATCAAGGTTTATCCCAATCATAGGACCGGTAGCCATAGCCGGATTGTTGGCTCAGAAAAAATTCATCCCTGAAAGTTCAGGAACACTGAAAACGGACACCGCTACTTTCGGATTTATGACGCTGGCAGTTATCCTGCTTATTGCAGCATTGTCTTTCTTCCCTGCATTGACATTAGGACCCATTGCAGAGCAGATTCAGTATTTCTCTAAATAAAATATGAACATTAAAAATTAAAATCAATATTCTGCCATTAAGGAAGCTGAAGCGTCTGAGGGAGTTAGTCTAAAAACTTACTGAAACGTTCATCACATAATATTATCCATTTTCTTCCTTACAGTTTTAGCTGCCCTTGATGGTTAGTATTGATTTATAATGATATAAAATTCTTTCAAAAAAATGAAAAATCAATCACAAACATTGTTTCAAAGAGATTTGGTTAACGAGGCGATTAAGCAGTCTTTCGTAAAGCTGAATCCGAAAATTATGTTTAAAAATCCGGTCATGTTTCTGGTGGAAATCGGAACCGTTGTCATGTTTATCGTAAGCATGTTTAGCCTGACTGGCGATACATCACAGGGAAGCTTCTCTTATAACTTTTTAGTTTTTATAATATTATTTTTTACAGTTCTGTTCGCCAATTTTGCAGAAGCAATTGCAGAAGCCAGGGGAAAAGCACAAGCTGATACACTTAGAAAAACCCGTGAAGAAACACCTGCTAAATTAGTGGTTGATAATAAACCCGGATTTCAGGTGGATACCACATTGAAAATGTCTGCTGAAATGAAATTAGGTGATATTTTCCTTTGTGAAACAGGAGATCAGATTCCAATGGACGGAGAGATCATCGAAGGATTGGCAACCATTGATGAATCTGCAATTACCGGTGAAAGTGCTCCGGTAATCCGTGAAGCCGGCGGAGATAAAAGTTCTGTAACAGGTGGAACAAAAGTACTCTCAGACAGGATAAAGGTAAAAGTAACCACAAAACCGGGAGAATCATTTTTGGATAAGATGATCGCTCTTGTAGAAGGGGCTTCAAGACAAAAAACACCTAACGAAATCGCATTAACCATACTTTTAGCCGGGTTTACCCTTACATTTATTATTGTTACCCTCACGTTAAAGCCTTTTGCAGACTATGCACAGACGCCGATAACAATAGCAGCATTTATTTCTCTTTTTGTTTGCCTTATTCCGACAACCATCGGAGGACTGCTTTCTGCCATTGGAATTGCCGGGATGGACAGAGCTTTGAGGGCCAATGTCATCACTAAGAGTGGTAAGGCGGTGGAAACAGCAGGTGATATTGATGTTCTGTTGCTTGATAAAACAGGAACCATCACTATTGGAAACCGTAAAGCAACCTATTTCCATCCGTCAAACGGAATTAAGCTGGAAGACTTTATTAAAGCTTCTGCACTGAGTTCTGTAGCAGATGAAACACCGGAAGGAAAGTCTATTATTGAATTAAGTGATTTAAAATCAGAAGATTTACTGGTTCCTAATCCTGTTTATATTGATTTTACGGCTGAAACAAGAACTTCAGGGATAGATTTTGAAGATACAAGGATCAGAAAAGGAGCTTATGACACTATAAAAAAACTGACTGAAAAAGCCGGGAATATCTTCCCGCAGGAAACACAGGATGCTGTGACCAAAATTGCTGAAAACGGAGGAACTCCCTTAGTAGTAGCAATCAATGAAAAAGTATGGGGCGTGATTGAACTTCAGGATATCATTAAAACCGGAATTCAGGAGCGTTTCCAACGGTTGCGAAAAATGGGGGTAAAAACGGTAATGGTAACCGGAGACAATCCTTTAACCGCAAAATTTATCGCAGAAAAAGCCGGTGTAGATGATTTTATTGCCGAAGCCAAGCCTGAAGATAAAATGAACTATATCAAAAAAGAACAGCAGGAAGGCAAACTGGTAGCCATGATGGGGGACGGAACAAATGACGCTCCGGCATTAGCCCAGGCAGATGTAGGGGTGGCCATGAACAGTGGGACCCAGGCCGCAAAAGAAGCCGGTAATATGGTAGACCTCGATAACGACCCCACAAAACTGATTGAAATTGTAGAGATTGGAAAACAGCTTTTGATGACCCGTGGAACACTGACAACCTTCAGTATTGCTAACGACGTTGCGAAATACTTTGCCATTATTCCGGCCTTATTTATCACGTTTATCCCTTCACTGCAAAAATTGAATATCATGAATCTTCATAGCCCGGAAACAGCTATTTTATCAGCTGTCATTTTCAATGCTGTGATCATTCCTTTCCTTATTCCGTTAGCATTAAAAGGAGTAGCTTACAAACCTATTGGAGCAAGTGCCTTATTAAGAAGAAATCTTTTGATCTATGGGTTAGGCGGTGTCATTGTTCCGTTTATTGGAATCAAAATCATTGATGTACTGATCAGTTTATTTTATTAAAATTTTAAAAATGAAAAATCATATTATTTCAGCATTCAGGCTGACTCTTGTAATGCTGGCTGTGGTAGGAATCTATTTGGTAATTGTCTTCGGAGGTTCAAAAATATTACCTGCACAGGGAAATGCGGAGATTATTACCTATAAAGGACAGAAATTCTATGCAAATATAGGACAGAAATTTAAATCTGATCAATATTTTCAAGGGCGCCCATCCAGTGTCAACTATAATGCCGCAGGAAGTGGAGGAAGCAATAAAGGTCCCAGCAATGAAGAATATCTGGAAACGGTACAGAAGAGAATTGATACTTTAAAACTAGATAATCCGGAAATGAAAAATGCTAAAGTTCCTGTAGAGTTGGCTACAGCCAGCGGAAGCGGATTAGATCCTGACATCTCGCCGGAAGGTGCTTTATACCAGGCAAAAAGAATAGCTAAACTAAGAAATCTTTCAGAAGAGAAGGTGAAAGATTTAATTAAAAACCAGACTGAAGGTCCATTTTTAGGGCTTTTCGGACCCTCAAAAGTAAATGTGTTAAAGCTGAATATTGCTTTAGATCAATTAAAATAAATTAGAAAATAACGTGAAAAAATATATTGTTATAGGAATGCTGTTGGGTGTTTTCTTTCCCAAAGCACAATCTTCGGATTCATTAAAAATAGGAAATAAAGTTACCTTTTCTGCCTATGCAGAGCTTTTCTACACCTACGATGCTAATGAACCGGGTAATCATCTCCGCCAAAACTTTTTATATTCATACAACAGGCATAATGAAGTAAACCTGAATCTGGGTCTCGTAAAAGCCAATTATCAAAGTGAGAATCTTCGTGCCAATGTAGCTTTAATGGCAGGAACCTATGCTCAGGATAATATGGCTGCCGAACAGGAAGCCTTACGCTATGTAAATGAAGCGAATATCGGGATCAAAATATCAAAGAATAAAAATCTATGGATTGATGCGGGGATTATGCCTTCTCATATCGGTTGGGAAAGTGCCATAGGAAAGGATAATATCAATTTGACGAGAAGCCTTGCAGCAGAGAACTCTCCTTATTTTGAGACCGGAGCCAGGCTTTCCTATACTTCAGATAATGGAAAATGGTTTTTAAGCGGATTGGTACTGAATGGATGGCAGCGCATTGCAAAAGCAGAGGGAAATCAGAGCATTTCTTTTGGACATCAGGTAACTTACAAACCTAATGATAAGATTACACTGAACAGCAGTTCATTCATTGGAAATGATAAGGCAAAAGAAGAAAAAAGAATGCGGTATTTCCACGATTTGTTTGGAAGCTTTCAGCTGACGGATCAATTTTCAGCATTACTGGGGTTTGATATCGGGGCAGAGCAGAAATCCAAAGGAAGTGAGCAATATAATATCTGGTACAGCCCGAATGTACAGATGAAATATCAATTAGATCAAAAATGGGCCCTAGCCGGAAGATTTGAATATTATAATGATAAAAAAGGAGTGATTATTGATTCGGGAACTCCTAATGGATTTCAGACTTTTGGATATTCCCTGAATGTAGATTATGCGATCTTAAAAAACGTGATTTTCCGTACCGAGGCCAGAGGATTTACCTCTAAAGATGCCGTTTTTGTGAAAAATGATGAAATGAAACAGGGAAATTTCTTCATAACGACGAGTTTGGCAGCATGGTTTTAGAAGTTTGATGGTAAAAATGAAATAACTACAAAAAGGACAAAGTTTTTGGAAATTTTATCCATTCAATTTGTCATTCCGTAGGAATCCAGACAAGGTAAATAAAAGTAATCAATCATAATATGACCTTTTATCCTTTGAAGTTAAGAGGCTGGATTTCTTCAGAATGACAAAGTTGTGTTAAAATACAGGAAAGCTTTTGTCCCTTTTGTAGTTCAATAAAAATTATAATAACTTAATACTGTAAAAGCAGGAATCAATGTCATCAGCAAAACATTTTTTAGAACTGATCCAGAAATCCAGAAAAGGAAAATTCAAGATCTATATAGGGATGAGTGCAGGCGTAGGAAAAACTTTCCGGATGCTTCAGGAAGCTCAGTCCCTTTTACGGAACGGCATTGATGTAAAGATCGGCTATATAGAAACGCATGGCCGGGAAGAAACAGTGGCTTTGGTGGAAGGTCTCCCGGAAATTGCAAGAAAATCAGTTTTTTATAAAGGTAAAAACCTGGAAGAAATGGATGTTCAGGCTATTATCAATGAACATCCTGAAGTTGTTTTGGTGGACGAATTAGCCCATACCAATGTAGAAGGATCTAAAAATAAAAAGAGATGGCAGGACGTCCTCGAGATTCTGGATAATGGGATCAACGTGATCAGTGCCATGAATATTCAGCATATTGAAAGTCTGAATGAAGAAGTAAAAGTAATCACAGGAGTTGAAGTTACAGAGCGTGTACCGGATAAAATTCTTGCTATTGCAGATGAAGTGGTAAACATAGACCTTACCGCTGATGAATTACTGACCCGGCTGAAAGAAGGAAAGATCTATAAAAAGGAAAAAATTCAGACCGCCTTGAATAATTTCTTTCAGAGCGGACATATCTTACAGCTTCGTGAACTGGCTTTAAAGGAAGTGGCCACTCACGTGGAAAGAAAAGTAGAAACTGAAATCAAGACTGAAAATTTTAAACCGATAAAATTTCTGGCCTGTATCAGCAGCAATGAAAGAATTGCCAAAACAATCATTAGGAAAACAGCCAGACTGGCGAGCTACTATAATAGTCCGTGGACGGTCTTATATATTCAGAAGCCCTCAGAAAATCCTGAAAAAATAGCACTGGATAAACAGCGGTATTTGATTAATAATTTTAATTTAGCACAGGAATTGGGAGCAAAAGTGGTCCGGATCAAAGACGGAAGTGTTCATAATGGAATTCTGGAGTATGTAATTGCCCATAATATAACAACAGTCTGTATCGGAAAGCCTCACGCCAGATTTTGGCAGCGCCTGTTGGGGTATAGCTGGATCTATACCCTTATGAACAGATTGAATGAAAGGCAAATAGATATTATTATTTTATCTTAAAAAAAGTAATGAAACTTAAAACTAAACTTACCTTAGGCGTAGGCCTTTTATTTTTTCTGATCGTTCTGCTTTCAGTGATAGGGTCTGTGTATATTAATAAACTGAAATCTGATACGGAGAAAATCCTTACAGCCAACTATAACAGCCTGGAGTTTTCTAAGAATATGCTCCTGGCTTTGGATAATATAAGCAGCGACAGTGCGGTGGCCATTGCAGATTTTCAGAAAAACAATCAGTTACAGGAAAAAAATCTCACGGAATTCGGAGAAAAAGAAGCTACACAGAATCTGAATTTACATTTTAACAGTTACCTGAAAGAACCTTCATACAGTAAAGAAAAGCTGATCCGGGAAGATCTTACGAAGATAATGTCTTTAAATATGAAAGGCATTGAAAGGAAAAGCGATATTGCCATCATCACTGCCGGTAATGCTACTTTCTGGATTGTTAGCTTGGGAACGGTATGCTTTCTGATAGCCTTTATTTTACTTTTTAATTTACCGCAAACCATTGCAGAACCTATTAATCAGCTGACATTCAGTATCAGGCAGATTGCTGATAAAAATTATAATGAAAGGGTACATTTTAAAGGAAGTGAAGAATTCAACAGCCTGGCAGAATCATTCAACACCATGGCTGAAAAGCTTCAGGAGTATGAAAGCAGTACACTTTCTAAACAGCTGATGGATAAGAAGAGGATTGAAACACTGGTAAACAATATGCATGATGCCGTGATTGGACTGGATGAAAACCATTTTATCTATATGATTAATGACGAAGCGTTGAAAATTACCAACCTGAACAAAGACGATATTATAGGCAAAACAGCTCATGAAGTTGCTGTAAACAATGATCTGATCCGGGAGCTGTTGAAAAATATTGACCATCCGGTAAAAGAACCTATGAAGATCGTCCGCGATAATAAAGAGAACTATTTTGAACAGGATATTGTTCCTATCAATATTGTGAAAACCGGGGAAAAGGAGAAAAAATATATCGGAAAGGTTATTTTACTGAGAAATATTACCCCTTTTAAAGAACTGGATTTTGCCAAAACAAATTTTATAGCTACCATTTCTCATGAACTGAAAACTCCTATTTCTGCCATAAAAATGGGCGTACAGTTACTGGGAAATCAGAAATTCGGTGAACTGAATGACCAGCAGAAAGAACTACTGAAAAGTATCAATGAAGATGGGCAGCGCTTGCTGGATATTACCGGTGAACTGCTTAATCTTTCACAGGTAGAATCTGGAAATATCCGTTTGACAATTGAAAAATGCTCCCCTAAAGAGATTGTACAGTCGGCGGTGAAAAATGTAGAAAAACTGGCAGAACAGAAAAATATCTCAGTGAATATGGAATATCTTCTGGAAGACACAGATTTTGTTGCTGCAGATTTTGATAAGACGGTTTGGGTGATGAATAACTTTCTTACTAATGCTGTGAAACACTCTTTTCAGGATGAAAATATAAATATTTTGGTGGAAAAAATAGATTCATTTATTCAGTTCAGTATTACAGATACGGGAAGTGGTATAGATGAAAAGTACCACCGTCAGATCTTTGACCGGTATTTTCAGGTTCCTGGCGAGCATCAGAACGGAACAGGTCTCGGCTTGGCTATTTCAAAGAATTTTATTGAGAAACAGGATGGAGAAATTGGAGTAAGCAGTTCCCCTAATAATGGAAGCACATTTTATTTCAGGCTGCCTGTTTCTTAAAAATACACTAAGATATGATTGATATTATATAAATTATATTGAAATTAATTTAAAATTCAAACAAAAAAAGTCATTATTAAACTTTGCTTCCATAAAGATTGTAAAATAAAGAGATTCTTTTTTTCTTTGTTATAAAAAGTAACAAAATGAGTGATAAATTATCTTTAACAGTACAAACTCGGTGTGGCAAAGTACAGGGAATTGTAGAAAAAAACGGTGTCTCTGCATGGTTGGGAATACCCTATTCCCAACCTCCTGTTGGTCAGTTAAACTTTAAAGCTCCACAGCCTCTGCAAGAGTGGGATGGTGTTTATGATGCGACAAAGTTTCGTGCTGTTTCCCCACAAAAAACAGATTCATTAACGGAGAGTATGGGGGAAGAGGTAATGAGTGAGGATTGTCTGTATCTGAATATTTGGTCTCCCAAAGCAGATGGGAAACTTCCGGTCATGTTTTGGATCCATGGAGGCGGATTTCTTAATGGTTCCGGATCAGGGCCGATGTATCAAGGAGCTAATATAGCCCGATCAGGAAACGTTGTGATTGTCACCATTAATTATCGTCTTGGCCCATGGGGGTTTTTACACTTAGGAGATATCGATAAGAATTTTGATAGTAATATCGGGATACGTGATCAGATTGCAGCTCTTACATGGGTAAAAGAGAACATTGCAGCCTTTGGCGGAGACCCAGAAAATATTACTATATTTGGAGAATCAGCAGGAGGTGCCAGTGTTTTTAACTTAATTGGAAGCCCCGTTGCAAAAGGATTATTTCAAAAAGCTATTGCTGAAAGCCCATCTGAGGGATGTATTTATAAAGATCCTGAATTAGCTACCAAGGTAGCAAGACGTTTTTTGCAAATCTTAGAAATCTCTGAATCAGATATCACAGGTATTAAAAATCTTCCTTTCGATGTTTTACTTACAAAAGGAGATATATTGATAGAAGAGGTAATCGCCAATTTACCGGGTAATATTGCTTTTCAGCCGTTTATTGGGGATGAAATATTGCCTGTACACCCATTACAGGCTGTTAAAAATGGAAGTGGTAGTCGTGTGCCGGTTATTATAGGATTCAATGAAAATGAATATTCAATATATAATGTACTACCGATGCCACAATTGATGCCTATCACTGAATCCAAAATCCGTATGTATCTTCAACAAAACTATCCGGAAAAGGCTGATCAAATCTATGATGCATATAATGATATGGAAGAATCAGAAAGATTATTGGAAATAGGTCAGGATCTTACGATTATTTCTCCAGCAACCCAGATGGCAAGAGTGATGTTGGAATATATATCTGACGTATATATGTATTATTTTTGCTGGACATCCGATCATTTGAAATCTTTAGGCTTAGGATGTTTCCACTCTCTTGAAGTTTCTTTTGTATTTAATAATTTAAATTGGGCTCTGATGAAAGAGGTCAGGAAGGGAGTGGATGAGCAGGAAATACAGAATTTATCAAAAAATATGCAGCGGGCTTGGACAAACTTTGCGCATACAGGAAATCCGAATCATACTGATGACTATCTTTGGAGCCCTTACAGTATAGTTTCCGAATCAGTAATTATTTTTGATAAAGAAATTTCTACAGGAGAACATCCAAAAAGAAAATATATGAAAGTTTGGACAGAATAGAAATCTGGTAATAAAAATCCTTACCAATTTCAACAATATGGAATTCCTAAAAATAAAGTGTATCTATCAAAAACAAAACCATTAGGATCGCACATTGAATAAAATATAATTTGTTTTTAATATTATATAATTTAATTGTAGCATAATTTAAATATTTATTAATTCTGGCTACCAAATATAAAGAAACTTAAAAAAGAGAATTACTACTAAAGAATCTTACGATTATTATAAAAATGTATCAGACTGATTGTGGCTAAAATGAGGCATAATTGTCTCTATATCGTTATTGTTTTCAAATAGAACGGATTGATTGATAAAAAAATATAAAAGACTGCGAACCATTTTCGCAGTCTTTGTAGTAAACAGTTGTACTCTATTTTTTAAATTAACTGCCAATCAGTGTGGAGTTCCTTTTGGAGAACACAGGTTTTGTTGCTGCAGATTTTGATAAGACGGTTTGGGTGAAGAATAATTTCCTTACCAATGCTGTGAAACACTTTTTTCAGGATGAAAATATAAAGATTTTGGTGGAAAAAATAGATTCATTTATTCAGTTCAGTATTACAGATACGGGAAGTGGTATAGATGAAAAGTACCACCGTCAGATTTTTGTCCGGTATTTTCAGGTTCCTGGTGAGCACCAGAACGGAACAGGCCTCGACTTGGCTATTTCAAAGAATTTTATTGAGAAACAGGATGGAGAAATTGGAGTAAGCAGTTCCCCTAATAATGGAAGCACATTTTATTTCAGGCTGCCTGTTTCTTAAAATGTACAATATAGTATTTAACTTTACGTTTGAATCTCAATAAAGATTTTATCAGAATTGTTAAATAACAGGATGAATTTTCATAACCTGTTAAATAAAGGTGTAAAACCCTGATTACATTGAAAATTATCTAAATAAAATTTTTAAATTTGAATGAAATTCAAACAAGATGAGCACGTCAGATTTAAAACTTGAGTTAATTAATCGGATCACACAATTAAAAGAAGCCAGGATTGTTGAAGAAATTCAGAAACTTTTAGATTTTGAATTGGATCAAAACGAATATACTCTTACTGAATCTCAAAAAGAAAGGATCGCTGAAGGAAGAGAGGAGTATAAAAAGAAAGCATATCTTGCTGAAGACGAAGCCAATCAGGATATAGAAGAATGACTAAAAGAAAAATAATTATTTTACTTTCATGTGTTGTGGTTAATTTTTGCTTTGGACAAAGTGAGTTTAGAGAAGCATTTACATTAAAACTCAAGGTGGATTCTGTTAGATTCTACCAACAGGAGATCAAAAAATCGCCGTATTTTGTTAAAGACGATATTTTACAGATTTATCCAGGTGAACATTTGTTTATAGAAACAGAAGTAAAAAATGGAAAGATTGAAACCATGAAAGTGGTTAAAGATAATATAAATCCTGAAAAAACTATAGAGATAGATTTTTCACAAAATGCTGAAGAAAGAAAAAATAAAGGAATGCTACTTCAGGTAAAAAATCCTTTTAATATCAGTCTAATGTACGATGCTATGGTGTATATTGTTGGAGATACCCGATGGATTAAAACCTCAATTATATCTGTAAAACCTCAGCTTCAAAATTTTGAAACGTGGAATGATCCTATTATTAGTCTTGTATTAGATAACTGGAGATTGGAGAAATAATCTTTATTCAGAAACTATATAAATAAATTCAGTCTTTTAATTAATATGTTTACAGACTTATTTTTTTACTTTTTCCTAGCTTCTTTAGTATTTGCTGTTCTCTCAGGAATCTTCTTTTCTATACAAAAAAAGAAAATTATTTCAAAATATAAACAACCAAACTCAAAAGTCTTACAGAATATTAGTGGTACAATTGTTACTAAAAACGGCTTTCTGCGGAAAAAATATGAATGGTGTAATTTTGATGTATTAATCAATTCCAATTCAATATTTTTATTTCCCAAGACTCTTTATTGTATTCCTACTCGTTTTATTAACCTTATATTTTCTAATTTTGATAAAAGGAATACAAAAAGACCAACCATTTTAAGAGAATTTTATATTAGTAAGCATTCTGTGGAATTGGTATCTTATCCGGGTTATCTTATCAATGGAGAGCGTAAAATTTATTTAAAGAACCTCAATCAGGAACAAATTATACTTTTCCAAAACGTATTAAAGAAAAATTCATAACTTTATCAAAAACTTGAAGACTATTCTTTTAAACTTATAAACTTTTATCATACAATGAAAAAAACTCTATCTCTATTAACATTGCTGTTTTTTATCGTATTAGGTATTCAGGTATCAGCTCAGGCATTTACATTAGAAAAAATTGCAGAATTCAATAAGCTTGGTATGTCTGAATTTAAAAATGAAATGAAGAAGATTAATTTCAGCTTTAATGACAAAACAGAAAGTGCAGATTTCACCCTGAACGAATATGAAAGTCCTGATCATACATTTAAAATTGGAAAATTTGTCTACACTAAAGATAAATCCCAGGACAGAATAGAGTGTGAATTTCCGGAACAGAGAGATTATCATAAGTATCTTTCAGCTGCTTTAAATGCTGGTTATAAAGAGATTGGTAAAGGGAAAATTATTACAAAAGAGCCTTATGTTGATTACCAGAAAGGAAAACAGCACATCAGGTTTATTTTACCTAAAGAAAATCAGAATGGCCCTTACAGTGTTCTTGTTTTCAAATAAAACGAAACTCTAAATTAAAATACAAAGGCTGTGAAAGTAATTTCGCAGCCTTTATTTTAGTGTAGCCCTTTTTCCACCTTAATAAATTTCTAAATGTAATTTTTATTTTATCAAATGCTAAGGTAAAAGAAAGCTTTTTTTATTCTTATTGTTTTTCAATCAAATCAAGGAACTCCTGCTCATCCAGAATGGTAATTGTTCCAATATCCTGAGCTTTTTTCAGTTTACTTCCCGCTTTTTCACCTACCACCAGGAAGTTTAGGTTTTTGGAAACGGCAGAAATATTTTTTCCACCATGTTTCTCCACCATTTCTTCGGCCTGTTCTCTGGTAAATAAAGATAATTTGCCGGTAAAAAGAAAAGCTTTTCCTTCCAAAACATTGGATAAAACCTCATTGGTATTTTCTCCCTTTTCAAGCTGTACACCGTAAGATTTTAAACGTTCTATCATCAGGATATTTTCAGAATTTTTGAAAAACTCTACAATGCTTACTGCAATTTTGGCTCCGATATCCTCTACCTGGCAAAGCTCTTCTACAGTAGCGTCTTTCAGTTCTTCTATGGTAGGGAAGTTCTTCACCAGTTTCTTGGCAACTGTTTCTCCTACATGCTTGATCCCTATTCCGTATAAAACTTTTTCAAACGGAATTTCCTTAGATTTTTCAATGCCTGTGATGATATTTTGTGCTGATTTTTCTGCCATTCTTTCCAATGGGAGAAGCTGTTCTTTCGTTAGAACATAGAAATCAGCTGGATTTTCAATTAACCTTTCCCTGTAAAGCTGTTCAATGGTTTCACTTCCCAGGTTCTCAATATTTAAAGCTTTTCGGGAAACATAGTGGATCATTCTTCCTACCACCTGAGGCGGGCAGTGAAGTTCATTCGGGCAGAAATGGATCGCCTGATCTTCAATTTTTACCAACTCAGTTCCGCATTCAGGGCAATGTTTAATGTATTCTATTTCTTTACTTTCTTCAGTCCTTTTTTCAGTGTTTACCGCAACGATCTTCGGAATGATTTCACCGCCTTTTTCTACATAAACGAAGTCATGCTCATGAAGGTCCAGCTTTTTGATAATATCTTCATTGTGGAGAGAAGCTCTTTTGACAATAGTTCCTGCCAGTAAAACAGGTTTAAGGTTGGCAACCGGCGTAATAGCACCTGTTCTTCCTACCTGGTAAGAAACGCTTTGAAGCTCTGTCTCTACTTTTTCAGCCT
This sequence comes from Chryseobacterium sp. WG23, assembly GCF_024586575.1. Lineage (NCBI taxonomy): Bacteria > Pseudomonadati > Bacteroidota > Flavobacteriia > Flavobacteriales > Weeksellaceae > Chryseobacterium > Chryseobacterium sp. WG23. The sequence continues at coordinate 16,536 of NZ_JALCZE010000017.1, forward strand.
TGAATTTATAAGCCATGGCCCAGCGGGGAGATTTTGCAGTATATCCAAGCTGTCTTTGCTGCTGCAGAGAATTCACTTTTAAAACAATTCCGTCAATTTCAAAAGGAAGGTTGTGGCGCTCCGTATCCCAGAAACTGATAAACTCTTTTACCTCATCCAGGGTAGTACATAATTTTGCCTGCTGAGATGTTTTGAATCCCCAGCCATGGGCTTTTTGAAGCAGTTCCCAATGGGTTTCAGCCGGAATATCTTCAGCAATGAACTGATAGAGTACAGAAGATAAACTACGCTTTCTTACTTCTGCGCTGTCCTGCATTTTTAAACTTCCGCTTGCTGTATTTCTGGGGTTCATAAACGGATCAAGGCCTTCCTCTTCGCGCAGTTTATTGAGTTTATCGAAATTCTTTCTTGTCAGGTAAATTTCTCCACGCATAAAGAAATGCGAAGGGAAATCACCTTTCAATGTCAGGGGAATATCTGAAATAGTGCGGACATTCGGGGTAATTTCGTCTCCCTGGAAACCATCGCCCCGGGTTACTGCCTGCATCAGTTTTCCGTTTTCATAAAGAATGGAAATAGAGGCACCGTCATATTTTAATTCAGCAACAAACTCTACAGGATCATTAATGGTCTTAATAATTCTTTTCTCCCAATCTTCAAGATCCTCAAAATCATAAGAATTATCCAGAGAATACATTCTGAATTTATGCTGAATAGTAGGAAAAACCTTTGTAACTCCACCACCTACTCTTACAGAAGGGGAGTTTTCATCATAAAACTCCGGATGCTTTGCTTCCAGTTCCTGAAGCTGCTGCAGAAGTATATCAAAGTCATAATCTGAAATGGTAGGCATATCCAGAAGATAATAGTTTTCATTATGCTGATGAAGCTCTTTGCGGAGCTGTTCTATTTTTTGTTGAATGTTTTCGGACATTGCGGTTCTATCTTTTGAGCAAAAATAACTAAACTAATCCCATTTAGAAAATAACATAATTAAATATTACAGGAAAATTAATATTACGTAATGTCTTTTAACAGGCTGGTTATCTAGGGGATAAATTGGCTGTTTATAATAAATTAACATAACGTTTCGATTTAATTAAAAAAATGTTAAAACTCTCTTAAACAGAAGGCTCTTAAAGTCAAAATACCTTTGCACATCTAATTTGAGGTAATGAAAAAAGTAAAGATTGTACTGGGATTATTGTTTTTAGGGTTTGGAACGCTGGCATATGCACAGACTACACAGGCTTCTATTGTAGGGAAAGTAACAGGACCGGGAAGTACGGTTCAGGAAAAAGTGAAAGTAACGATCATTAATGAATCTACAGGATTCAGAACGGAAACGGAAACCAATTCAAAAGGAGAATATATCTTTAAAGAGATTCCTCTTGGTGGTCCTTACACCGTTATTGTCAACGAGGATAAAAAAGAAGGCTATAATGTCAACTTCGGAGATCAGGTTACTGTAAACATGGATATGGGTGGAGAGAAGCACATAGAAGAAGTAGTGATTACCGGAAACCTTAAAAACAAGATCGGAAACCTTGGAGCAGCTACAGCCATTTCTGCAAAGAATATAAGTATGCTTCCGGTAAATGGGAGAAACTTCACCAATCTTACGGAACTGTCTCCTCTAAGTGGAAAGGGAGGAAATTTATCCGGACAGCTGGGCTCTTCCACCAATTTCACCATTGATGGGATGACCGCTAAAAACCCAACCTCTGCAGGTTCTACTACCAGCCGGAGCGGTGCCCCTTTTTCTATTTCTATAGAAGCAGTACGTGAATTTAAAATTACAACCAACCAATATGATGTAACATTGGGACGAAGCGGTGGTGGAACAGTAAGTGCCGTTACCAAATCAGGAACCAACAAATTTTCAGGAAGTGCCTGGGAATATTTAAGAACCAATTGGCTTTCCAGCCCATATGATATCAGAGGAAATAAGAGACAGAATGATTTCTCTACCTCTCAGTTTGGGTTTTCATTGGGTGGACCGGTCATTAAAAATAAGCTGCATTTCTTTGTAGCCTGGGATCACCAACTGGATTCCAGACCATTGATTATTGCAGATATCAGATCTCAGGAAGATGAAAAAAGATTCAACACCACTACAGAAACGCTGAACAAGTTTCTGGATATTTCAAGAGCAAAATATGGGGTAGGAAACACTCCTCAGTTCGGAAGCTTTGATAAAGTGAGAAATTCAGATGCTGCATTTTTACGTTTAGACTGGCAGATTAATGAAAAGCACTTATTGACGTTAAGAAACAACTTCACTTACGATCTTAATAAAAACGGGCTTGGTGATAATACCAATATCAATTTCTTTGAATCTTACGGAAATGATAAAAACCTTGACAACAGTTTGCTATTGACTTTAAGATCAAATCTGAAGCCTAATGTGACTAATGAGCTGAAGGCTCAGTACTTATATACTTTTCAGAATAGTTATCAAAATGATGAGTTAGGAAGACCTGTGCCGAGAGCTATTGTTGAAGGAGTAGCATCAAGTGCCGGTTCTACGAATATCCAGATTGGAGGTCACCGTTTTGCTCAGGAAAGTTTCAGAAATAATGTATTCCAGATTGTAGATAATTTGTATTACAATACCGATAAAGTAAAATATACTTTCGGTGCAGATTTGATGTATACCACTTCAAAATCTGTTTATGGAAGTGAGGTAAACGGAAGATTCCACTTTAAGGAAGATCCGGATAAAAAAATAAGCAGCCTTGATAATTTTGATAATCTTAAACCTTACAGATTCTATAGAGAAGTTCCTTTAATGGATGACCCATCGGTAAGATCCAATATCTGGAATATCGGTATTTACGGGCAGTTTCAGACGAAAATTGCAAAAGGTCTTGATTTGATGGCCGGTTTAAGATTAGACTACAGCGGTTATCCGAAAGCGGAGTTCAATCAAAAGCTATTTGATGAAATGGGGATCAGAACGGATAATAAAATCAAATCATTTGTGATCCAGCCAAGATTCCAATTTGATTGGAATATCAACGAACAAAATAAAGATTTCTTGAAGTTTGGAGCAGGAATATTCTCTTCAGATATCAACAATTATATGATTATCAATAATTTGGTATTCGATGGAAAACATTTGGCTACAGTAGATGTGGATCCTGCAACTGTTGGTCTTACTCCTGATTTTAACAGCTACAGATCAGATTATGGCAGCGTTCCTTCCCTGGCTCAGTATCAAATTCCAACCATCAACTATACAGGAAAAGATGCTAAAATTCCAATCGTTTATAAAGCCAATATCTCCTATACCCACTTCTTTAATGAAAGACTCAGAGCAGGATTGGCCGCTTATATGGCGTTAGGTAGAAATAATTACTACTATTATGACAGAAATATGGTAGCGAACCCGTTCTTTACATTGGATAATGAAGGAGGAAGAGGAGTTTATGTTCCTACTTCAGCAATAGATGGTGCAAAAATCGACTGGAAAAAAGGAAGAATCAATAATAATTTTGGAAGAGTATTGGAATTGGTAAGTGACGGTAAAGTGAACCAGTTCTCTTTTGTAGTGGATACCAGCTACCGTTATTGGAAAGATGGAGAAATCACGGCAAGTTATACCTGGTCTGATATTAAAGATAATACCTCATACAACGGAAATGTGGCCAATTCTGCAACATTATCCACAATGGTTCAGGGTGATCCGAGAGATTTGAGAATGACATATTCTGACAACCAGTTCCGCAATAAAGTGGTTATTTATGGAAACTCACCTACTATTGCAGGATTTACATTGGGAATCAGATATTCAGGAATCGGGGGAACACGTTTCTCAATGACAGCAGGAGGAAATATTAACGGAGACTTTGTGGATAGCAATGACCTTGCTTATATTTTCCCGAATGTTACCCAGTCTATTATTGATGATCCTAATGTAGGACAGGCCTTGAAGGATTATGTGAATGAATACAATGGTAAAATTGCAGAACGTAACGGTGGTAAGAATGGATTCTACGGAGTTTGGGATTTACGTGTAGCTAAGAAAATAAAATTTGATAAAGTAGGGGCATTTGAGCTTTCTGTAGATATTTTCAACGTGGCAAACTTACTTAATAAAGAATGGGGCGTCAATGAATCCTATGGAAATACCTCAATGTACAGGATCAAAAAATTCGATCCGGTAACCAAGCAGTTTGAGTATACAAAAAATTTGAGTGGTAACGGTTTAGCCCCTTTATCTGGAAATCCGTATCAGATTCAGATTGGTGCAAAATACAGTTTCTAACAAGAAAATAATATGAACCACAAAAGGCTGAAAAATAGGGAAATGACCGAAAACAAGCGAAAAATTCTGTGTCTTTTGTGGTTTAAAACTTTTTAAAATAATTATCTTTATCCAAAAGTCTCCGGACTTGGTTTTTAATTATCAATTTATATTATGAAAAATTTTATCTTAGGATTAGCAGTTTTAAGTACAGTATTGATGAAAGCACAAACTCAGATTATCGCACACAGAGGGTATTTCCAGGTACAGCCTCCTACAACGGAGAACTCTATTACATCTTTAGAGAATGCTCAAAAGCTTAAAGTGTATGGATCTGAATTTGATGTGAGAATGACAAAAGATGGAGTATTGGTGATCAACCATGACGAGCACCATGATAAAATGGAAATCTCTGAGACTTCTTTTAAGGAATTGGAAAAAGTAAAACTATCCAACGGAGAAAAGTTTCCTACCTTAAAAGAGTACCTTAAGCAGGGAAAAAAAGATCCGTCTGTAAAGTTAATTGTAGAGATCAAGCCTGCTAAAACTCCTGAAATAGAGAATGAGATCACTCAAAAGACGATCAAAATGATCAAAGATATGAAGTTGGAATCTCAAAGTGAATTTATTTCTTTCAGCTTAAATATTTGTAAAGAAATCAAAAAGCTTGAGCCAGCATTTAAAGTGCAGTATCTGAATGGCGAATTGTCACCGGAGCAGATCAGAAAAGAAGGACTTGACGGCATGGATTATCATTACAGTGTTTTCCAGAAAAACCCTACATGGATTGCCGAAGCTAAGACGCTGGGGCTTATTACGAATTCCTGGACAGTAAATGATACAGCTGTTTATGAGGAATTAAAAAAGCAGGGAATAGGGTTTGTTACCACTAATATCCCTGAACAATTGAAAAATAAGTAAAAATAAATATTGCAATGTGTAAAGTCTGTCTCTTCCAAGAGGCAGACTTTTTTGTTCTTGTTCATCAACATTAAGTTCGCTGGAATTCTAACTGGCTTTTATTTTCTGTTTGCCGTGTATTTCGTAGAGCAGCTTGGCATTAAAATAAAACATACAGGATTTAAATTACTGTTACATAGTTGTTTATGATGTTTTGTTTTCTCAAAGACAGACAATAAAGATATGCAAATGGAATTATAAAATAATATTAAAAATAATTAATTAGTTAATGTGTTGTTAATCAATGTAGTGTGTAAATGTGTTAATAAAAACTTAATATTCCATTCAATATTTTTTTAATAAATGTTAAAGTGTTGTTAAAATCTTAATCATAATGTCCTTTTAATTTTGCACAAACAAAAAGGATATGCGTAAAGAGACACAAAAGCTGTTGGTTTTGTCACTGTTAGGACTAATCAGTGTAAACCTGACAGCTCAGCAGAAATCTAAAAAAGACACTATTAAAGGGCTTGATGAGGTGGTGGTAACTGCTTTGGGAATCAAAAGGCACGACAAGTCATTAGGGTATTCTACCCAGACGGTTAAATCTGAAGAAATATTACAGACTCAAAACAACAACTGGGCAGAAGCGCTGGAAGGTAAGGTGGCAGGACTGAAAGTGCAGACTGCGGGAGCAGGACCCCTTGGAACAGCCCGTATTACCCTCCGTGGAGACATTTCTATGAATATGGGAAATAATGATGCATTGATTGTTGTTGACGGCGTTCCCCTGAGCGGGAGAAAAACCGGTACCGGAACGGCAGCATATGGAGCGGGTTCAGGAGGAGATTTACCGATTGACTATGGTGACAGCTTCAACAGTATCAACCCTGATGACATTGAATCCATATCAATTCTGAAAGGACCTACCGCTTCTGCATTGTATGGTTCCAGAGGTTCCAGAGGGGCTATCATGATTACAACCAAATCCGGAAAAACAAAAAAAGGGAAAGTTCAGATTACCTTAAATTCATATTCAAGCTATGATACCGTTCTTAAGTGGCCGGATTATCAATATGAATACGGGCAGGGAACTCAGCAAAAAGATAAGAACGGAAATTATTATTATTCTTATGGAGCTTCTGCTGACGGTATCAACACAGGTTCTACCAGCAGTGCTTTCGGACCGAAATTTGACGGACAATATTACTTTCAGTATGATCCGGCTGTAGAAGGCCAAAGCCTGGAAAGAAAACTCTGGAGACCTTATAAAGATAATATTAAAAACTTCTGGCAGGTAGGCTCTACTTATTCAAACAGCTTGTCAGTAGAACATTCTAACGAATCTACATCCTTCAGAACTTCACTTTCTTATCTTAAAAATGAGTGGATGATGCCTAATACAGGCTTCGACAGGTTGAATGCTGCTATATCCGTAGATCATAAATTGAGCAACAGGCTGAAAATGGGAACTAAAATCAACTTCAGCCAGACTAAAAGTGATAACCTTCCTGCTACAGGATATAATAACCAGTCGATCTCTTATTTTATGATTTTCCAAAATCCCAATGTAGACCTCGAATGGTATAGACCCATCTGGAAAAAGGGACAGGAGCAGGTTGACCAGATTCACCCTTTTAGCTCATATATAGACAACCCTTATCTGATTGCCTATGAAAATCTAAACAGTACAAACAAAAAGATTATTACAGGAAACGTTAACCTAAACTATCAGCTGGCTAAAAACTTTGATATTGCTTATAAGACGGGATTGGAATGGAGTAATGAGCTCCGTACACAGAGAAGACCCTGGAGTTCTGCCAATTATCTGAAAGGATATTACAGGGAGCAATACATCAGGTATTTGGATCTTAATAATGATATTCTTTTTACCTATAAAAACAAATTCGGAGATCTTGGTGTGACAGCTTCTGCCGGAGGTAACATCAAATATCATGAATATACGATGAATGATTACCGGGCTAATGGACTTAATAAAGCAGGATTGTACCAGCTGTCTAATGCAACATCATTGGAAAACAGACTGCCAAAGCCTAACGATAACCAGGTAAACAGTTTATATGCATTGGCTAATTTCAGTTATAAGGATATGATTTTCCTGGATGTGACCGCCAGAAATGACTGGAGCAGTACCCTTCCTGATCAGAACAGGTCTTATTTTTACCCTTCGTTATCATCATCTTTTATATTATCGGATATTTTTAAATTGAAATCGGATAATCTAAATTTCTGGAAACTTAGACTTTCTTGGTCAAAAGTAGGTAATGATACCTACAATTATATGCTTGAAAAATACTATGAAAATAGTGTATTCACTGGATCTGTAGAATCTCCCTTATTGTATCCTAACCCTAATCTGAGACCGGAAATGATTACCAATGTAGAAGGAGGGATGGACTTTACCATTTTGAAAAACAGACTGACCTTTAATTTTACAGCGTATCAGAATAATTCTAAAGATCAGACCATTATTATTCCTGTACTCTATGAAACCGGATATAATAAAAGAATTATCAATTCCGGAGAACTTAGGAACAGAGGAATTGAAATGTCATTAAATACTACTCCTATTAAAAATAAAAACTTCTCCTGGAATGTAAATGCCAACTGGTCAATGAACCGGAATAAAATTCTTTCCCTTCCGGAAGAATTTAATGGAATACCTTACACGATGGCGAGTGTGGGAGGCGTGGTTTATTACAATGCTGTAGTGGGAGGTTCACTTGGAGATATGTATGGTTATGGCCTGATGTATTCTCCGGATGGACAGGTGATTTATGGTACAGATGGATTAACGGCAAAGCCAACCGAAATGAAAAAAATAGGAAATGCCTATCCAAAATGGAGAGCAGGGCTTCAGAATGAGTTTAAATATAAAAATATTACAGTTAGTTTCTCATTTGACGGACAGTACAAAGGGATCGCTTACTCACAGTCGCATCATAAAATGTCTGAACAGGGGAAACTTACCCATACTCTTGTAGGAAGAGATAACCCGGGTGGGCTGATTGTAGGGAACGGAGTAGTTCAAAATCCGGACGGAAGCTTTTCTCCGAATACAAAAGGAGTTCCTGTTTCTTCCTATTATGGAGATTATTACAGAAGAGCCAATGTAGAAACCAATTCATTTGACACTTCGTTCATTAAGCTAAGAGATGCCAGAATCTCGTATTCCTTCCCAAAATCTATTACAGAACCATTAAAAGTTACAGATATCAGCCTAGCTTTATTTGGAAGAAACCTTTGGATGTGGACAAAATTTCCATTATTTGATCCGGAAGCCGCTACCCTTGACGATTCTACCATTACACCGGGAGTTGAAATCGGACAGCTGCCTTCAGCCAGAACAGTTGGAATTCAGTTAAATGTTAAATTCTAAAAATTTTAAAATGAAAAAGATACTCTATATATGCTCATTTCTTAGCCTTGTAGGAAGTGCTGTTTCGTGTGACAGAAGCCTCGATGAAATTAATAAAGATACAAGTAGAATCAACGAACCTGTTGCAAGTGCTTTGCTGGCTCCAATACAATATAATATGGCTTCCATAGGCTATAACAGAGCCAATGATTTTAATTTTGATATCATGCAGGTTTCTCTGGATTTTCCGAATGAAGGAAACTCATTAAGCCGTTATTATATTACAGAAAACACAGGAACGGGATTCTGGAACAATTCATACAGGTGGCTGAAACAGGTTGATGACCTTAAAAAAGCGGCCATTTCTGAAGGAGATAAAAATTACCAGGCTATTTCCATGGTCCTCAACGCATGGATTTATTCCAACCTTACCGATACCTATGGCGATATTCCTTTTTCCGAAGCTTCACAACTGGATAATGGGGTTTCTCAGCCTAAATTTGATAAGCAGAAAGACATTTATGTCCACCTTTTAGATGATCTGAAAGCGGCTAATGCTCTCTTCATTACCACCAAGCCTCTCACCGGAGCAGATCTTTTTTATAAAGCAGATACCGATAATACTGGAATTGCCAATTGGAAAAAATTATGCAACTCGCTTTCTTTAAGGCTCTTGCTAAGAATACTAAGCCGGGAGGGAGAAGTGAATGTTAAAGAAAGAATTCAGGAAATCGTTAACAATCCAACGGTATATCCTGTTTTTCAAAATAATGCAGATGCAACAAAGCTTGATATTTCCGGAATTTCTCCATTAATGCCACCTATTGCAAGACCTCAGGATTTTACAACAGGAAGAGCAGCTTCAGATTTCTTTGTACAGGCTTTACAGAAAAATAATGACCCGCGTATACCGATGTTCTTTACCCAGGCAAAAGATCTGAAAAATAATAATATAGGATATGTGGGTGCTCCTTCCGGATATCCTTTCGGAACAGTTTTTACTTTCCAGCCATCCAATCTTAATCAAAACCTGGCAAAAGCCCCGCTGAAAATTTTTGTTTATCCCTATGCAGAACTCCAGTTTACATTAGCGGAGCTTGCTCTAAAGGGAATCATTCAGGGAAGTGCTAAGACTTTTTACGAAAACGGAGTGAAAGCTTCTATTGAACAGTGGGGAGCTGTAGTACCGGCCAACTATTTTGATAACCAAAATGTAGCCTATGAAGCAGACCTGAAAAAAATTATGCTTCAGAAGTATATTGCTCTTTTCTTTGTGGACCAGCAGCAATGGTTTGAAAAAAGAAGAACAGGATTTCCGGTACTTCCCAACAATGGAGGTCTGCTGAATAATGGAGATTTACCCCAAAGATTAATGTACCCACCCAATCCGAAAATATTGAATCCCACCAACTATCTGGCAGCTGTTCAGCAGATGGGAGGAGATCATATTAATGTGAAAATGTGGTGGAATAAATAAGAAGATTAATAAAGAATAAAGAATAAAGAAATGAAAGCAAAGATAAAATTTTTGATGCCATGTATGCTGATTTCGGCAATGGCGTTTTCCCAGACTTCTGTCTCCGGGTATATATATGAAGACAGCAATAAAAACCAAAAGAAAGAAAGTCGTGAAAAAGGAGTGGAAGGAGTAGCCGTATCCAATGGAGCACAGGTTGCCCTTACGGATAAAAACGGACGGTATAGCTTACCTGTTCAGGATGGACAGACCATTTTTGTCATCAAACCTTCAGGATACCAAACTGCTTTAAACAGCAATAACCTGCCTCAGTTTTATTACCATCATAAACCCAAAGGTTCACCGGCTGATTTTAAATACAAAGGAGTAGCTCCTACCGGAGAACTTCCTAGAGAGCTGAACTTCCCACTGTACAGGCAGAATGAAGATAAAAATTTTGATATTCTGGTTTTTGGAGATCCACAGCCTTATACAGAGAAAGAACTCGATTATTTTAAAAGAGGAATTGTAAATGAAGTTAAAAATACCAGAAAAAATGCAGTGCTCGGAATTAGCCTGGGAGATTTGGTTGGAGATAACTTAAGCTTTCAAAAACCTTATGCAGATGTGATGAAAGAAGTAGGATTGCCATGGTACAACGTTATGGGAAATCATGATATGAATTATGATGCAAAAGAAGACCATTTATCAGATGAAACATTCGAATCCAATTTTGGTCCTGCCAACTATTCATTCAACTATGGTAATGTTCATTTCATTATTTTGGATGATATTCTTTATCCGGACCCGAGAGATGGAAAAGGATATTGGGGAGGATTCCGTGAAGATCAGCTTCAGTTTATTGAAAATGATTTGAAATGGGTTGATAAGAATAAGCTTGTTGTGGTATCTTTCCATATTCCGTTGGAGCATAAAAACGAAGATAGTTTTAGAAATGCTGACCGCCAGAAGTTATTTGATTTCTTAAACCCTTTTCAGAATGTATTGCTCTTATCGGCGCACACCCATATTCAGCAACAGATTTTCTATGGCAAAAAAGCAGGCTGGAACGGAATAAAAGAATTACACGAATATAATGTGGGAACCACTTGTGGTGACTGGTATTCGGGTACGGCTGACGAAGCAGGTCTTCCTACATCAACGATGAGAGACGGAACAGCAAAAGGATATTCTTTCATCAGTTTTACAGACAACCAATATAAAGTTAAGTATAAAACGGCTGGAAAACCTGAAGACTATCAGATAAAACTGTACGTTCCAAAGGTCATTCCTTATCCTTCAAAAACCTCTGCAAAAGTGCTGGCAAACTTTTTTATGGGAAGTAAAAAAGATAAAGTAGAGTATAAAATAGACAACGGATCCTGGGAGGCCATGGAGTATGATGAAACAATAGATCCGAATTTTGCTCTTTCAGTTTTTAAATGGGATGCTACAGAGAAAATTCTTCCCGGTAGAAGACCTTCCAACCCTGAAATGTCAAAACATATCTGGGAAGCAGATTTTCCTAAAAAATTAGCCTTGGGGAAACATAAAGTTGAGGTAAGAGCTGTTGATATGTACGGAAATCAATTCTCCGCTTCAGAAGAATTTGAAGTACAGAACTCAATTCAGATTCCTTAAGCTTATTATTTTACTTTTTTTAGATTTTGAAGCCGGTTTATCATGAACCGGCTTTTTTAGTAAGCTGGCACTAAAAAAATCAAATTTTACCATAATCTTTGTCATTCCGGAAGAATCCATCTTCATTTCAATATCATTTATTTAGATTCTCCTAATGATAAATCATGTGGATTGTTTTGTGGTGAAGACAATAGAATGCCGTTAAAAAAACATTAAATATATATTCTTCTCGTCCCGTAAAAATGTTCTTTTGTAACTTTGTACAACGAAAAGTATTATTACAATGAACATAAACGGAAAAAATGCCATCGTAACCGGTGGTGGAAGAGGATTAGGAAGGGCAGTAGCGTTAGCTTTGGCTCATGAAGGAGTGAACGTTGCCATTACAGGAAGAAACGAAGAGAATTTAAAAAATACAGTTGACGAAATCCAGAAATTGGGAGTAAATGCAGCCTATGCTGTATTTAATATTGACGATGAAGCCTCTGTAAAAGCAGGAATCAGAACTTTAGCTGAAATGCTTGGTGGAGTAGATATTCTGATCAATAACGCAGGAATCGGGGATTTTGGAAGTATTGAAGATATGTCTTCTGAAACCTGGGAACAGGTGATCAAAACCAATCTATTCGGGGTATACTATGCGGCTAAGGCCGTTCACCCGTTTATGAAAGCTAAAGGAGAAGGTGATATTGTAAATGTAGCCTCTACAGCAGGTTTAAAAGGAGGACCTAATATGTCTGCCTATGCAGCTTCCAAAGCAGCGGTAGTTTCTCTATCCCAATCAATGATGGCAGAATGGAGAAAACAGAATATCCGTGTGATTACGTTGACGCCAAGTACCATTGCTTCTGATATGAGTATTCAGGGCGGACTTACAGACGGTAATCCCGAAACGGTATTACAGCCAGAAGATTTTGCAGAATGGGTAAGAGATATTTTAAAAATGAACAGACGCGCATTAATTGCAAATGGTTCTATTTTCTCTACAAATCCATAACAGATTTAAAATTTAAAGCCTCGCGAAACATACTTTACGTAGCTTTTAAATTGTTAAATTCAAAATAAATGCAGGTTTTACTTGTCAGAGTCGGAAGAGTTTTCTTCCGGCTTTTTTATTTTACTATCTTTTTTGCGACTTATTCTAAAGTCTTTAAAAACAGTGTAAAGCTGAAAATTATTCGCTCACAACAGAGGGATATGGGCTATTTTCTCTAACTTTGCATTTTAAATTTTTCCCCCAATATTATTGTGAAATTAATTAACTTATACACGAGTTCTTTCAAAGGACTCTCGCAAGAGAGTTGGATGCTGGCGTTGGTAATGCTAATCAACAGGGCGGGTTCTATGGTACTTCCTTTTTTAGGAGTTTATATGACAGACCATTTACATTTTAGCATTGAAAATTCCGGAATTGTCCTTAGCTTTTTTGGAATAGGTTCAGTGATAGGTTCATGGTTTGGTGGAATGATCACCGATAAAATTGGTGAATACAAGGTGCAGAGCCTAAGTTTACTTTTGAGCGTACCCTTATTTTGTTTAATTCCTCTTTTTACAACAGAAGCAGGGCTGGCAGGAATTATTTTGCTGCAGAGTATTGTAAGTGAAACTTTCCGGCCCGCCAACTCGGTGGCTATTACAAAATATGCCAAGCCGGAGAATATCACCAGAGCCTTTTCATTAAACAGGATGGCTGTTAATTTAGGATTTTCTATAGGTCCTGCATTAGGAGGTATTCTATCTGCTATTTCTTATGAATTTTTATTTTTCAGTAATGCTTTGGCCGCTTTACTGGCCGGATTAATGTACATCTGGTTTTTCAGAAAACGTACAAGATTAGCTAAGAAGAAAGCAAGAAATGTAAAAGAAGCTATAGTCATTAAAAAAGAGAATTCTCCCTATAGAGACCGTAAATTTCTGGTATACTGTGTATTCTGTATGCTGTTTTCCATTTGTTTTTTCCAGTTATTCAGTACATTGACTATTTTCTATAAGGATACCGCTCATTTGAGTCAGCAGAATATAGGATTTATTCTGGGTTACAGTGGCTTCCTGATCGTATTGCTTGAAATGGGATTTGTACAGCTGGCTGAGAAATATTTCACCTTAGGCTTTACAATGCTGATAGGAACTTTCTTGTGTGGATTTTCCTATGCTATGCTGGCCTTCGACTACAGTATGGTGGTATTGTTGGTTTCCATGACCTTGCTTTGTGTGGGAGAAATATGGACCCTGCCTTTTATATCAACCATTACTGCACTGCGCTCGGGAGAAAATAATAAAGGAGCTTATATGGGACTGAACGGAATGTCTTTTTCAATAGCTTTTATTATTACACCTTATATAGGAACATTGATTGCAGATAAACTAGGTTTCAACACCCTGTGGATAGGAACCGGTGTGTTGGCAATACTGATTGCCATAGGCTTTTATTATATAGTTCCATGGATGCTTAAAGATAACAGAAAAACAGAAAAAGATTTAGTTTAAAGCCAGTCTTTATTTAATAATAAACCCAGCTGAATACTATCCAGCTGGGTTTTTCATTGACTATATGAATTAAACTTATTTAATGATAATTTTTTTAGTAATTTTTTGGGTATCTGTATTGAATACCATTATATAATTACCCTTAGCAAAGTGGGTAAGGTCTATTTTGGTATCATTGGTAATGCCGGATTGTTTATGTACTAATCTTCCTGCAATATCAAAAATATTTACCTCCACAAAATTGCTCTTTTTCATCAAGACACTAAACTTTCCATTAGATGGATTAGGATATATCTGGAATTCATCATCTTTTAATGAAAGATCTTTTACTGCCAGAGTAGTAATTGCTTCTCTTGTACAAAGTTCGATTGCAGTTGCATTTACAGTTCCTGAACTGCTATTTGCCTGTACATTATTTAAGACGTCTGATGTATGTAAAGCTTTGATGAGCCAGTTTCCGTTTGGATTCTGTCCGTAATATTGACTTAAGTCTAATCTGATAGGCTCCAGATGCTTATTGTTACTAATATTATTACAATTTACCACTGGAGATTCTCCTTCTTGGTCAAAGATGGTTTTCATTATACCGGTTCCTGAACAATTCCCCAGCCAGAATATCTGATTGCTCTGATCATTCGGACCTTTAAGTTGTAAAGCAGTTTCTTTAATATCGGTATATGAAAGGTCCATTACAATATTAATATCTTCAATCAAGGTAGTAGCAGGAATATTAATAGTAATATTTGCTGGTGTAGCCGGAGCAAAAGCGAAAGTTCCACTCGCAGGATATTGTGTACAGTTCATTGTTATAGCATAATCTATTGCAAAAGCAGGGCTTGCTGCATAATAGATATTTCCTACGGATTCCACTATAATATATGCCTTTTTTGAAGAAGTAGAGGGAATTGTAATGCTTTCTTCCCCATCGTTTGGCGTATTGGAAATAAGAGGGTTGAATGTAGTTCCTCCATCTGTTGATATTAGGACATTAACAAACTGAGTATTGATAGGCGCCGCATTTGTTCCTGCTACATCCCATTTCAGAAGGTGCGAAGATCCTGAAGGGTAATTCTGATTCAATGATAGAGAGGTAACTTTAAAAGGGCCAGTACTTTCATGTACATTAACTACAGCTTCATCACTTGCCGTTTGTCCGCCCTCCGTAGCATTATCTCTTATCAAACTTACAAATTTCATACTTCTTGCCACATCAGATATCATATTCCAGGTGCTGTATAAACTTCCGTCAAGAACTTCCTTAAGCGGTGGAAAATACCTTGTTGGGCTTGTCGTTGGTGGATATGTTCTGAAGTTAGGATTTACTGCAGACATACGGTCAGGATATGAAAATGGTCTCATCATGGCCAGAATTTGAGCAGAAGCATTTGGATCCGTAATATCAATATTATCAAAAACAGGATTGGGATCTGCAATATCAGACTCTTCCCAGGAATATGTTAAACTATTATTATCAGGGTCTGTTCCGGTAGCAGTTAACTTGAATGCTGTACCTTTAGGAATTGTATAGTCAGATCCGGCATTAGCTGTAGGCGGATTATTAAGCATATTCACTGTTGCCGCGCAGCTGGTTGTTTTAACATAGGCATTGATTTGGCTAATACTATAATGAAGAAATTGATCACTGAATTTATCGGCTACATCATATGTTCCTGTTACACCCGGATATCCCATTATGGTTACTCCGCTTCCAGGTTCTCTATTGGCTCCGGTTTCTGGTAGAATCTCGTAAGGAAATGAGATACCACCGAAGTTAATGAGAATACTAACATTTTCTGGTTTTGAAAACGTGTGATTGGCTCCAAACATGTGCCCCATTTCATGAGCCGCAGCTATTGCATACATAAATCCTTCTGGTGTTAATTGACCTATATATGCGAATCCTCCGTTGCATACTGAACCAATGGCGGAGGCTTTACCTCCTCCTGTATTCTGATTGGAAAATAACATTCCCAGGTCATAATTACCACTGCCAATAGTATTGTCAAGAGTTGTTTTAATTTCCTGATCTAATGTTGTACTTGACGTAAATGTTGAATAAGGGTCTGTAGTTTTATCCAGGAAAATTATCTGGTCATTGTTAGCTACCAGATTCATATGGATGGAAAGATCTCTTTCATAGACAGGATTAATGTAGCTCATCAGATTATTGATAGCAACTAACGAATTGGCAGCTGTTCCGCCATAGTATTCACTGAATTCTCCATCGGCGGATGCTGCCAATCTGTATGTCCTGAATTTCTTATCACTGGTATTGTCAGTAGGGAATATTCTTGCTGTATTACCAGAGTTCTTTTCCTTAATATTACATTCAAAATTACTGATTTTTGAAAGTGTTTCCGGAACAGCAGGACTCACCAGATAGACAGAAGCATCTTTGGTAGCAGGTTCTATAACTGTCGGCTTCTGGCCGGGAGTAAATATAATTATGTTTATTCCTTTAGATGAAAGGCCAAAGCTTATGGTTTTGCCAGAATTTTTTACTGATGTCCCTCTGTAAGATTTAATATCGGGAAACTTAACGGCCAGCTCAGGAGCCATATTGGAAGTTTCATAAACAGCATATTTTTCGAATTTCCCATCCAGTCCGGGAATATCTACAGTTATAGTCGATTTGGTAATAATCCCTGTTTTAGATACTGGTGCTGTTTGCAGAGTGGATTTTAATCCGTTGATATCCAGTGTATAGGCATTGGAGTAGTCAGCTCCGATATTTCTTTTAGATTCTATTGCATTTCTCTCAGTGAGATGTGTCTTTTTCCAGAAGTTCTGTCCGTACAGGCTTTGGCCACTTATGGCTGCTATTGCCAAAAATAAATAGATTTTTTTTTTCATTTTTCTTTTGTGATTTTGATTGTTTTTTTGTAAAAATATAAATTTATCACATATGAAATTGAATTATTTTTTTATGTTAAGTTATTGATAATCAATTTATTGTTGGTTTTGTTGCGAGAATGAATATTGTGTTGAAAAAATAATAAATATCTGTTTTTTATTATAAAATATTTATTTAAAAAATTATAAATGCATGATAAAATAAATACTTGGAAAATGAGTTTTGGGATAGAGTTTATAGGCAAATTGATAAAACGCTTTGGGGGTTTAATGATATCATCATAATTATTATTTTCACCGGTTTAGTTCACTTCAGCTGGTATAAAATGATATCGTATAAAAGTCTAAACATCATACAGGTCACCCCTTAGTATTTTTCCTATACCTTCTATTTTAAATTTCGCACAAGCTGATAACGAAGTATGTTGCCTGTTTTTCATGTTCTGAACGTCTGTTTTCTTTTCCCAAAAGGAGATTCAGCAGTATAGATTTTCAGCAATAAGAATTGATCTAGTGACTAAAAGAAACTTTATGTTGGATGTAAAATTGATTTTTAATGATCTGATGACTGCCATCAGCGTTTGGAGACTATATTTTTGACAATCATTTCTGCGTGTACCCTTGAATTTTCAATAAACCAGAGATGGGTGTCTTTTCCTCCGCAAACCACTCCCGCCAGATACAGATTGGAGATGTTGGTTTCCATGGTCTCCATATTGTATTGGGGATTCAGGCATTCTCCATTCAGCTCTATACCGGAATTCCTTAAAAATTCAAAGTCGGGAAGGTAACCGGTCATAGCCAGAACAAAATCATTTTCAATCTCATGAATCTGATGGTCATGGTCTTTGAAAATAACAGATTGTTCTTTAACTTCAATAATCTCAGCATTGAAATAGGCTTTTATATTGCCTTCTGAAATTCTATTTTCTATATCCGGTTTTACCCAATATTTTACACTTTTTGAAATTTCAGAATGCCGGATGATCATTGTTACTTCGGCTCCTTTTCTGTAGGTTTCAAGAGCTGCATCTACCGCAGAATTACTGCAGCCTATTACCACTACTTTCTGCCTGGCGTATGGGTAGGGCTCGGTATAATAATGTTGAACTTTCGGAAGATTTTCACCGGGAATGTTCATCAGATTCGGAATATCATAGAACCCTGTGGCAATCACCACATTTTTAGCAAAGTACTTTCCTTTTGTAGTCTCAATTTCAAAGACATCGTCAATTTTGAAAACTTTTAGTACTTTTTCATAAAGATGAATACTCAGATCTCTCTGCCTGGCAATTCCCTGATAATATTCCAACGCTTCCTGTCTGCCGGGTTTTGGAGCAGGGGAGATAAAAGGAGTCCCGTCAATTTCAAGCTTTTCAGCAGTTGAAAAAAAACGCATATACAAAGGATAATGATACAGTGAATTAACAATAGTTCCTTTTTCAATGATCAGGTAACTGAGGTTATTTTTTTGAGCTTCAATAGCACAGTTTAAACCGATAGGGCCCGCTCCGATGATAAGAATATCCAAAATTTCCATAGAACAAAGATACGGCGTAATTGGCAGATTGTATAGAGGCTTTTAGGACAAAAATTTCAGGTGGTGTGAGTTGAGAGTTAAGAGTTAAGAGTTAAGAGTTAAGAGTTGAGAGTTGAGAGGTCAGAGGTCAGAAGTTATACACTATACATTATACATCCGACATTATACATTGTACCCCTCCTCACGGTAATGGCATCAGTTTTGGTGTTTTTTACCATCACTTAAAATTAAAATATGAAAAAACTACTTATTTCTCTATGGGTACTCACTGTAGTAATCGCTTGTAAGAAAGAAGCTGGAAAACCGGTTCCGAATGTTATTGATTCTGTTGCACAGGCAAAAACAGACAGTATTGGAAAACTTCCTACAAAAGAAGAAAGAGAAGCTTCTTTGAAGAAAGTAAACGATGAGGTTCTGCAGGCCCTAAAAACTAAAGATTATAAAACATTTGCTTCATTAATTCATCCTGAAAAAGGAATTCGCTTTTCAATGTATGCACATGTTGATATGAAAGGGGACAAACATTTCTCCAAAGCTGATTTTGAACAGTTTCAGCCTACAAAAACATTGTTTACCTGGGGAGCACGGGATGGCTCCGGAGACCCATACAAGGCAACGATTAATGACTACCTGGGTAAATGGGTTTTTTCTAAGGATTTTACAGCTTCCCAGTATTCTGTAGATAAATTCATCGGTGGAGGGAACTCTCTGAATAATCTTAAAGAAAGTTATCCTACAGCTAATTTTACAGAAAACTATATCAAAGGAACAGAAAAGAATAGTGAAATGGACTGGAAAACCGTTCGTTTTGTATTTGAAGAGTTCCAGGGAAAATATTATCTGATAGCGGTGATCAATGATCAGTGGACGATATAAGAAAGAGAGAAGCTAGATGCCGGAAGGAGGAAGCTATGGTCTTCCCAATTCCTGCCTCCAGCTTTTTTTATAAAATGTCTGCCAACTGTTGAGTGAGATTTTTTCTTGAAAACTGTTCAATGTGTTGAGTGTTTTTACTAAGATTTCCACTTTTCCAAAGCTTAAATTTTTCCAGGATAAACTGCTTTACTTCTTCGGAACCATGATATCCGAAGTGCTTCCCGGCATGGGTATCTTCTAAAATTTTTTCTACATCGGCTTTATCAGGACCAAATGACAGAATCTGTTTTCCTGAAGCCAGATATTCAAATATTTTCCCCGGAATAATCCCTTTTGAAGACTCGTTAGGAAAATTGGTGATAAGCAGAAGATCAGAACTCTGCATTTCTTCAACAGCTTTTCCATGGGAAAGATAACCCAGGTTTAAAATATGGTTTTTCAAACTGGAATTTTCAAGAGAAGCTAAGATCTTATCATCAATTCTTCCCACAAATTTCAGTGAAAAATCCTTTGAAAACTCTATGTTTTCTTTCACCAGTTCGTCCAATGCTTGCCAAAGGTTATCAGGATTCCGTAATTGCTCCAAAACGCCGATGTAACTTAGCGTAAATGTTTTGTTCTTTTGCAGTTTAGGATCTTCATAGGCATCAGTCTCGTCAAATCCATTAGTAATACAAACGGCATGAGCTCCTGCTTTCCGAAAGTTTTCAGCATCGGTATAGCTGGTGGCTAGGGTAATATCTGCATTTTTAAATACAGCACTTTCTAACTGACGGTGTTTCTTATCCGAACTTCTGGTTAATTTTAAATGCTTGTAGTAAGAAATCTCCGTCCACGGATCACGAAAATCGGCAATCCATTTGATATGGGGAAGCTTATTTTTAAGACCTAGCCCAATGAGATGCAATGAATGGGGTGGGCCGGAAGTGACTACAATATCTATTTTATTTTCTTTTAAATACTTTTCTAAAAATTGAATAGAAGGTTTGACCCAAAAAACCCGGGCATCCGGAATAAAGAAATTTCCCCTAACCCAAATGGAAAGCCTGGATTTCCAGCTTTGGTTTTTACCTACATCAAATTGCCCGGCTTTGAATTTTTTATTGCTTTTATTAAGCTTTTCTGCCAGCTGATAAGGTTCCCAGATCCTTGTTCTGACCATCTCAATATCGTTGGGAACATCCTTCATCAACGTTTCATCTACCAACGGATAATTGGGATTTTCCGGAGTGTAGATCACAGGTTTCCAGCCAAAATCGGGTAGATATTTTGCGAACTTAAGCCACCTTTGAACACCAGGACCTCCCGCAGGAGGCCAGTAATAGGTGATAATCAATATTTTCTTCTGTTCCATTTTGATGTTGAGATTCTTTATAACGGCTTGTTCCATTCAGAATGGTTTGCCACAATATTGAATTAAGCTTGTGGTTCAGTTACTGTTTCCTTTTTCTTATTTTTATTCATCCAGAAAATTCCAAAAGCTGTCAGGGCTATAAATAGTCCGAAACAAATAAGGGAAATCCATTTTCCTTTTTCAATGACTTCAGGTTCAAACACCATTCTGATATGATGGTTTCCTGCAGGAACGTGTACGGCACGAAGTAAATAATCTGCTTTGATATAAGGGACTTCTTTTTCATCAACCAGAACCTTCCAGCCATGAGGATAGTAAACTTCAGAGAACACAGCCAATTGCGGTGTTCTGGATTGAGATTTAAACTCCAGTTCATTAGGCTGGTATTTTGTAAGATTGATAAATGCTGTAGAATCTGCCTGAACAGGTTTATTGTCGAAATAAGATTTGTCTGAACTGGCAATAACGGCAGTTTTTTTATTGTCAATATCCCCAATAGATTTGATTTCTTCATTGGGTGTATCTGCAAATTTCAGGTCACTTACAAACCACGCATTTCCGTTGGCATTTGGATTAGGCACAGCCTGAGGTTCTGCGGGGCCTCCAAAAATCATATACTTAGCATTAAGCATATTCAGAATTTTAGGAGTCTTTACACTGTCTATGTTCGACAGGTATTCATTAAGAATGTCATCATATCTTCTTAACTTTACTGCATGATAACCACCAATAGATGCTTTAAAATAAGAAGTATTTGTCTCACTTGTTACACCTAAAGTCTGGTTATAAATTCTATAATGGCTCTTATCTTTTTCAGCAATTGTTTCCAGTGTTTTGTTGACATTCACATTATCAAGAATAGAGGATAAGCTCGGGTTTGCCTGAACTTTTTCAGCCAGTAAATCTGAAGTTTCTGTCTGGAAAGGATTTTCAGCAAAGACTTTGTCTACATAATTTTCATCATTCAGATAACGCTTATTCACAGTCCATAAGTCGAATAAACTTACTAAACCAATCACTACCAAAGCAATATTCTGATTCAGCTTTTTCTTTAAACTGAAAAATAAAACGGCTGCAGTAATAGCTACATAAATAAAGGCTTTAACAGCATCTGTTCTGAACAGTTTATATCTTTCATCCACAAGATAATCAAGTAGGAAAGGAGGGAAATAGGTTTTTTCACCTTCTGTAGCGAAACCTAACAATGATTTTCCGAAGACCAAAAGAATCAATACGAATCCTAATGTTCCACCACTTACGTAAAGAAGTGTTTTTTGTTTGTATTCTTCAGTAAGCTTTTCATCGGTGAAGAATCTGTACAGCCCAAGGATGGCTATCAGTGGGAATAACAATTCTACAACGACAAGGATTGAAGAAGGCGCTCTGAATTTATTGTAAAATGGAACATAGTCAATAAAGAAATCGGATAATGGCATAAAGTTACTTCCCCATGCCAGTAAAATAGTAAGTATGGAAGCTCCTAAAATCCAGTAACGGTATTTTTTTCGGGCAATGAAAAATCCTAAAAGAGCAAGAAAGCATACAATAGCTCCCTGGTATGCCGGTCCTGAAGTTCCCGGTTGGTCACCCCAGTATGTCATGCTACTGAAACCTTTCGATATTCTGTCCATTTCTGCCTGTGAGCCTACATTTTCCTGAACAAGCTCCTGAACTTTGCTCATCATTTCCTTAGCTTCCGGCTCCTGGCTTCCGCCACCCATCAGCCTTGGAATGAAAAGATTTAACGTTTCCAGTTTACCGTAGCTCCACATCAGCATGCTTTCCTTATCCATTCCGGATTTTCCTGAAGTATGGCTGTCATTCGTTAAAATCTGCTTTCCACGAACCGTTTCTTTTACATATTCAGAATTGGCAAGGATTCTTTGAGAATTCATTCCAACTCCAATGATACATGATACCGCAATAATTCCCGAAGAAATAAGAAAATGCTTCATCTGTGTTTTCTTCAGGATCACTCTGATCAGTTCAGAAAGGAATAAAAATCCTAACGCAATGAACAGGTAGTATGTCATCTGTGGGTGGTTCGCTGCAATCTGAAGCCCCATAAAAAGGGTTGTCACAATGAATCCCCAGATGTATTGTTTCCGGATATAAACCAATAGGATTCCGGCTAAAAGAGGAGCGAAATATTCAATGGTATTTACTTTACCATTATGCCCTGCAGCAATGATAATATAAAAATAGGTAGAAAGGCCAAAGAAAGTAGCCCCTAGCAGAGCATATTTCCAGTTTCTGACCACTACCATTCCCAGAAGGAAAAAGCCTGCAAAAAGCAGAAACAGATAATTAACCGGCCTTGGCAGGAAATTCAGATTGCTGTCAATTTTCTTGATAATATCACCTTTAAACTGGCTACCCATCTGATAAGTGGGCATTCCTCCAAACATGGAATCACTCCAGTAGGTTTCATTTCCTGTGTTGGCTCTATAGTCGAGCAGTTCTTTTGCTCCCCCTCTGTACTGTACAATGTCATGTTGGAAAAGCTGTTTTCCCGTAAAGACAGGGGTGGAATATAAAAATGCTAAAACTATAAATACAACTAATGAAATAGCAATATAAATTAAGTTTTTATTTTTCGCCATGCTGGTTATTATCTTTTTTCTTGGAATTTTTACCTTTTATCATTATTCTGTTTCACCTCTTCATAGTCTACGGTTTCCGCATCCCACTTAAGGTTTTGCTTATTCTCTTTATTCGAGTCATGGATATCCTGCTGCCTGTTATTCTGATTACTGTTATTGTTGAACCTATAACCGTAAAACGTCTTAAAAAATATCCTTTTCAGAATATTCCAGACAAAGAAAATAATGATAGCAGAGAGTACCAGCTCAAGAATGTACTTCATAATACAATATATTTAAGATTCTAAAGTTCAAAGTTGTTTGTCGATACTTATTTTAATAATCAAAATAAAACTCTCAAATTCTCAGACTCTTCAACCTCAAACTCTTTTACTTTAATTATTTTGCTGAAGGATTTACCATGACAGAAGATTTTGAAACACTTTTCATAGATTGAGACTGTTTTCCGTCTGTAATAGATTCTATCTGTGTAGTTTCCACATTGATATTCTGGTTGGTAATCCACCCTGTATTTTCATCAAATTTAATAGTACCGGTCTGTACCAGTTCACTGCTTAAGCTATGAGTAATAGGCCCCTGAGCTTTCTTTTCTGTTTTCTTAGGAATCCCTCCGGTAACACCAATTTCAGCACTTCCGTTTCCTAAGCTTTTTAAAACATAGTTTGAAGTTACTTTAACTGTCCCGCTTGCATCAGCGTTTTCAGAAGTGGTCCATTTTTCACCGATCTTCACTCCCTTTTTAGGAATAATCGTCAGGTTTTTATTGAACTGATCTTTCAGTACTTTTTCATTGAAAGTTTCTTTAAGACTTGCTACAACGCTTGCTTTCTGATTCGCATCTTTGATAAGAGTTCCTACAGAAGCAGATACTTTGTTGTACACAGCATCAAAACCTGTGATGGATATCACATTACCTTTTGTATCCATTTTCATAGCAAGCTTATTTCCGGTAAGCGCCCTGTTGATATTCCAGATCATTTTAAGATCATCTTCTTTAGGAATAGGAAGCTTGGTATCTACAACAATAGTTTTTCCCTGTGCAGACTGAGAACTTCTTTTAGCTACAAGGTTAAGGGTCATATCATACACATTTCCTTTGATATCATTGACTGTAAAATTCATTTCATCCGTAGATTCACTGGTCGCTGTAATAGACTTTCCAGTAGGATCTGTCATGGTCTTTACATCTCTCTGATACGTTGTAAGAGGATATGTTTTTCCTTTTTCAAGCTTAAAAGTTTGCTTAATGATCCCTGCAGAATCTCTGATCGCCGGGTTCTCCGCTACTTTAGCTACAGAATCAGCAGGAACTTCTACAGTAACGGTTTTTCCCGTTTTAGGATCTACTTTCGTTACAGTAGCTGTTTCTTTTTTACACGATACAAGAGCTATGGATGAGATAAGCGCTAATGCTGCTATATTTTTCATTTTCTGATTTTTTAATGTTGGTTATAGAACTGAATTATTTCAAAATTTTCTGTCTTACCGCTTCATACAGAATAGCACCACATGCGACAGAAACATTTAGAGATTGTGTTTTTCCTTCAATAGGAAGTTTTATTTTTTCATCCGAATGATGAAGTACTTCTTTAGAAATTCCGGTTTCCTCATTTCCCATTACAATAGCACAAGGTTCTGAGAAGTTAACATCATAAATTAACTTTTGTGCTTTTTCACTGGCAGCAAATACCGTGATTCCGCTTTGCTGTAAAAAGTCTACGGCATGGGCCAGATTATTTTCTTTACAGATTTTAATGTTATAAATGGCTCCTGCAGAAGTTTTTATCGCATCAGAATTGATTGGAGCACCTCCTTTTTCCGGAATAATGATCGCATCGATACCCACACATTCTGCAGTTCTGCAGATAGCCCCAAAGTTTCTTACATCGGTAAGTCTGTCCAGGATCAATAAGAAAGGTGTTTTTCCTTCTTCAAATAATTGAGGAACAATATCTTCTACTTTATAAAACGGAACATCCGAAATAAAAGCAACCACACCCTGGTGGTTTTTTCTCGTAAAGCGGTTCAGTTTTTCAACCGGAACATAATTGGGACGGATTTTATTTTTTGCTAAAGCAGCTTTCAATTCAGCATAAATAGGACCCTGAAGTGCATTTTGCACAAAGATCTTGTCAATGGTTTTTCCTGCTTCAATAGCTTCTATTACTGGACGAAGTCCAAAAATAAAATCGTCTTTTTTGTTGTCGTTTGTCAAAATTTATTTTTTCTATTGTTAAATCTAATCAAGGTAGGGAGGCTCTTCTACAGTTTTGTAGTAAAACAACATCCGGGATTACATGAATTTTATTTTCCTCCGGATGAATTCCCTGATTTTTACTCATTAACCCTTCTGAAGGCTCATCAGTTTTATTTTTTTGCCAAAAATAAGAACTGTGGTAGCTCTTATTCATCAGAGGGTAATTGTTTAATATTTTTCACCCAAAATAGCTCTTTTCTGAGCCATTGCATATCCGTAATGTAAGCTTTCATGCATGTTATTAAAGATAATGGCATCCTGAATACTTTTTAAATCCATTCCGAAACTGGTTGTATAGGGCGTGTAATCTGAAAAGAAATCACTGTCATAATCTTTCATTAAGATCTTTGACGTTTCAGTAAGCAGGAACTCCAAATCTTCCACTTCTGATTTCTGGACATTAAGATTAGGTAAAGTCCCTTTTTTATAAGTTTCAATCCAGTATTTATCAATACGGAAAGGGTTTCCACTCAGATAATAGTGCAGCAGCTGCTGGGTGGCAACTGTGTGTACAATATTCCAATATATATTGTTGTTGAAGCCATCCGGAATCAGCAGAAGATCTTCATGAGAAGTGTTCTGCAGGATGTCCAGAAGGTTTCTTCTTACCTGTCTGTGTGCTTGAAAATGATAATTCATTTTGCCGTTTTTTTAATCTCCAAAAATAGTTTAATAAACTGGAAATGACAATTTTTTGAATGGGGATTAGAGTTAAAGTTTTTTAACTATTCAAAAAAAGAACTAATTATGATTATATTCTTGCGCTTTTTTCTATAATAACAGCGTTTTAAGCCTTTTAATTTTCCTTTTTTAAACGACAGGGCTTTTTGAAATGTAAAACAAGATAGTTATAAAAAACCTCTTCAGGATATTTTCCAAAGAGGCTTTTGTATGGTTGAATTTAAATACCTTGAAGGGATATTATTGGTTTTATTTCTTGATAATCTTGTGTTTAAAAGCCGTCCCATCTTTCAGTACAATATTCAAAAAGTAAACTCCTGTACTGTAGCCGGAAAGATCTACCTTGTTTTCCCGGTACGTTTCAGATAATTTTCTTCCCTCTATACTGAAGACTGAGATAGAAGCGACAGCAGTCTCTGATTTGATGGTTACAAAATCAGAGGTGGGGTTGGGGTATATACTGACATCTATTGTTTTAATATCCTTAACGTTTAACGTAGTGTTGCTCTTACCCTGCATATAGACAGACAGGTATACATCTCCCTGCTGCTGATTGAAAACAGCTGTTGGGATGGTGTGTTTAAGAGTATGATTTCCTGCGGTCATATTAGCTAGGCTGAATCCGCGTATAGGAACGGCATTGCCCGGGCACCAGTTATTCCAGGAAGTCCATTCTGCAAGCGTTTTGGGAGTAGCGCCATAGATTCCGTTACCCTGTGTGTTGTATACTCTGTAGGGTTCACACGAAATTCCCCCGGGAGTATAGGTGAGTACCTGTACATCATCTACATAGGTGTAGTTTTGTCTTCTTATATATTCCTCACCACCGCTGTTGGCGCCATGTGGAGTAGAGATCACAAAGAAGCGGGCATTGGTAACCGGGTCTGGCAAGTTAAAATTTACAATTCTTACGGTTTCACCGGCAACATCTGTACTGTTATAATTATTAAGCCTGTTATAGCTCAGAATAGGAGCAAGGGTATTATAGTCTGTAGCTGTCGCCCCGTTATCTGTTGAAAAGAAAGTAAGAGTTCCCGTAAATACATCATTCCTGCCTGAGCATCCCGGAACTTCATTGTTTGCTGCATAAGGCACACCAAAGACATCCAGTTCCATGTATATATTATAGGTATTTCGCAGGGTAGCGTCGTGAAATATACTGTACAGGTTGCTCACATCATAAGTATAGGGAACTTCCAGAGGAGAGCGGTTTTTGTTCATAAAAGGAGTAATGTATCTCCCTGCCTCAATCCTTTTTACATTAGCATCATTTATTGTATAAGTAGCCTGGTCTTTAGGTACCAATGCTAAAAACACTTCTCCCAGGCGGTCATAATTATCACACAATGCACCTATGGTGACTCTCATGGCAATCTTTGCCTTAAAAGAGTCCATTTCTGCATCTGTAAGCTTTCTTGTATATCTGGCATTGTTCAGTCTGATCAACCCGTTAGGAACAGGAGCGGATACTGTAGCAGCATAGCCGTCATAAAACACTGCCTGAGAAATCACATTGGTTACTGTCGTGGTTTGTGATTTAAAAAGACTGGCAAACAGAAGACTGACAAAAAATAGATTTTTAGACATGTGATTGGTATTTGATACAAATGTATTAAAATATGTACTTAAAAAACGCTTTATTGTCTTTGTTTTTAAATTAAATAGCTTTTTGTTGTTAATAGTGTAAAAAAAACAAATAGAAGAAAGCATTTTCAAATGAAAGATGTAAATGAATTTTATTAAATGATTGTATTTGTCATTAAAGTTGAAATTTTATTATTAAATTAGCATCGTATTCACTGATAATTTTATTAATGATGAAGAAAAATTTACTTTTATTTTTATTATTGACAGTCTTGATTTTTAAAGCTCAGATCAATTTAAATATCGGAAGCACCAATGTGGGCACAGCGCCTGTCAGTAGTTTTTTTTCCTATTCTTATGTCCAGCAGATTTACCCTAAACAGGAATTGAATGCAACTGCTGCAGGAACTATTACAGGAGTTACATTCTATGTAGATCCATCTGCCAGTATTTCTGACTCTTCGAATTGGACGGTTTATCTTGGGCATACCCAGAAAACGGCATTTACTTCCGGCGCAGACTGGATTCCCTCCTCACAACTTACTCAGGTATTTGCAGGTACGGTAACGAAGAATAATGGTAAAGTGGAGATTGCTTTTACTACACCATTTGCCTATAATAATACAGATAATTTAGTGGTGGCAGCAAGAGAAAATGCGCCAAGCATTGATATTAATAATTTTGATGAAGTTTTCCGTGTGTATCCATATATTCCAAATTCTACCCTTTATTACAAAGGAGACCAGGCAGTTATTGATCCTGCATCTCCACCCGGTGGAATAAGAGCGGATTATAAATCAGCAATAACAATTGCCGGGCTGACGGCCAAGTCTACTCCTGCCTGTCCTTTTATACTCTATCCTGCAAACAATGCTCAGTTTATTTCTTTATCTCCTACTGTTAGCTGGCAGCCGGTGATTGGAGCTACGTCTTACAAAGTTTCCTTAGGGACGAGTCCCGGAGGTACAGATATTATTAACCAGCAGGTTGTGACTGCTGCTAACTTTAATCTTTCACCATCAATTGTTCTTACGAGAGATACCAGTTATTATTTAAAAGTAACAGCTGTTTCGGCCAATGGTGAATCTTCCGGCTGTACAGATAATGTTTTTAAAACCATTCCTCCAATACCGGTAAATGATGCCTGTTCCGGAGCTTTGCTGGCATCTGCTTTTCCTTATTCCTATACACAGAGTGATGGAATGTCCTCTACCAATAATGCCGGATTTATAATGGCATGCCCTAACGATGGAATGAACGATGGACTGTGGTTCAAATTTACGGGAGACGGCGGCCAATTTACCATTAAAGTGGCTCCTGCAACCATTTCTTTCGATCCCAAAATAGGAGTGTATAAAGGATCGTGTAACAGCTTGACTTGTGTGGGGACAAAAGATAACGGCGGTGGCGGTAGTTCGGAAACTATTACCATTACTACCAGCGCAGGAACAGAATATTATATCAATGTGGGATCTTACGAGGATGCGGAAGATAGGCCGGAAGATGTGTTTACCATTACCATCACAAAGCTTTGATATGCTGAGAAATTGGTAGCAGATTTGTAATTTAATATAATAAAAATGTTGTGGTAAAAATGCTACAACATTTTTTATAGGAAACTGGTAAAAATGCTGTATTCCTAGCAGGAAAATCAAAGATACACCCGGTGGAGCTTCCGTGTGAATCGGCAGTATGTGTAAGAAACTCAGTTCGTATTACCCTGAATCCCTTATCCATCCCGGAATATTTAACAAACTTTAACTCAATAATGGCATTGATTGTGTTGATTAATGCAAGTATTTATCAGAAATTTACCACCTATTTTAAATCAAGCTATGTCAGATACATTTCAAGCAGAAGATATCCGTCAGTTGACGGAAAAAGTAAAAGAAAAAAACTATTTATTTTCTCTTCTGAGACAGGAAATCAACAAAGTTATTATTGGGCAGGAATACATGATAGACCGCCTTTTGGTAGGGCTTTTGGGAAATGGTCACGTGCTTCTTGAAGGAGTTCCGGGACTGGCCAAAACTTTAGCGATAAAAACATTGGCGGATGCTGTTCATGGCGAATTCTCAAGGATTCAGTTTACACCGGATCTGCTTCCCGCAGATGTGGTGGGAACAATGATCTTTAATATCAAAGACAATGATTTTTCTATAAAAAAAGGTCCTGTATTCGCTAATTTTGTACTAGCGGATGAGATCAACCGTGCGCCGGCCAAAGTACAGTCTGCCCTGCTGGAAGTGATGCAGGAAAAACAGGTAACTATTGGTGATGAAACAATGAAGCTTCCCAAGCCGTTTTTAGTACTGGCTACTCAAAACCCTATTGATCAGGAAGGAACTTACCTGTTGCCGGAAGCACAGAGTGACCGTTTTATGCTGAAGTGTACCATAGATTATCCATCTTTTGAAGATGAAAGAAAAGTAATGAGAATGGTTTCCACTTCACATCAGCCTACTGTGAATCCGGTCATTTCTCTTCAGGATATCGTAGATGCCAAAGAATTGATCAACCAGATTTATCTGGATGAGAAAATTGAAAAATATATCCTGGATATGGTGTTTGCAACCCGATATCCGGAAAATTACGGACTTTCCGAACTTAAAAATTATATCAGCTTCGGAGCTTCTCCAAGAGCATCTATTAACCTTGCGATTGCTTCAAGAGCTTATGCATTCTTAAAAGGAAGGGCTTTTGTTATTCCTGAAGATGTAAAAGCATTGGCTAAAGATGTGCTGAGACACAGAATGGGCTTAACTTTTGAAGCGGAGGCAGAAGAAATTTCAACAGAAGAGATCATCAACAGAATTTTAGCAAAAATCCAGGCGCCATAATGAGTGATGTTGTAATCAGAAAAGCCGTTCAGGAAGATTGTGCTTCGATGCTTGACTTAATTAAGGAACTGGCAGAATACGAAAAAGCACTACATGAAGTAACGGTAACATTAGATCAGTTTACTAAAGATGGCTTTGGACCGTCTCCGGTCTGGGGTGCTTTTGTTGCTGAAATGAACGGTAAAATTGTAGGAATTTCGTTGTATTACGACAGATATTCAACCTGGAAAGGAAGGAGGCTGTATCTTGAAGATTTGGTAGTAACCGAAAGAATGAGAGGAATGCAGATTGGGAAAAAATTATTTGATGCAACACTGGAACATGGAAAATTAAATGATTACAGCGGAATGGTATTCCAGGTACTAAGCTGGAATGAACCAGCCATCAATTTCTATAAAAAATACAGTCCGAAATTTGATAATGAATGGCTGAATGTGTCCATTGAATTGAAAGATTAGAAGATGAAAATGGAAAAAAGAATAGTGTAAATACAAATCCCTGTAAATTATTAAACCTTACATCAGCGTATGCAGATAAAAGATATTGTAAAAAAAGTAAAGCAGATAGAAATCCGTACCAGAAAAAAGACGGAAGCTGCTTTGATGGGGCAATATCACAGTGCCTTTAAAGGGCAGGGGATGACTTTTTCGGAAGTCCGTCCCTATCAGTTTGGAGATGAAATAAGAAGAATTGACTGGAATAAAACAGCACGTTTCCGTGAACCGTTTGTAAAAGTAATGGAGGAGGAAAGAGAGCTTACGATGATGATTCTCGTAGATATTTCCGCTTCAATGGATTATGGAACAAAGACTCAGCTGAAAAGGGAATATGTTGCCGAAATCGCAGCCAGCTTAGGGTTTTCAGCCGCAGGAAATAATGATAAAGTGGGACTGATTCTGTTTGCTGACAAAGTATATAAAGTAATTCCACCACAGAAGGGGAGAAAACATATTCTTTCTATTATCAGCAATATCCTGACGGCCGATTATGTTGCTGCTGAGTCTAAAATAGACAAAGCACTGGAATATATGATGGGAATTTTTAAAAGAAAATCTCTGGTATTCCTGTTTTCAGATTTTGAGGATGAATATGATTCTAAAATGCTGAGAGTAACCTCAAAAAAACATCAGCTGCTGGGAATGAGGATCTATGATGAAAAGGATAATGAAATTCCTGATGTAGGATATACACTGTTACATGATGTAGAAACAGGAAAACAAATATGGGCCAATACTTCCAGCGCCAGATGGCGATATACTTTTGCGGAAGCTCAAAAACAGAAGTTAAGAGCCCTGGAAGAGGATTTTTCCAACAGCTCGGCCAGCTTTATGAATATCAATACAGGTTCAGATTATTCAAAATTACTGTATAGCTATTTCCAGAAAAAATAGTACGGTAACCGATAGATAGAATTAGAAATAAAACACTAGGCACCAGCCTGAATTTATTATTTAAAAATTGAAAAAAATACTATTAATATTATCTTTTTTTAT
Organism: Chryseobacterium sp. WG23; assembly: GCF_024586575.1. NCBI lineage: Bacteria > Pseudomonadati > Bacteroidota > Flavobacteriia > Flavobacteriales > Weeksellaceae > Chryseobacterium > Chryseobacterium sp. WG23. The sequence goes on from NZ_JALCZE010000017.1 coordinate 48,729, forward strand.
CTGTGTCAACACTTTTTCACAGATATTGTCTTCCAATATAGAGAAGAAAACTATTGCGTTAGGTGAAGTCAATCATTTTGTTATTAAAATTGACAATATTCACGACCAGCAGGTGATCTCTGCAGCCAAAAATGAGTTGCTGCCTTTTCATTTTGAAGAAACAAAAGACAGTATCGGACAAAATGCCAATTTATATGAGAGGAAAATAGAGTTTGCTGTTTTTGAAGAAGGGAAATTTACGATTCCTGAGCTGGAATTTAAAGTGGGTGATAAAATACTGAAAACTATTCCTTATGAGATCGATGTCATTAATACCGCTCAAAAAGCTGATCAGATTAATGATATCATGAAGAATAAAGAAGTTAAACTTGATGCAAAAGATTATTGGGAGCTCTATAAATTCTATATTCTGGCAGCTTTAGCAGCTATTGCTTTGATTGTGGCTATTATCATGATTGTAAAATGGGGAAGAAAATCCACGAGTTCACCGGCTGTAGCGACCAACCAAACATTAAAAGAACTGGATTCTCTTAAAAAGAAAAAATATATTGAAGGAGGTAATTTCCGTTCATTCTACGTAGAACTGATCGATATTTCCAGAACCTTTATAGCCAAACAATATCACCTTCCTGCAGATGTACTTCTTACCGATGACCTTATTGAGGTCATAAAAAAGAACAATACCATTTCTCAGGATAACGAAAAAATAATAGAAGATGTTTTCTTAAGGGGAGACCTTGTGAAATTTGCGAAAACCTTTCCTGATAAAGAAACCATGGAAAATGATTTTGCCAATATCAGGGATTTTGTAAAAAGATCATCGAAAGATTTAGAATTTGAAAACTTAAGAAAGGATGTTTAATTTTGAGTTTTACAGTCCGTGGTTCTTACTGCTTTTTCTACTGTTTATTCCACTTTTTATTAAAGATGCCGGAAGACAGAAAAGGAAAGGGATAAAAGTCCCTACCGTTAAAAATATGGATTCCAGCGGTGGTATTCAGGCTGTTCTTTTTGTCTTGAAAATATCGAAGTACATCATTCTTGCTGCACTGATTATTGCTATGGCGAGACCCAGAACCTTTACAGTCTCCCAGGATAGAGATGATACAAAAGGTGTAGATATTATGCTGTCTATAGATGTTTCTCTCAGTATGCTGGCGAAGGATTTAAGCCCGGACCGTATTACAGCACTGAAGGATATTGCCGTAAAATTTGTTCAGAAACGTCCGAATGACCGGATAGGAGTTGTAGCTTACGCTGCAGAGGCTTTTACAAAAGTGCCTGTCACTTCAGATCATCAGGTTGTCATTGATGAGATTAAAAATCTTAATTCAGCGGGGCTGGAGCCGGGAACGGCTATTGGCGAAGGCCTTTCTGTAGCCGTCAACCATTTGATTAAAAGCAAAGCGAAAAGTAAAGTAATTATCCTGATGACAGATGGGGTCAGTAATATTCAGAATGCTATTCCGCCACAGATTGCAGCCGAACTGGCTAAAAGTAATCATATAAAGGTGTATTCCATAGGAATTGGGACCAATGGATACGCACTGATGCCTACATCGCAGGATATCTTTGGGGATCTTGTATTTACCGAGACGGAAGTTGCCATTGATGAAAATACTTTGAGAGAAGTGGCTCAGAATACAGGAGGGAAATATTTCAGGGCTACATCAAACAGCAGTCTTGAAGAAGTATACGATGAGATCAATCAATTGGAGAAATCTGATGTAAAGGTTTCCAAGCTCTACAATTACGAAGAATATTTTAAGATTTTCCTGTGGATTGCGTTGGGAATGCTGGTATTGGATGCATTGTTGAGATGGGTGTTTTATAAAATTTTAAGCTGATGAGTTGGTCTTTAGGAAATTATTGGTATTTATTTTTGCTGTTGCTTCTGCCGCTGTTAGCTATCTTTTTGATCCGTTTTTTGAGATGGAAAAATAAAAAGAGAGAAATTTTTGCAGACAGCCAGTTTCATGATCATTTATTTGAAAAACAATCGGGATTTATAAAAATTTTTCCTGCCTTATATTTATTAGGAACTCTATTTTTGATATTTTCAATCATTGATCTTCTTAATGGCTCAGAGGAAGTAAAAAGCAGCCAGAAGTTAAACAATGTGATTTTTATGCTTGATGTTTCGAATTCAATGAATGCCGAAGATATAGACCCAAGCCGTCTTGCTGAAGCTAAAAATCTGATGCTGGGTACTATGCAGAAGATGAAAAATGACAAAGTTGGTATTGTGATTTTTGCGGGACAGGCTATGTCTATCATGCCCCTGACTACAGATTATAATTCTGCCGAAACCTATATCAGTGGGATTGAAACCAATTCCATGCAGGTCCAGGGAACCGATTTTTTGAACGGAATGCAGGCTGCTGTAGATAAGTTTAAAAATGTAAGCAAAGGCTCCAGGAAGGTTATATTGCTCAGTGATGGTGAAGATAATGAAGGGAATGACAATGCTGCCATTAGGTTAGCCAATAAAGAAGGGATAAGTATTACTTCTGTAGGCGTTGGAACCGACGAGGGAGCGCCGGTTCCTGAATATGTTTATGGGCAGTTAATGGGATATAAAACAGATGTGAACGGAGGAACTGTCATTTCAAAAAGACAGACAGACGCCCTAAAAAAGATGGCTGAATCTACCGGAGGAAGTTATATAGACGGAAATAACATCAATGAAGCGCCAAACAGAATTATTGATGCCGTCAATAAAAAATCTTCAGGATCCGAAACCATAGTGAAGTCACAGAATGCCAACCATTACTATCAGTATTTTCTGGGAGTATCCATCTTATTTTTCCTTTTAATTTTTCTTTTTAATCCTAAAAAAGATTTCAATGTCTAATCTTCTTAGAAGAGAACCTCATTTTAAAGGCCACTTTAACCGAATTTTAACAAATAAACTCCTGTTTCTTAACATTTAAAGGAATAATTTTGCAAAGGATGAATACTAAAATCTTACTTTTATCGTTTATAATTGCTTTTTCCTTCTCAGGCATTCTGTTTGGGCAGGAAAACTACAGGACTTTGGTTCATGAAGGGAACCAAAAATTTGACGGTAAAGACTATGATGGAGCATCTTCAAAATATATGGAGGCCGCAAAATCCAATGACAAAGATTTTACGGCGCATTACAATTTGGGGAATGCTTTATATAAAAGTAAGAAGTATGAAGAAGCAAAGGAAGAGTTTGAAAAAGCACAGCAGTTTTCACAGACACTTCCGGATAAAGCGGCGGCACTTCATAATTTAGGCAATAGCTATATGCAGATGAACCAGCCGGAAAAGGCTGCAGATTATTATAAAAAAGCTCTTAAGCAAAATCCGTATAGTGAGGCCACCAGGAAGAATTATGAAATTGCCAAGTTAAAGGAAAAAGAAAAACAACAGAAAAACCAGCAGAACAACTCAGGAAAAGGTGGTGGTGGTAATGATCAGAACAAAGGTGATGATCAGAAAGGCGATAAAAAAGATCAGAAGCAGGATCAGGGAAGTGGTCAGCAAAACAAAGGTAAAAGTGACCAGGGCAATGATCCTCAGCAAAAACAGGACAATGAAGGTAAAATGCCAAAAGACCTTGAAAATGCAATTCTAGATAAAATTAACGAAAAAGAAAAAGAAACCGCCAGAAGAATTTTAAATAAGAATTCTTATTCGATGCCTGAAAGCAACGAGAAAGATTGGTGATGCAGCATAAATTGATTTACATATTGCTTATTCTGGCATCCGTAATTACTTACGGACAGGTAAATCTTAGCCTTGATGCTGATAAAGCTGAATATGCCGGTAAGGATATTGTTAATCTTACAATCATTTTAGAACTCAACGGAAGTGATCTTGTACAGCAAACAGGGTTTCAGCTTCCGGATCTTTCGAAATTCAATATTATCGGAAGCGGATCGGTTACCAATACAGTGATTGATCCTGCTACCAATACACTGATTACCCAGAAAGTATCCAGAATAGCCCTTGAACCTAAGAAAAAGGGAAAAATAAAAATCGGATCGGTACTGGTTACTGTCAATAATAAAATCTATAAAACAGAACCTTTTGATGTCAATGTCAAAGAATTCGTAGAAAAGAAATCTTTAGCCGGGAATACTTCCAATGACGTCTATCTGAATATGGAGATAGAAGACAGAGAAGTATACCAGGATCAGCCTACCATTGCTGTTCTGAAGGTGTATTCCCGAAATATGGATAATCTTAGAAAAGTAAAAAATATCCATCTTCCACAGCAGGATAATATCAATGTGCACCCTATTAATTTTAACAGGTCTGAAATAGATCCGACGAATTCCGGAAATATGGCTTCCCAGATTCTGGCAATGTTTATGGTATTTCCAAATGAAGCAGGGTATGTAGAAGTTCCGGGGGTGTCAGCCTCTGTGAATTCTCATTCCAATAAAAATAAAATTCTTTCCAATAAGATAAGACTTACTGTAAAAAAACTTCCGGAAGGAGCTCCTGACTGTTTTAAAAATGCAGTGGGAAACTTCAATGTAAGTGTTTACAATGCCTCTAAAGAGAAGCCTGAGGCTAAAAAGCCAATGAATATTGTGGTAAAGGTTTCAGGAGAGGGAAATTTACCGGATATGGTACTTCCAAAAATTGCAGCGTCTCCGGATTATGAAATTTTTGCCCCTAAAATCACCTCTAAAGTATCCCCAGGAACAACGGGGATGAAAGGAGTAATTTTGGCTAACTATGTTATTATTCCTAAAAAATCGGGAGCAATTTCTATAAAAACAGAACAGTTTGCTTTTTTTAATCCTGAGAACAAAGAATATATCGATCTTGGGCAGGAAACATTGGCCTTGAATGCATTTTCTCATGAGCAGGTTCTTGAAGCCCGTTCTACGGTAGAGAAAGTAAATGAATATACCAATAATCTGCTTGAAACGGTAAACACTCCGGTTTTAAAGACCACTTCATTTAAAGTAAAAGAAAAAAGTAAATTCCATTGGAATATTCTCTTCACCAATATTGTGATCCTTTTGGGGTTATTTGTTGCTTACCTGTTATTTAAGACTTGGCAAAAAAAACGTACATTAGTTAGGGAAAATGCACCGTCTAAATCTTTAGGATCAGTGGCCGAAACAGAAAGGGAAATCAAGGAATTGCTGAAAACGGATATTAATGACTATTTCAGCTACCTTGAAAATCTTAAAGATAACGGAGAATACGAAAAGTTCTTTGAAACAATGGAAGAATTGGATGAGGAAGTAAGAGCTCAGTATTTTCAGGGCTCTGTCAGTGAGTTTAAGACTTTTCTTGAAAATCACAAAGGTTCTTCTTTTGCAGAAGACTACGGAAAACTTCAGCAGAAAATTCAAATTGAAAAATATTCTCCTGTGAAATCTGTAGAAGGACTTGAGGAACTTTTGAAAACAATTGTTAATTTATATTCACAAATTAGCAAATAGTTAATTTATTTTCATATTTTTGCGAAATTTTTAATTACAAAGAGATGGAAATTTTTGATGGTTTCTCTATTAAAGAGGTCGTTACAAGCTTTATGGTTCTTTTCGCCGTTATTGACATTATCGGTTCAGTTCCTATTATAGTAAGCCTTCAACAGAAGTTCGGGCAAATTGAAGCTGGAAAAGCTGCAATTACTGCCGGCCTTATTATGATTGTTTTTCTATTCGTAGGAAATAAGATCCTTAAACTGATTGGAGTAGACGTGAATTCCTTTGCCATTGCCGGAGCTTTTGTGATTTTTGTCATAGCCCTGGAAATGATTTTAGGAATTGAAATCAATAAAACCACCGAAGCAAAAGCGGCATCCATTGTTCCCATTGCATTTCCGCTGGTTGCAGGTGCCGGAACACTGACTACCGCGCTATCTCTCAGAGCTGAATTCCATGATATTAATATTATTTTAGGAATTATTCTTAATACAATTTTCGTATATTTGGTGCTTAAATCAGCGAAATGGCTGGAAAGGAAAATAGGGGATGCTACATTGATGATCCTTCAGAAAGTTTTCGGAATTATCCTGCTGGCAATTTCAATTAAATTATTCACCGCAAATTTTGCCCAGTTGGTGCTGAATTATGTTAATTTTTAGAAATTATGAAGAAGTTTTATAAAGTATTTTTAGTACTATTTATTGTATTCATTGCCATTAATCTTTATGCTATAGATTGGCAGTCGGATGTTTTATCAGAAGAGAGTGATAACCTGAAGTTTGTATTTTCTGCGGCAGCAGCTTTTATTGGGCTTATTTTGCTTTTCGTTATGGATACGTGGAGCAGAATCGGAGTAAAGAAATAACTCAGATAACTTATATTTAAAATAAACAAAACCTCTTTCAATCTGAAGGAGGTTTCTTATTTCTATTTAAATTCTTTATGTTTTTTACGAAGTTGCCAGATTTTTAAGAATGGCTTCAGACTTCAGTTCTGTTTCAGTCCATTCTTTTTCCGGATTGCTCTGAGCGGTAATTCCGCCACCGACAAAGACATGTACAGAGTCTTGATAAAGTCTTGCACATCGCAGATTTACAAAAAATTGTATACTTTCTTCAGTTTCAATTTTAATGTAACCGGCATATAATTCACGGGGAAACTTTTCATACCTCTGAATATTTTCAATGCAGAAGTCTTTAGGAATTCCACATACTGCCGGAGTAGGATGAAGATCCCGGATAAGGGTATCAAGGTCCTCAGGCTTTATATAAGTCCGGAAATCTGTACGAAGGTGTTTGATGTTGCCGGAGATATGATCGTAGGTTTCTGACTGCTGTACATTGCCGGAATAATTTGTAAGGATATCCTGAATATAGGTGGTAACGGGTTTTTGTTCTTCAACCTCCTTTTCGGCCCATTCTTCTGAAACCGGTAGCGTACCCGCCAGTGCCATGGTTTCAAATTCGTGTGTTTCCTTATTGAACTTTCCTAAAACTTCAGAAAAAGCACCCATCCAGGTGTTCTGTCCATCATTAAATAAATACCTGAATGCATTCGGATAAGAGGTGCACAGGTTTTTAAAGCTTTCTGTGAGATCAATCTGATCAAAGTTCCTGAATATCTTTCTTCTTGAATAAACCAGTTTAGGAAGTTGGTTTTTTTTTATCACCTCAATCACATTGTGAAGACTATGGATATATTCTTCCTTCGTTTCTTCTTCAAAATGGGTTTGATCCTGTAATAAGGGATTGTTTATAATACCGGTTGCAATCTGCTGCTCTTCAGCCTCAGTAATTTCACCTTTAAAACTTACCTGTTGCAGTTTGTCAAAAGAATAAAAATTTATGGAATTTATATTCTGATTTTTATCTGTGGAATATAATTGTTCGTCAAAAGGAAATTTGAAATAAATCATTAGCTGTGGATAGATTTTGAAAATCACCGCCCGGAAATATTATAGGCAATTCCCACGTTGATTTTCCTTTCTGCAAAGGTATTATTAGTCTTAAAAATGTCAAAATTAAAAGAGCTGTTTTTTAAAGAAATATTCTTTACTTTATATTCCGGTACTCTGAAAAGTTTGCAGTAAGTATATAAAAAAGACTCAAAAAAATTGAGTCTTCTATTTTTTATTGATATTCCTTTTAATCTATTTCAGGATAATAGCATTCGTCATCGTCGTATGGTTGATGAGTACTCCTTTTTCATCCCTGATCTCAATTTCTGAAACATGCATGGTTTTTCCTTTTCTGATAAAGCGGGCAGTAGCGGTTACAAGCCCATCTTTCTTACTTCTCAGATGATTGGAATTGATATTGGTTCCCACACCATAGTATTTGTTCCCGTCTATGAAAATATTAGACAGGCTTGACCCTAAGGTTTCAGCCAATACACAGCTGGCTCCTCCATGCAGGATTCCAAAAGGCTGATGGGTTCTTGGAAGCACAGGCATTGTGGCCGTAAGGGTTTCATTTTCGACATCAATGTCGATGAATTTTATTTCCAGTGTTTTTGCCAGGGTTTCGTTTCCCCAGTTATTCAAAAACGCCAATATTTCTTCTTTATTCTGACCTTTCATTGTATGTTGATAATTTGCTGTTGATGATACTTATTCCCCCATAATATTAGGATTCCAGTTAGCCGGAATTTTAGGACCAATATCATTTTTAATGTAATAATCCTGAATTTCCTGCATAATCTCTGAAAAAGGAGCAGATGCAAGCCTTTCATAAGGAATGGTATAGCCCAGGTAAACAATATTTCTTTTGAAATCTCCCGCTGCCAGTACAATAGGAACTTTTGCTGCCAATGCCATGTGATAGAAACCTTTTCTCCATTTCGGAACCCAGCTTCTTGTTCCTTCCGGGGTAATAACCAGGCTGAAATCTTCTTTTGCAAATTGATTCGCTACAAAGTTGACCAGATCATTTTTTTGAGTTCTGTCTATACCGATACCTCCAAGTCCTCTTACAAGGCTTCCATACCATGCCTTGGTGTGGGCATCTTTAATAATGATCTTTAATGGCTTCCCTAAAGACCAGTAGGCAAGATTTCCTAAAATGTATTCCATATTATGGGTATGTGGTGCCACCACAAGGATACATCTGTTCAGGCTGTTTACATCGCCCTGCAGAACGACTTTCCAGCCCAATAATTTTAGCATTAGTCTGCCTATCAGTTTTTTCATAGATTCTTGGATTAAAACAAAAAAAGTATAACCAAACTTTGGTTATACTTTACAAATATATTGAAATATTATCGCTCTTAAAACAAACCGTTGATTAAATCTACGATTTTCATAACAAATTCCAGGGCAAATTGTATCATGATAGGGGTGTGTTTTTTGTTGGTTGGTTATTATATTTTAATACTACGAAAGTAAAGCTTTTTTTTCACATAGGAAACTAAATAATATGATATTTTTTCTTTTCTGAGAGAAGAAGAGTGTGAATTTCAAACGGTTGCTATCCACTCACACCTTCTCGCACTCTCTGAAGTTAATTATTTAGTTTGTATGGAAATTTCGTTTTTTCCGTCTTTGATCTTGATGTCTACATCTTTGTTCAGTTTTTTGATGTCGGACGTTACAGAATCAATTACTTTTTCAGCCTGGTAGTTTGGAACTTTTTTACCATTAATGATTACACTGTCTTTATCATTAGGATCATAGTTTATTGTAGAACCGTTTACTGTAATCTTATTTTTTTCGATTCTTATACCATGCTGGTTCTCATCTCTGTCCTGATCATCATCATTGATGCCGTCACCATCCAGATCCCCATCGAAGTTGATGCTGTCTTTTTTTAATGGAATAACAATTGCTTTTTGAGGAACTACCAGTTCATAATTTACTCTGTAGTCTCTGAATCTGTGTTCATATGGATACTTAACGTAGTTTGGAAGTATCACTTTGTTATCAACAACCTCTACCGGTACCGTTAACTGAATAGGGAAGTTATAGCCGTTTCCTTCTTTTTTAATGATCAGATAAGGGGTTTTGATATCCGGTTTTCTCGTTACGTCTACAGAAATATAATCTTCTTCATAAACGAATCTCTTATCAGAATAAATATCATCATCATAAGCTTTGAAGTTTTGTGGGATGCTTACCTGTTTTACATCTAGATAAACGGTGTCAGAATTGGTATTGATAGCTACATTTTCTGTGTCTTCTTTGCTGCCTCTGTAGATCAGGTTTTTCTTTGCCATACTTAATCCAAAGTAAGTTCCTAATCCGATTAACAGAAGAAATAGTCCACCTATTACCCATCCGATATTTCTCAGCTTAGTTTTTGGAGAGAATATTTTAATGCTTAATAAGCTAAAGATAATAGCCGGGATTAAGCTTCCGATAACCATTATAGCTGCCAATACCTTATCAAGGCCGTTATCATCCATATAGAATCTGATCTGATTGGCACCAGGGAAATCTGTATCCATTCCAAAAAGGCCAAAGACTACAAATACTCCAATAATACTTCCTACAGCCATCAGCACAAAGATTCCGCCCACTATATATTTAAAAATATTCCAGACTCCGCTTCCTGCGTTGTTGATATAAGGTTTGTTTTCGTTATATATTTCTCCGACTCTCTGAGTAGATTCATTAGCAAACTGTACTAATTTATTAGACTCATTCTTAAGATTGTCGAAGTTCATAGGCTTTCCCTGCATTTTCAGGAAATCTGCTGCTGTTTCAGCTTTTGGAAGAACGATCCAAAGGATAACATATAAAAGTCCGATCAATGAGGAAGAAATAGCTGCGGTAAAAATTCCTAAGACGAAAATTCCTAACCAGATGGCTCTCATAGCCGTAATATCCATCCCTACATATTGTGCTAAACCTGCACAAACTCCTGCAACCTTTTGCTTCTCAGGATCACGGAACAATTGCTTTTTATCCGTATAATTGGAACCTGAGTAGTTATTTTTATTTGTTGTTTTTTCAGAAAAATAAGCCTCTTCCTGTTCTTCTATTTTTTCCGGAGTTCCGATCTGTGCGATTACTTTTTCTACATCAATATCATTAATCACTTCACGTTTTCCCAGAGAATCTCTGAAGATCTCTACCATTCTTATTTCTATGTCGTGCATTACCTCATCTACTTCAGAAGCATCCAGTGAGCTTCTAAGAGCGTTCAGGTAATCGCTGAGCTTTATATATGCGTGTTCTTCTATGGTAAAAGAAAAACCTGCGAGTCCTATTGAGAGTGTCTTGTTCATAGCTTTGTTTTTAATGTTGTTGAGTGATTTGGCTTACTGACGCTGTCAGTTCATTCCAGGTGTTTTGAAGTTCATTCAGGAAAAGCTTTCCTTTTTCAGTGATCTGATAATATTTTCTGGGTGGCCCTCCTGTAGATTCTTCCCATCTGTAAGAGAGAAACTCTCCATTTTTAAGCCTTGTCAGAAGTGGGTAGAGGGTTCCTTCCACAACATCCAGTTTTCCTTTTTTCAGTTCATCTATCAGATCAGAAACATACATTTCGCGATGATTGATGAGACTTAGAATACAGAATTCCAGAATTCCTTTTCGCATTTGCGCTTTGGTATTTTCGGTATTCATCTTTGATAAGTTTTTGTTAATTGGTTATATTTTAGAATATTGCTCCTAGCTAGATGAGCTTATTCCGATTTTACATTACAAAGATATGTAATTAAAATGGTAATATGCAATACAAAGTAGTGGAATTTTTAAAATAATACAGTTAAATAATTGATAATCAGAATTATAATTTTTGTTTATCGATTTGTTAAAAAAGGAATGAGACCAGAATAGTCCCGAAAATGGTAAATAATGAAGATAGGCTGAAAAGAAATGGAGGTGTTCTATAGCAAATCTTGAATAAAATTCATTCTTTATCTACGGCCAAGAGATTTTGAAATCGGCGTTATGATTTGTATTTTTGTTGTAATAATTTATAAAAAAACACCTAAATCTATTTGCTATTACTATGAAAATTTTGAATTATTACAGAAGTTTATCTGCATGTATTCTGCTAGGCCCTTTATGTTTTGGACAATATCAGTTTGAAGTTAAAGAAGCATCCAAGAACTATAATAATGCTATTATTACTATTGAAAATTGCTTTGATGAGCAGTGTAAAGACAGGGGAACAATAGAACTCTATGATAATAAGAACACCAAAGTTCAGACTTTTACTTCCGAAGATCTGGTATTTTATTTAAACAAAGGTCAAAAATTGGTACCCGGAAAAATGATTCAGCTGACCCATGAGGAAAGTCCTTTTATTATTGATGATTTTAACTTTGACGGAACGGAAGATATAGCTATTAGAAACGGAAATAAAGGAAATTACAGCAGTGCATCCTATGATGTCTATGTATTTAACAGTACCAGAATGGCATTTGTGAAAAGTGAGGAGCTTACGGAAATTGGCTCCAATTATTTTGGATTATTCGGTGTAGATGCCAAGCGTAAGCGCCTTGTTGCCACAGGAAAATCCGGATGTTGCATGATTTTTACTACAGAATATCAAGTAATTCCTAACAAAGGATTAGAAAAGGTATTGGAGAGGGAAGAAGATATGACCAATGAAGACCGTGTAAAAGTGATTACCAGGGAAAAAATAAATAACAAATGGGTTACCAGAACCAAGGTATATCCGGCAGGGCAATATAATAGATAAATAATACAATGAAAATTCAGAAAGAAATCGATTTTATCCTGGCAGTAGATGCTTTGAAAAACGTACAAAGAAGAAATTATAATGCAGATGATTCAAGAAGGGAAAATACTGCAGAACACTCGTGGCAGATTGTTATTCTTGCACAGATTTTATATCCTTATGCAAAAAACCGTGCTGACATTGACCTCCTGAGAGTTATCAGAATGCTTTCCATTCACGACTTGGTTGAAATTGAGGCTGGCGATACTTTTCTTTTTGATGAAAAAGCGATGGTTGGCAAGTTTGAAAGGGAAAAAGTTTCTGCTCAAAAGATCTTTGGAATTTTAGACGAGCCGTTACGTTCGGAGTTTTTCAATTTATGGCTGGAATTTGAAGAAGAAATAACGCCAGATGCTATTTTTGCGTGTGCTATTGACAGAATTATTCCTTTTATCCTCAATTCACATACCTCAGGAAAAAGCTGGACAGAAGCCGGAGTTACGGAAAAACAAATTAGAAGCATGCTTGAAAATGCCATCTGCAGAGCTTCTGATGAGATGGGGGAAGCTTTTGAATTATTGCTGACCAGAAGTCTGGAAACCGGAAAAGTGATCAAATAAAAGCTTAGTTTTTACTATAAATAGTTTCGGGCGGCCTTTGGCCGCCCGAAACTTTATAATTATAGGATTTGGATTGGCTTTTTGAATTCATCAATGGCTACAAAAGTAAAGTCGCCAATGATTGCTTTTTCTCTTTCGTAAGAATACATCTGTTCCGTGTAGATCTCTACATTGACCTTCATACTGGTTTTTCCAACGTAGGAAACTTTCCCAATCAGTTCAACAATAGTTCCTGCGGGGATAGGTTTTTTAAAATCAATTTTATCACTGCTTACGGTTACCACTCTTTTTCTTGCAAATCGGGTAGCAGTAATGAAGGCTACTTCATCCATCAGCTGCATAGCCGTACCTCCAAAAAGTGTATCATAATGATTCGTTGTATTAGGGAAAACCGCTTTAAATATTCTGGTTTCAGATGCTTCAATTCTTTCTTCTGTAGTCATATTTCATTATTAATTAAAACGAAATGAAATACTATTAAAACAACAGAATAATAACAGGAATCCAAGAAATCCCTGAAAAAATCCATCAGATCAATAAACTTCATATCGCGAAAGTTTTTTGTTTAAGAAAAAGGCAGGTCTCCTGACTTGTAACATCTTTTATCCCCTTCCCATGCCCCGCACAGTGGATCTTAATAAAAGACTTCAGTTACTTACAGTTGCGCGACAGTTCGTGATTTTCACACGATTCCCTTTTTAATCTGCTGTTAGGCAGAACCTATTTCCATGATGAATAAGCGTTAAACTTTTTCGGGGCAAAAATAATGAATTTATTCCGGATTATGGTAAATAATCTGACTGATCACTCTTCCTTTTTTAATGGTCCAAAGACTTGTATATCTGTATTCTCCTGAACCATTGATCATATAAAGAAAGATATTGTCGTTATCTAAAGAGGTTACCGCCACATTATTGAAATCCATGGTGGGCTGAAACATGTTTTTGATAGCTTCCCTTACAAAAACAGAACCTCTTCCAGGCTGCTGAACCCTGATTGATTTAATTTCGGTCATGCCTTCAGGGAGATCATTGCCTATTCCCCATGGCTTTACTTTATCGATAGTAAGGAGTTTTCCATCAGCATCTTTCTCCTTTTTACGGTATCCGGCATTGGATGGGTAAATATCAATAACTACTTTACTCCTTTGAGCTGTGGGGATTTTAGGGTCAGAATTATCGGTGAAAATAAGCGACTTTCCATTCTTGGATTTGGAAGGTGTATACTGGGGAAGCTGGTCAATATAAGCAATACGATCTTTATTTACCATTCCTTCCTTATCAAGAGTTTCATACCTTACAAAAGGCTTTTCCTCGTCCTGTTTTTCAGGATATTTGATCCAGATCCATTCCGTTTCTCCCGGCGCCGGCTTTACATAAACAAAAACATCCCCTTTACGCATACGGATCTTATCTACAATCTTCCTGTAATTATCCTTATGTACGCGTACATTGGCATATCCTTCTTCAGCTTTTACCACTCCAAAAGGAACCTTATTCTGGCCTTTAACCAATGCTAAAGAGAAAATACTAAATGCAGATAGATAGAATGCTTTGTTTACTGAAATCATTATAACAAATTTTTGATCCCCAAATATATAAATTAAATGCTTTTCGGAAGATAATTATACTGTTGCAGTTCTTTTAAATCTTGTATTTTCTTTAAATGAGAGTCTGAAAGAAGATATACATTATCTGAAATATCTAATACATCCACATAATGATGATCTGAAATAATGAAACCTTTATTCTCAGATTGGATCTGGAGAATCATTTTAAGCTTATCAATAGCTTTTGGAGAAAGATTGTGAAACGGTTCATCCAGCAGTACAAAGTCTGCTTTAGAATGGATAATCAATAAAGCTTCAATAAGCCTCAGTTCTCCTCCTGAAAGATTTTTAGGTTTTTCATTGAGAAAGGGACTGATCAATTCTGAAGTAAGAAGATGATCGGTATCTTTCTTGTCACAGAAAAGAGGAATCAAATGTTTAATCTTGTTATTTTTAGGTAAAAATGAATGTTGAGGAAGATAAGAGATTATACTTTTCCTGTCTGACAGTTTTTTTAAAACTTTACCTTGACATCGTATAAACTGGGAGTCGCTGCTGATCACTCCAAAGATGATTTTTAATAACGTTGATTTTCCAGATCCGTTTCTCCCCAAAAGTCCTATAATCTGGCCCTTCTCACATCCAAGATAAATATCCTGTAGGATTTTCTTGTCTTTAAAAGATTTTGTGACACTGTCAATATGAAGCTTATTCATAAGAACTGAGTGATGAATTTTATAATTAAACTTATTAAAACTGTTGTGATCCAAAGAAATGACCTTGAAAACCCAAAATTAGCATAAAAGTAATATTCATTCTTAAACCTTAGTTCATAAATAAAATAATGAAGAACAGGTAAAATTAAAAGAAAACTGAGCCCGAATGCTTTAGAACTGAATGGTAATAGTAAAGACAAGACTAAAGAAAATAATATGGTAGCGGGTATTATTTTTTTGTAAAAAATCCAGAGAACAGATAAACTTTTAGTCATATCTCAAATATATCATTTCTGGTTAAAAAGAAGAAGGAGAAAATTGATAATTATAAATGAACTTTCATTACCCTTCAAAAAGAATTTAAAGATAAAAAGAGTATTTTTAATAACACCCTTTTTATCAGATATGTAATTTAAGAGCTGGAATTATTTTTAGCGGCCCATAAATAGTCTCCGGATTATTTTTCAGGAAAATAAGAAATAAAGTACAAAAAGAAAGAGAGCATCTCATGATGCTCTCCATTAGTTATTTTAGATTAATTTTCAAATTCTCAAATTAACGCATTCTCCAATTGATTAAATTCTTTCAAGTTCCTCCGCATCAATAGTCGTTTTGAAAGTTCCGTAATTGACAATTACTTTGTTTCGGGATATTTTCTCAATCGTCCCTACACTGGTACTTCCTGTGATGCGGACACGTTGTCCTACTTTCATCCAAACAGCACGGTCACTTTTACGTTTTTCCTCCAGTTTTTCATTGGTTTCAGCAATTTTTTCAATCACATCTTCCTTTTTAAGCTGTTGGGTAATCTTCCTCTTAACCACCTGAAGACGTTTTGATTCATCTTTATCAGCGCCTATTTTTCTGAACTTTTCCTGTTCCAGAAGCTTTACAAAATCCTTTACAACATCTTTCCTTGATTTTCCTTTTGTATAGCTGTCTATGAACGCCTCAATTTTGTTTCCAAACTGAAGTTTACGGTGTTCCTCTTCATAGAGTTTCTGGAAATTAAAGAGCTTTTGCTGAAGCTGTTCATTCAGTTTCTGAAGATTATCACGCTTATCTTCTACAGATTCTTTTCTTTCAGCAAGGTCAGATTTCAGCTTTTCAACCTCAAACTTTTCCTGCTGCAGCTTCACAATGGTCTTATCAAGATTCACAATATCATGTTCCACTTTTTTCTTTGCAGAATGAATAATGAATCTTGGAATTCTATTCTTCTCAGCAACTTCGAATGTGAATGAACTTCCCGCTTGTCCCACTTCCAATTTATACATGGGTTCAAGGGTTTCTTCATTAAACAGCATAGCTGCATTTTCAGCATTGGGAAGTTGTTCTATCACCAGCTTAATGTTGGTATAGTGTGTGGTAATGATTGCAAAACTTTTCTTGTCGTAGAAATACTCCATAAAACTTTCTGCCAAAGCACCTCCCAGTTCCGGATCAGAACCTGTTCCGAACTCATCAATCAGTAAAAGAGTATTCGCATCAGCCTCACGGATGATCCCGGACATTTTCTTAAGTCTTGATGAATAGGTGGACAGATGGTTTTCAATAGATTGGTTATCACCGATATCAGTCATCATTTTCTCAAAGAAAAACATTTCAGACTTCGGATGAACAGGAACCAGAATACCACTCTGAATCATCAGCTGTAATAATCCAACTGTTTTTAACGTAATTGATTTTCCACCGGCATTCGGGCCGGAAATACAGATAATTCTGTTGTGTTCCGTTAAAGCCAAGGTTTGAGGATAGATTGTTTTGTTTTCTACCTTATTTCTTAACCATAATAACGGATGGAAGGCATCCCTCAGCTTTAAGGTTTTATGGCGGTTTATTTTCGGTAATACCCCGTTAATTAAATCTGCAAACTTAGCTTTAGCTCTTGTAAGGTCAAGATCAAAAATATAGATCTGATATCTCCACAGCTGAGGCTGAAACTCTGCCAGCTCACCAGTAAGTTTTCTCAGAACCCTGTCTATTTCTTTTTTCTCTTCCTCTTCACTTTCACGAAGCTTGAAGTAATGCTTTACAACACTGTCCGGCTGGATATAAGTAATGGAACCTGTTTTTGAAATCCCTAATGTTCTGCCCGGAATTCTTTTTTTGAAACCCGATTTTACGGCAAGAACCCTTTGGTCATCAATAATAGTCTCCCGGATATCATCCAAAAAATCACTTTGTCCATAGGTGGTAAGCGCACGGTTGAAATTTTCCTGAATGGCTTTCTTAGCATGCTGGATCTCTGTTCTCAACTCTTTTAAAGCGGCAGAAGCCTCACTTTTTACTTCACCAAAACGGTTGAAAACTTTATCTACCTTCTCAATAATCTCTTTCTTAAACTCCAGTACAGAAACATCTTCTATAAGGGTAGGGAAGGTTTCCGGCATGGTAGGGAAGAACTTCTGAAGCCTTCCTATTTGTTCTGTGATGGTTTTGATTTTAATGAAAGCACTGTTTTCAAGACGGTAATTTTCAATCAGCATTAATTTCAGCTCATTTTCAATATCTTCATACTCATCAAACGGAATTGCATTTGAACTTTCAAAACTCGACAGATACTCTGACGTTTTTTTCAATGAAAGCTCTGCCTCGTCTATTTCCATCGGACGAAGTTGAAGAATTTTCTCTCGTGTTTTCGGAGAATACGCAAGGGGGGAAATTTCCGCGAGTAATTGCGGAAACTCTAATTCGTCTAAATCTTCTTTATCTATATACACACTGCAAATTTAGTGAGAAAATGTGAATGTAATACGGTGGTAATTTGAAAATGAGCTAATTTGAGAGATTGACAATAAAGAATGAGAAAGGTTTTTCTGATAAAAGTTTTTAATTGATGATGAGTTTAATACATTTGAAGGATGAAACTGGAAACCGAACGATTCATTTTAAAGGAAATCAATGAAAACCATGTAGAAGATATTTTACGGATCCGGAGCAATGAGCTGATTAATCAATATGTTAGAAGAAACTCACCCAAGACCAACTATGACGCTTTAGAATTTATTTTAAGCATCAGGAAAAGAACTCAGAATAAAGAGATCATTTTCTGGGGAATTTCTTATAAAAACCAAAAGAACCTTATTGGAACTATCTGCCTGTGGAAATTCTCAGAAGACCGGAAAACTGCGGAAGTAGGATATGAGCTGCTTCCCGATTATCATAAAAAAGGAATTATGAGTGAAGCATTGAAATCCGTTTTAAATTTTGGATTTAATGACTTAAATTTACAGGAAATTTTAGCTTTCACCAGTAACCAGAATGAAAATTCCAAGGGATTACTTTTAAAGCATAATTTTGTTTTAAAAGAAAACAAAACAGACGAAAAGAATCCTGAAAATGTTATTTTTAGTCTGAAAAAAGCCCTTTAGTTTACCAAAAGACAGTGTTTTTTGATAAAGCAAGAATAGTAAATAATCAAATGAACTCATTATCAAATTGAATTATGACCTGGACAGAAATTTTAGCCCCGATAAAGAATACAGAATACTTTAAAACCCTATGGGAAAAAGTGAAAAATGAATATGCAACTACTAAAGTTTTCCCTCATAAAGATCAGATTTTCAGAGCGTTAGAATTAACACCGTTTGAAGATATTGAAGTGGTGATCATTGGGCAGGATCCTTATCATAATGACCATCAGGCTAATGGACTGTGTTTTTCTGTTTCCGAACAGGTAACTGCTCCGCCTTCCCTTAAAAATATTTTTATCGAATTAAAAGATGATCTTGGAGTGGTAAGAACTTCTAAAGAATTGGATGACTGGGCAAAACAGGGGGTACTGCTGCTGAATGCAACATTGACCGTTCGTGCCCATACTCCCAATTCTCATAAAGATCTCGGTTGGGAAAAGTTCACTAATTTTATCATAAAAGAAATTTCAGATAAAAAAGAGAATGTAGTTTTTGTACTGTGGGGTGCTTTTGCACAGAAAAAAGCCGAACTTATAGATCCGGCTAAACATTTTATTCTGAAATCGGCACACCCATCACCATTTTCTGTATACAGAGGTTTTTTTGGAAGCAAGCCTTTCTCAAAAATTAATGAATATCTTGTTTCCAAAGGCAAAAAGCCTATTTCGTGGTAGTCCCTGATGGGCTTTCAGTCGTTTTTATGGTAATCCCGATTTTGTATTTTCCAATCGAAGCTTTTAATCCATCACTTGCCGCTTTAGGATAGGGGGTAACTTCCTGTAATGTAATAGTATATCCGTTAAAATCTGCCGATTGATGATAGTTTCTTGCAGGATGATCCATACTGGCAAGGTTTAACAATACAGGCCTTGTTGTGGTACCCATTACTTCTACCTGGGCAAGAGCGACCCCGGCCCAGATGCAGTTCACGCCTTCAGGACAGCGGCTGTCTTCTGAAATACCTTTAAAGGTCACATTCATCTCATATTCTTTAAGGAATTTATTTTCCCCTTCATTGAAGTAGATAATATCTCCTTTTTGATCTGAAGTTTTGGTGCTGGAACTCATTTCAGAAGCTTTTGTTTCTGTTTTTGTTTTCTTTTGGGCATCGCATCCTGTTAATGCGAGTATTCCAAGACTGAAGATAAGGACTTTATGGAACATAGTTTCTTTTTTTATTTAAATAATAGTAAGCATATTGAGTAATACCACCAAAAACATTGCCACACCTACTACAAAACTGAAACCCGTTCCGTAAATGAACCCGATAAAGGCTCCTTTGGTGGATTGCATGGCTTTGTTCATGTCTTTACTGTCATGAAGTAATTCTCCAATAAATACTCCGGCAAACATCCCGATCAGAAAGCCTAACGGAATAGGGATGAAGATTCCTACAATGGTCCCGATGACAGAACCAATGCTTCCCCAGCGTGTTCCTCCGTATTTTCTGTTGGTTTTTGCAGGAATTACA
The DNA here is from genome assembly GCF_024586575.1 of Chryseobacterium sp. WG23. NCBI lineage: Bacteria > Pseudomonadati > Bacteroidota > Flavobacteriia > Flavobacteriales > Weeksellaceae > Chryseobacterium > Chryseobacterium sp. WG23. The sequence continues at coordinate 68,550 of NZ_JALCZE010000017.1, forward strand.
TAGCTCAATACCACTGATGCGGCAGTAAGAATTCCAAATGCCCAGATATAAATCATCGAAAGATCTGCATCAGTCCCGAATTTATAAATCAAAAGTCCGCAGATACTTAATAGCAGCCCTGGAAGAACCGGAAGAAAAGTTCCTAGAATTCCGACAAACAGCAAAACAAGGCAGAGAATATTAATAATTGTGGTATCCATTCTTAAAAAAATATAGATGCAAGATAAAAAAAGTGGCCTTATAAAAAGCCACCTTTATATTTTAATTGAAAATTTTATTACAGTGTCCCGTCCTAAAATAAGATGACATATTCCAGGATAAGACCTGCTTTCCCCATACTTCCTGTTGTATTTATTTTGATGAGCTTAGTTTTACCAATTGTGATAAATAATTGATAGTAAAACATTAAAAGTGTAATTGTTCTTAGTATTGTCATTTAAATAATATTATGTATAGTCTATTTTCCTTTTATCATTAAGGATTCTGTAGAGTTATTATTGATGGAGCTTTTTTACCGGATATTTGCTGAAGAATATTTTTTGGGATGAAAATTGATGATGAATAGTAAAAATCGTCATTCTTATTTTATAAATTTGCTGTCAATGAAAGATGACCTACAAGAAACCAAAAACTATTTGCAGGAATTAAGCGAACAGTTGTATAATTATATCACCCAGATTTCTCCCACCGGGTTGGACTGGATTGTTCATATCATCGTAAAACTGGCATTGCTTTGTGCTGTATTTTTGATTGTAGACTTTGTTTTTAAATTTGTCATCAATTTTATCTTCCGTTTATTTCATGACCAGGTAAAATTTCCGATTCTAAAATCTATATATCAGTCTAAAATTACCAATTCAGTAGCTCACTTTGCTGCACTGATTATCGTAGGAGCATTGCAGGGCTCTATATTTCCTGAAGGTGTTCTTCCAAAAACAACAATTTTTATTATAAGAAGTGTTAATTTGGGGCTGGTAATGATACTTGCCGGAATGCTTTACAGATCGCTCACTGCATTCCGGAATTATTTTGCAATCAAGCAGGATTTTTATAAAATAATGGCCTTGAATGCCCTTTCTGAAACCGTGAAGATCCTTGGGATTTTTATATTTACAGTAGTAGGGATCTGTGTGGTTTTTGGAATAAAAGGAACTACCATTGTTGGAAGTTTGGGGGCAATTACAGCTGTTTTGGTACTTGTTTTCAGAGATACCATTCTGGGATTTGTAACGGGACTTCACGTAGCGACTTCCAAAAATTTAAAAGTGGGTGACTGGGTAAGTATCCCAAAATACAATATGGAAGGAAATATTACTGAAATAAGCCTTTTAACAACAAAAATCACCAATTTTGATAAAACGGTTTCTACCATTCCTACCTATGATCTGTTGACCACAGAAATCAAGAACCTTCAGGTAATGTCTGAGTCCAATACAAGAAGAATAAAGAAATCCATTTACTTTAATATCAATTCTTTTAAGTTTCTGACAGAGGAGGATATTGAAAGACTGAAAGAAGTGAACCTTATTTCAGGGTATCTTAAAGAAAAAAGTGCTGAGATCAAAAAGGAAAATTCAAGCCTTGAACATCAGGATAAAGTAGTGAACGGAAGACAGCTTACCAATATCGGGGTTTTCAGATATTATGCCCAAAAATATATAGAAAACGAACCTGATGTGGATAAAGACGGAACGAGAATGGTTCGTCAGCTGGATATAACTCCACAGGGGCTTCCTCTTGAGGTTTATTGCTTTGCCAACGATTCCAAATGGGAACGTTTTGAACAGATTCAGGCTGATATTTTTGACCACTTGCTGGTTGCTTCAAAAGAATTTGACCTCGAGGTAATGCAGGTAAGTAAAGTATAACAATGAGAAACTGGAAAGTAGAGACCAATTAGTCTTTAGAATCTTAATAAAAAATAACATTAAGAGCTAGAATCAGAGGTTAATAGTACAATAATATTAGTCTGACATCTGAAGTCTAGCGTCTAACATCTTACATAAAAATGACAAAATTAAGCGTAAACATTAATAAAATTGCGACGTTAAGAAATGCAAGGGGTGGTGAAACACCTAGTGTTACTGAAGCTGCTGTAAAAATTCAGGAGTTTGGGGGACAGGGTATTACAATCCATCCAAGACCGGATGAAAGGCATATTACAAGAAAAGATGTCTATGATTTGAAACCACTGGTTACCACCGAGTTTAATATTGAAGGAAACCCACATCAGGATTTCATTGATATGGTATTGAAAGTAAAACCGGAACAGGTAACATTGGTTCCCGATGCTGATGATGCTATTACTTCTAATGCAGGATGGGATACAAAAAAACACCTCGATTTTCTTACAGAGATCATTGCAGAATTTAAAAATGCAGGAATCCGTACCTCTGTTTTTCTGGATCCATTACCTGAATTGGTAGAATATGCCGCAAAAACAGGAGCAGACAGAATTGAATTGTATACTGAAGCTTACGCTAAAAATTATGTAACCAATAAAGAGCAGGCCATCAAACCTTATTATGATACAGCGGTTGCAGCTACAGAATTTGGACTGGGAATTAATGCAGGACATGACCTAAGCCTGGATAATCTGAAATATTTTGCAGATCATATCCCGAACCTGCTGGAAGTTTCCATCGGGCATGCTTTAGTTTCTGAAGCACTTTATATGGGATTGGAAAATACAGTTCAGGCTTATTTAAAGAGGCTGGCTAAGTGGTAAAAATAGATACAAGATGCTAGATGTGAGATTTTAGACCAAAGTATTGTGTCTGAGCTGCTCATCTGGAATCTGATATCTGAAATCTATTATCTTAATAAATATGGAAATCTTAAACTCAAAAATATTCGGCGAAAGCTTAACAACTACGCCGCTCCTGGTATTTCACGGATTGTTTGGAATGCTTGACAACTGGGGAAGCTTTGGAAAAGACCTTGGTGAATATCTTCCGGTACATCTGATTGATCTTAGAAATCATGGCAGAAGCTTTCATTCGGAAAGTATGTCCCATGATGATCTGGCAGACGATATTGCCCGTTATATGGATCATTATGGAATTCAGAAAGCGCATGTCTTAGGACATTCTTTAGGGGGGAAAGCTGTAATGCAGTTTGCTTTAAAATATCCTGAAAGAGTAGAAAAACTCATTGTAGTGGATATTTCTCCCAAAGCTTATCCTCCGCACCATCAGGGAATTATAAAAGCACTGGAAACGGTAGATTTCGATACGGTAGGTTCAAGAAATGATGTTGAAGCAGTTCTAAGCCAATATATCCCGGAAAAGTCGACCATTCAGTTTTTAACAAAAAATCTGTATTGGGATGATAATAAGAAGCTAAACTGGAGATTCAACCTGAAGACCTTATCTGAAAAATATAACGAATTTGTCTCTAATGCAGTTAAATTTGGAGTTTTTGAAGGCGATACTTTATTTATTGCCGGTGATAAATCCAATTATATTCTGCCACAGGATGAATATGGTATTAAGCAGCAGTTTCCTAAGGCGACTGTGGTTACGGTAAAAAATGCAGGACATTGGGTGCAAGCAGAAAATCCTGTGGATTTTGCAAAAGTTGTCAAACAATTTCTTGGATTGAATTAAAACTATTCATCGTTTTTGTTATATATGTTAAAATTTTATTAAAATAATTAATTATTTCTCCATGAGTTGAATTTTTTTGTACTTTGGTTTATCAAAAAAATAAAATTTTTAACTTATGGAAAACAAAAATTCAAAGAAGAAGCCATTTTTCGCATCTTTCTTAGAAAAACAGCTTAAAGATCCTGAAACAGTGAAAGGAGGGGCTATTACTTCAGTAAGTCTGGATAATGTTACTTCGGTTATCAAGGATTCTATTACTTCAGCACTTGAAGATAATGTATCTCTTCCGGGGCATGATAACGTAACAATGAAATATCCATCCGACAGCGATGAGTCAGGAGATGAATTATAATTCGGATCCAAACTATCATTATATCAATTCCCAAAAATAAAATTATAACTTATGGAAAACAAAAATTCAAAAAAGAAACCGTTTTTCGCTTCATTTCTAGAAAAACAACTTAAAGATCCTGAAACAGTGAAAGGAGGATTAGAAATCACAATTCCTGAAAGAGATGTGATTACAAAACCGGTTATCGACACTGTAACATCCGCACTGAAGGACATGGAACACACTATGAAATACCCTTCTGATGGTGATGATGATTCTTTAGAAGTATAAGTAATAGAACAGAACAAAACTATAGTAAGGGGAAACTTAAAACATTAAGTTTCCCTTTTTAATAAAAACCGGCTCATGATTCTCTGTATTACCCACTCACAGGATTTCTATAATATCGATCTCTTTTTTGAATATCTTAATTCCAAACATATTCCATATTTCAGGCTGAATTCTGACAAAATGAACCATTTTCAGAAAATCAGTATCAATGAAAATTCATTCGAACTGACGGATGAATTGGGAAATACTCTTCACTCAGATGATGTTAAAGGGGTGTGGCATAGGAAAGCCTGGAAAATAAGCGTTCCGGAAGAGTTGGATGAAGATTATGAAAAAATCTTCCTGAAAGAATACGGAAGCCTCCGATTTAATCTGATGACAATTTTAGAAAATATTCCTTGGATCAACCCTTCTGAAAAGGAAAGGAAAATTGACGGAAATAAAATGTTTCAGCTTAAAATTGCTCAAAAAAATAAGCTGATCATCCCCAAAACGATATTTTCCAACGATGAAGAGAAGATTACTGCTTTTTTTTATGAGCACTGTAACGGAAAAGCGATTGCCAAACTTCACAATGTGGCCGTGAAAGCAATGGGTGGTGAAAGCCAGATTTCTACGACAATCATTGAAGAAGATACCCTTGTCAATATTTCGGATATTGCGTACTGTCCCATGATTTTTCAGCCTTATATCGATAAAGAATATGAGCTGAGAATAGCATATGTGGACGGCGAGTTTTTTACAGGCAAAATTAACAACAGTGAGAATGTCGATTGGCGTGTTGCTCACGAAAGCTATTTTTGGTCCGCCTATGAATTGCCGGAAAATATCAAAAAAAATATAAGTTCGATGATGCAAGAAATGGGACTTTATATGGGAGCTATTGACATGATTAAAGGAAGAGATGGTAGCTACTACTTTCTGGAAGTGAATCCACAGGGAGAATGGGGAATGTTACAGAAAGAACTGAACTTTCCTATAGCACAGAGAATTGCCGACAATCTTATAAAAAGAATCAGTTTCCATGGATAAAATTTTAATTATAACACATACTGCAGATAACTTTTCAATTGAAAAAGTAACAGAATATATCGGGAAAAATGGCTGTGAGGTCATTCGTTTTGATGTAGACTTATATCCTTTACAAAATAAACTGTCCACTGTTTTTCAGGATGGAGAATGGGTAAGTATTCTTGAGACCCAGGAAGTGAAATACCGCTTAGATGATATTTCTGCTATCTGGTACAGAAGAGCTTACAATATAGGAAAAGGCTTGAGAGACGAGCTGGAAGCTAAATTTTACGGAGCTGCAATGGGAGAGATCCGCAATACCATTTTTGGTTTTATTGAATCCGTAGATGTCTATTCATTGGGAAAACCAAGTGTTTACCGAAGACTCGACAGTAAAGAAGAACAGTTGAAAGTGGCAGATAAAATAGGGCTGAAAATTCCTGAAACCTGTCTTACCAATAACCCTGAAGAAGCCAGAAAGTTTATTCTTAAACATCAGAATGTAGTGGCCAAAATGCAGACCGGATTTGCTATTTATGAAGATGGTGTGGAGAATGTGGTTTTTACAAATGTTGTCAGTGAAGACAGGCTGGAAGAGCTGGATTCACTTTTGTATTGTCCAATGCAGTTTCAGAAGATGATTGAGAAGAAAAAAGAACTTAGGGTTACCATCGTAGGAAGAGATGTATATGCTTTTGAGGTAGATTCCCAACAGTTTGAAGATTCCAAAGTAGACTGGAGGAAAGATGGCGTGAATCTGATCGATAAATGGGTAAGAACGGAGCTTCCGGGAGAGGTGGAAGAAAAATTATTAGAACTCCTGGATGTATACAACGTTGATTATGGAGCAATAGATATTATTGTTTCCCCTGAAGACGAATACTTCTTTATTGAAATCAATGCAGCAGGAGAGTTTTTCTGGCTGGATAATCTTACAGAAGAAAATCTTATCTCTAAAAGTATTGCAGATGTCCTCTGCGACAAAGCGCCAAGAAGAAATAATATGGTTACAGCGTAAAAAATAAAAAAAATCTTCAATAACTGTCATTCCTTAGGTATCCAGGCTATCCAATTTTAAAATAGCATATCCGGATTTCTAAGGAATGACAATTTATTTCCGGGGCTTTTACCTCTCTTGTATTTGGAGAATAATTCAGCAGTATTTGCTCATTTTATGATTTACGGAATGATAATATTGGTTAAATTAAGTTGAATTATGCTTTAAAAATCGCAAATTTGCAGAAGCAGTTTTTCAAAATATTTTTGCAGAAGAATGAAGAATTGCCGGATAGAAAATATTGTCATATTTTAGTCAGCAATCAAGTAACATAATTAATGGTTTTTGTAACGGGTGCTACCGGAATTCTGGGAAGAGTACTTGTGTTGGAGCTTCTTAAAAGAGGTAAAAACGTAAGGGCTTCCAAAAGGCCGGGCAGCAATTTAAACGAAGTAAGGCATTCATATCGCTTTTATACTGAAAATCCTGATGATTTTTTTAATAAGATCGAATGGGTAGATGTAGATTTTAATGATCTCTATACTCTTCAGACCGCTTTAAAAGGAGTAGAAGAAGTGTATCACTGTGCCGCAAAAGTAAGCTTTCATCCCAAAGATGAAAAAGAAATGTACCATACCAATATCAAAGGAACAGAAAACCTGTTGTTTGCCTGCGAAGGATCTGATGTGAAAAAATTTCTGCACGTAAGCTCTGTTGCTGTTTTGGATAATTTTAATGAAGACGGGGAGCTGGATGAAGATTCTGATTTTAATCCCAAACTTGAACATTCTTCCTATGCTATTTCCAAACATCTATCAGAAATGGAAGTTTGGAGGGCTTCTGCAGAAGGACTCAATGTAGCCATTCTCAATCCGGGAATGATTGTAGGAAGCGGAAACTGGAACCAAAGCAGTGGTGAGCTTTTCTCTACTTTTGCGGATAATGGTTTTACCTTTGCCGGTGGTTCGGCCTATGTAGATGTAAGAGATGTTGCAAAAATTGCTATAGAACTTCTGGAGCATAACATTTTTGGAGAACGGTTTATTATTGTCTCCGAAAATAAAAGATTTACAGATCTAGCCAAACAAATCCGAACAAGACTGGGACTTAAAGATGCTAAAGTACTTCCCGAATCACTACTGAATCTGGGAAGAGTAGCCAATATGCTTCTCGGATGGCTGATTCCAAAGCTGAAAATGGTGACCAAATCAAATATTGAAGCGATCTCTTCTTTCAACACCATTTCCAACCAAAAAATAAAGGAAAAACTGAAATATCAGTTTATTCCTGTACAAGAAAGTATAGACTTTCACCTGAATAATTATATTAACGACAAAAAGCTGAAGAAATGAATCTGGCAGAGGCAATTATCCTTAAAAATGTAGAAAAACATCCTGTAAAAGCTGCAATAGGCTTTAAAAAGAAAGATGAAGCCTGGAAAGAGCTGAGCTGGCAGAAATTCAGTGAAATTATTTTTAAAACAGCGAATGCCTTGAAAGAGGCAGGAGTTCAGGAAGACGATAAAGTAGCTGTTTATTCAGACAATTCTTCTGAATGGATGATCTGCGATTTGGCAGCAATGTCTATTGGAGCGATTACCGTTCCTGTTTATTCCACAAATAATGCCGAACAGGCTGAATATATCATCAATGATTCCGGTGCTAAGGTTGTCTTAGTTGGAGATCAGGCTCAGTATGATGCTTGTCTGGAGATTTTACATAAAGAAGAAAATAACCTTGGTACCATTATTATTTCTAAGAAATCTGTATGGATCAAGAAAGAATTTAACAGCTTCTACCTTGAGGATTTTATAGCAAAAGCTTCTTCAACACTGGAAATCTGTAAAAGAGAATATGAAGATACAGCAACGCTGATCTATACTTCCGGAACAACCGGAACACCAAAAGGAGTAATGCTTACCCACGGAAATTTTATTAAAGCCTTTGACTCGCACTTTGAGTTTTTTAAGTTTAAAAACTTTGAAGAAGAACTTTCATTGGCATTTTTACCTTTAAGTCATGTTTTTGAAAGAAGCTGGAGCTTACTTTGCCTCTATGGAGGAGCAAGGGTCTACTTCCTTGAAGATCCGAAAAACGTAGCAAAAGCACTGGAAGAGGTAAAGCCTACCACCATGTGTGCGGTGCCGAGATTTTTCCAGAAAGTATATGCCGGAGTATTGGAAAAAGCCGAGGAAGGTTCATCATTTAAGAAAAAAATCTTTGACTGGGCTTTAAAAACAGGGTGGGAAACTGCAGAGTTTAGAAGAAATGAAAAGCCTGTTCCTTTTGGATTGAAATGTAAAGAATTTGTTGCAGATATGCTGGTCTTCAGTAAAATAAAGGAGAAAATGGGAGGCCGGTTATGGTTCCTGCCTTGTGGAGGTGCTTCTTTATCCCCTGAAGTAACCAAATTCTTTGAATCTGTAGGAATCCATGTGACAGTAGGGTATGGGTTGACAGAAACTACAGCTACTTTAACACTTTTCCCTTTGACTCATTTCGAGCATGGTACCAGTGGAAAGCCGCTACCGGGAGTAGAACTTAGGATTGGAGAAAGTGATGAGATCCAGGCTAAAGGAAACGGAATTATGAAAGGATATTACAACAGACCTGAAGAAACTCAGAAAGTTTTTACCAGTGATGGATGGTTCAAAACGGGTGATGCAGGGAAAATTGATGAAAAAGGAAACCTGATCATTACAGACCGAATCAAAGATCTGATGAAAACATCCAACGGAAAATATATTGCTCCACAACAAATTGAAAACCTTCTGACCAATAATAACTTTATACAGCAGATCATGCTGGTTGCAGAGGGAAGACAATTTGTTTCTGCATTAATTGTTCCGAATTTTGAATTCCTGCAGGACTTTATCAAGAATAATAATATTCCGTTTACAAGCTGGGAAGATATAGTAACCAACGAAAAGGTGATCAACTTTTATAAAGATAAAGTGAAAGAATTGCAAAGCCATCTTGCCGATTATGAGAAAGTGAAAAAATTTACCTTAATGCCGGCAGAATTTGACATCAATACTGGAGAAATTACTCCTACACTGAAAGTCAAAAGAAATGTAGTCCTTAAAAAATATGCGGATATTATTGAGAAAATGTACTAATTGTAAAATTTTATAAACATATTATTTTTCAAAAATCCCTGGTTTTTACGAATATCTTGATTGATATAAGAATTCTCCTCTTTCGGAGGAGTAGCAAATCAAAGATTAGTCGGGGTGATTAAAAAAAGTCTTATCATTTAAAATAAACGATGACAACACAAGAATTTATAGGAAATCCAAACTTTACGATTCATACACAGACCGTTTCAGAACGCTGTCCGTCTAATATTGCCCTGATTAAATATTGGGGGAAATATGAGAATCAGATTCCTGCTAATCCGAGTATCAGTTATACTTTAAATCACTGTAAAACTAATACTTCAATGGAATTTGTGGCTGATGAGCCTTTTTCTGTTCATACTTTTCTGGCAGGAAATGAGGAAGTACAATTTGCCGAAAAAATTGAAAAATATTTCAAAAATATTGAACAGTATCTTCCCTGGATTTTAAAAGGAAAATATATCATCAGAACTGAAAATACATTTCCACACAGTTCCGGGATTGCTAGTTCTGCTTCAGGGTTTGGTGCTATCGCCAAATGTCTGATGAGTTTGGACGAAATGTTCACCGGTGCATCTTCAGCCGAAGAATCTTTGAAAAAAGCTTCATTCTTAGCAAGGTTAGGAAGTGGAAGTGCTTGCAGAAGCTTATACAACGGACTTGTGGTGTGGGGGAAAACAGATGAGATTGAGAATAGTTCTGATCTATTTGCTGTCCCTTACCCGGATCATGAAATTCATGAAACTTTCAGAAGCTTTAACGACTGGGTTTTATTAATTCATGAAGGACAGAAAAGTGTTTCTTCAACGGTAGGACATGGTTTGATGAAGACCAATCCATATGCAGCAAGAAGATTTCAGGAAGCAAGGGAGAATTTTGTTCCGATGAAAGAGATCCTGAAAAGTGGAAATATGGAGCAATTTATTAAATTGGTTGAACATGAAGCGCTTACTCTTCATGCAATGATGATGATGAGTGATCCTGCTTTTATTCTGATGAGAACAGGAACGCTGGAAGTGATCAATAAGATCTGGGATTTTAGAAAAGAAACCGGTTTATCTTTATTCTTTACACTGGATGCCGGAGCTAATGTCCACCTTTTATTCCCAAATAACGGAACTGAAGAAAAAATAAAAACATTCATTGAAGAAGAACTGCTGCAGCATACCCAGAAGAATGGAGTAGTGAAGGATGTGATGAGGTTTTAGAAAACAGATAATATTCAATAAAAGTGGGCTTTAGCTCACTTTTTTTATTGCCCAAACTTATTGATATTCCTACCAGTGCTCTGTCATTCCTTAGGAATCTAAACAATGTAATAAACATCGCCGTCAATACGATACTCTTTTTATACTCTAAAATTAAGAGACTGGGATTCCTGCGGAATGACAAACTGAATGCTTTATTTTATGTAAATGATTAAAAAATAAGTTTCAATCAGATTGTAATTATATATTTATCAGTGCTTTTGTTCATTCCGCAGGAATCTAAACAATCTAAATAAACATCGCCGTCAATATGATACTTTTTTATACTTTAAAATTAAGAAGCTGGGATTCCTGCGGAATGACAAACTGAATGCTTTATTTTTATGTAATGATGAAAAAAATAAGTTTCAATCAGATTGTAATTATATATTTATCAGTGCTTTTGTCATTCCTTAGGATTCTAAACAATATAAATAAACATCGCAGTCAATACGATACTCTTTTTATACTTTAAGATTAAGAAGCTGGGGATTCCTGCAGAATGACAAACTGAATGCTTTATTTTTATGTAATGATGAAAAAAAATAAGTTTCAATCAGATTGTAATTATATATTTATCAGTGCTTTTGTCATTCCTTAGGAATCTAAACAATATAAATAAACATCGCAGTCAATACGATACTCTTTTTATACTTTAACATTAAGAGACCAGGATTCCTGCGGAATGACAAAGATTATGTTTAAATTTCTATAACCTGAATTCATCACTTGAAAACATAGCTTAAAACCAATGTTCAAACAGGTAATTCAAAAACTCTAAATTCGGGTTTACTTCTCTTATTAATTCCAGTTTTTTTATTCTTGACCAACTTTTAATCTCCTTTTCTCGTTCAATTGCATGGTGAATCCAGTCGTATTTTTCATAATAAATCAAAAACTCAACATTATATCTTGCTGTAAAACTGCTTGGGCTTTTCTTTATTTTATGTTGATATAATCTTTTATGAAGGTTACCTGTAACTCCTGTATAGAGAACAGATCTGTTTTTATTGGTGAGAATATAGATGTAAAATGTATATATTCCTTCTGAAAATCCTATCATTTGTGTATTTGTTTTGTTGTTGTAATATGATTCTATAGGATCATCTTACAACGGTTTATAAATATAATAAACAATACTGTATTCTTTTATACTTTAACATTAAGAAGCTGGGATTCCTGCGGAATGACAAACTGAATGCTTTATTTTTATGTAATGATGAAAAAAATAAGTTTCAATCAGATTGTAATTATATATTTATCAGTGCTTTTGTTCATTCCGCAGGAATCTAAACAATATAAATAAACATCGCAGTTAATACGATACTCTTTTTATACTTTAAAATTAAGAAGCTGGGATTCCTGCGGAATGACAAACTGAATGCTTTATTTTTATGTAATGATGAAAAAATAAGTTTCAATCAGATTATAATTATATATTTATCAGTGCTTTTGTTCATTCCGTAGGAATCTAAACAATGTAATAAACATCGCAGTTAATACGATACTCTTTTTATACTTTAACATTAAGAAGCTGGGATTCCTGTGGAATGACAAACTGAGTGCTTTATTTTTATGTAATGATGAAAAAATAAGTTTTTGTCAGATTATAATTATAGATATTTTTATCAGTCTCTTCCGTAGGGATCTAAACAATGGAAATAAAGGCAGCGAACAATTTATATTCTTGGATTTTTCTTACTTTTATTCATCCAATTAAATCCATTATCATATGAATAAAATAGTCTTAATTCTTTTGGTATTCAGTACTTTTTGTTTTGGTCAGCAAAATCAGGACATTGAAAAACCTATCCGGAATTTGTTTCTTGCTATGAAGAATGCTGATCCGGAGCTGCTGAAATCTGTGTTTACTGAAAATGCCGTTCTTCAGACTATAACAAAAGACGGAAGTGTAAAAAATGATAGTATTCAGGATTTCATAGCCTCTGTTTCTAAATTTTCAAAAGGGGACTTGGAAGAAAGGATTGTAGTAGATGCCGTGCATACGGATGGGAATCTGGCAAGCGTATTCACTCCTTATTCCTTCTATCTGAAGGGCAAATTCTCTCATTGCGGAGCCAATAGTTTTCAGTTGATAAAGCAAAATAATGACTGGAAAATCCAGTATATTATCGATACAAGAAGAAAAGACAATTGCAGGGAAATAAAATAGTAAAGCCTGGTATACAACGATTAAAAAAATATAAATGAAGATGAAGATCCATCATATTGCCATTATCTGTTCAGATTATGTGGTATCAAAGAAGTTTTATACGGAAATTTTAAACTTACATATAATCAGGGAGGTCTATCGTGAAGAAAGGCAGTCTTACAAACTTGATCTGGCGATTGGAGATCATTACGTTATTGAGCTGTTTTCTTTTCCTGACCCGCCTAAGCGACCTTCACGACCTGAAGCTTGTGGCCTGAGGCATCTTGCTTTCTCTGTTGAAAATGTTGCAGAAAAACGAAATGAATTAGTACATAAAGGTTTGAATTGTGAAGAGATCAGGATTGATGAATTCACAGGAAAAGAATTTTTCTTTACCCAGGATCCCGACCAGCTGCCACTGGAGTTTTATGAAATGTAAAAATGTTAGTGTGCGTACCCCGCGAAAAAGCTTACAGCCATTATGGCCAAAACAATAGAGGAAATGACTACATATACGTAGTCTTTTTCTTTTAAGTAGCCTATTAAAGCGAAGACAATCCTCATTAAGGGAGTGAAGATCAGCAGAAGAATTCCCAGCTGAATAATAGCCATTCCTTCACCTTTACATAGAGAATTCCAGAAATGACTCCACACTTTTTCTGAAGAGTTGCCAATATCCAGTGAGGTGTATTTTTTGGGCATTTCAAAACCTTCGGTAAAAAGCTTGATGAAACCTATCATTGAGGTTATCACAGATAGAATAACGCCTAATCTCAGAAGATTTCCTACGGAACGGTTCAGGTCTATATCTGTAAAATTCTTTTTCATTATCTGAAGCTTTTATTGATACCGTTATACATCATATAAATGGAAAGGATCGTGATTACAATGGCAAAAAAGACTTTTAGTTTTTTAGTTTTTGAGACCATCAGTGTTTTTGAACCTATAAAACTTCCTATAACCACACCTATCAATACGGGTGCTACAATAACAGGGATGATTTCTCCTCTTTGAAAATAAATCAGGGCACTGGCTACTGCCGTTACTCCAATCATAAAATTACTGGTGGTTGTAGAAACCTTGAAAGGCAGTTTCATCATATTGTCCATGGCCAATACTTTCAACGCTCCGGAACCTATTCCTAAAAGCCCGGACATTGCTCCTGCAAACATCATCATCAAAAATCCCGGAACTGTATTTCTTGCAGAATAGCTTTTTAATATTCCTTTATCAGGAAAAGTCCCGTAAAGTTTCAGCTTGTCTTCGAGGCTTCCTTTTACGAGTGGTTCCTGGTGGTCAGGTTTTCCTTTAAGATTTAAAACAACCGTCAGAAGTAGAATACTGGCGAAAATAATTCCGATGGTATTGGGATTAAGCATGCCCGAAACTAAGGCTCCGATAATAGCGCCTGCTGTAGTGGCAATTTCGAGGAACATTCCGATTCTCATGTTGGTAAAACCTTCTTTTACAAAGGCTACTGCTGCACCGGAAGAAGTCCCGATCACCGAAATGAGGGAAGCGCCGATGGCATAATGCATTGGAACGCCAAAACCTAGCGTTAATAAAGGAATGATGATAACTCCCCCTCCTAAACCCGTAAGTGAACCTAAAAGACCAGCGGAAATTGCGCCAAGGAAGAGTATGATGATTTCTGACATACTACAATTAATGTTACAAATATAAAATTATTGTAGTAGTCTGCCAAACATTTGAAAAAGATAAATTTAACGTATTTTTGTATGCATGAAAAATGAAATGAAATTATTTTATGTCATCCTTGGGGCTACTCCTAAAGGAAGGAATATTGAACAGCACGATGTATTTTTCGGGATTGCCGAAAGCCTTAAAGATTTGGTTCCGGATATGAAAGACTTCTGGAAGGAAGCTGAAGGTAAGATACATATTGATTGTTATCAGGAGGTTAAATTTGCGGATGGATATGAAGTGGAGATTGTAGAGAAGGGAGAAAAGATATCTGAAGAACAGCTGTATTTTCTTAATTTGGGAGGATATAAGAGAGGTTTCTTTGAAGAATTTCATGAACAGCATCTTATGGTTGGCCAGTCTATGGGAGAGATTATAAAGAGAGCAAAAGCTACTGAATTTTATCAGACAATGGGATTTGAAGGAGCTGTAAGCCATGTAGATGATAAACACGGGGTAGATATCGATGATATTTTCACTGTGAATGATATTCTTCCTGTAAAAATGAAAGAAAAATATTCTATAGTCCTTAAAAAAACTGAAGCAGAGAATCAGGAAAATCCAATGGAACTTGGGTACTTAAAAATTGATAAACTTCAATAAGAATAAATCTAATAAAAATAAAAAATGAAAATAGGAATTCTGGGAGGCGGACAGCTGGGAAGAATGTTGATACAGAGCGCATTGAAATATGACGATGAGTTTTATACATTGGATCCTGCGTCCGATGCACCTTGTCATAATATCTCATATTTTACACAGGGAAACTTTAATGATTATGAAACAGTTCTGAACTTCGGAAAAGATAAAGATGTTGTTACTATTGAAATAGAACATGTAAATGCTGATGCGTTGGCAGAACTTGAAAATCAGGGAATAAGAGTAGTTCCTAATGCTAATATTATTAAAACCATCCAGCAAAAAATCCTTCAGAAAGAATTTTATAAAGCTCACGATATTCCAAGTCCTGAATTTCAGATTGTCTGGAACGGTGATGAAAAAATCATGATGCCGTTACCGTTTGTTCAGAAAATGAATACGGGAGGCTATGATGGAAAAGGGGTACAGGTGATTAAAACGGAAGATGATTACCAACATCTATGGAAGGATGCCTCTGTGATCGAAAGCCTTGTGGATATTGATAAAGAATTATCTGTAATTGTAGCCAGAAATGAAAAAGGGGAAACCAATATTTTTCCTGTAACGGAAATGGT
The DNA here is from genome assembly GCF_024586575.1 of Chryseobacterium sp. WG23. Lineage (NCBI taxonomy): Bacteria > Pseudomonadati > Bacteroidota > Flavobacteriia > Flavobacteriales > Weeksellaceae > Chryseobacterium > Chryseobacterium sp. WG23. The sequence continues at coordinate 84,223 of NZ_JALCZE010000017.1, forward strand.
TGCCGATCCGAAGTTGAATCTGTTAGACTTTAATGTATGCCCGGTTCTTCTTACTGAAGATGTTCAGTCTCAGATTGATTCTATTACTGAGAAGTTTTTAAATGCTGTTAATTCTCCGGGATTGTTTGCTATTGAATTATTCTTGGATAAAGAAGGGAAAATATGGGTTAATGAAACCGCTCCAAGATTACACAACTCAGGACACCAGAGTCAGGAAGGAAATACCAATTCACAGTTTGAGCAAATGTACCGTGTGGTAAAGAACTTACCATTAGCGGATACGGATGCCATTACCTATAGCGGTATGCTGAATTTGGTGGGAGCAGAGGGATATGCCGGAAAAGTAATCTATGAAGGAATGGAAGACGTGCTTCAACTGCCTGAAACTTATATTCATTTATATGGAAAAACAGAAACCAAACCGGGAAGGAAAATGGGTCATATCAATGTGTTGGCAGATTCCAGAGAAGAGCTGATGGAAAAGCTTGTCATGGTGAAGGGAATGGTGAGAGTGATTGCAGAATAATTAAGCCATCAAAAATATAAAAAGGAAGCTGTTTCTGTCTTGAAATAGCTTCCTTTTTTAGTGCTTTATATTTTTCTTGTACAACCTGAGAAATTATCATGTTTTTGCTTGATACATTCAATAGGAGTGGGTTTTAGCAAGGCGGCTGTTAAAAGGAATATTTTTTTGTTTTCAATGTTGTTTTAAAGGTTAAAATTTTGGCTGAAATAACCTGTATTACTTAAAAATATTCTGAATCACATTTCCGATTTCCACAAAGTCACCATGGTTTCCTACGGAGCGTATTTCAGGGCTGTTTTTATCATATTCGGAGAATGGGAAAATCAAAAGATAATTATTGTCACTCAGATTCCTGTTTAAAAGTTCAGGGATTAATCTCATTCTTGGAATATAGGACTTCATGCCCCGTTTTGCCATCAAAATAATCAAAGCTTCATCATCTTTCAGCTGAGCAGCTGTTTTTTCGCCGTCCTGCCATGTACTCATAATAATAAATTCTGCTTCTATGCTGGCTTTCTTCATGATTTTCTGAAGGATATCAATGATATTTTCAGGCGCATAAAAAGCCATTGTTGCCCCGGAATTTCTGGCAATATTCCAGACTCTTAAAAGGGCATGGAAAAATCCTGCATCTTTATGGGCATTTTCAGGAATCATTACAGCGTACCTTTTGATTGTAGAAAGAGGCTGTGCCGCATGGTATACCAATACATTCACATCATCATTCTGAAGGTAACCATTGTATAGATTATAAACAAAAGACGGAGAGAATCCCTTCTCATCCTCCAATCCGATAATAAGATCGGTAATTTTCTGTTCTTTAATGACGTTGTTGACCCCATTGATAACATCATTGTCGTATCTTTTCAAAGCCTGTAATTTTACATCTGCTGCGGCAGCTGCATCGGTAGCCTGATGAAGAAGTTTTTCTGCATTTTTTACAGAAGATTCATTCTTATCTTCATTAATTACATTTAAAGCAAACAGGTCTTCCGTATTGGAGTGGGCTTTTATGAGGATTCCAAGATTAACCATCCTTTCAACAGTTTCTTCATGGTTGATGGCTAATAGTATATTTTCATCTTCATGGCTGTTCCCCGAAACGGTATCCTCATTATCAGATTCTGCAATTTTCTGGGCACTTGCCATAGAAATAAAAGAGGAAATGGTACAGGAAATAAGAATCAGTAAAATACTTCCGTTCAGTACATGTTCATTCAGTAATCTTACAGGTTCTCCTGTTTCGGTTTCAGAGAGGATAATGTTATAACCTACCATCACTGATGCCAGTGTGGCGGCCGCTGAAGCAGAACTTAGTCCGAAGATCAGTTTTCCTTCTTCTTTTGTCAGTCTGAAAGTTTTTTGAGTGGCTACGGCAGAAAGGTATTTTCCTCCAATGGAAGCTGCAAGCATAATTCCGGCTACCTCCAGTGTTTCCCAGCTTTTAAAGAAAACCTTAAAGTCGATCAGCATACCAACACTGATCAGGAAGAACGGAATGAAGATCGCATTTCCTACAAATTCCACTCTGTTCATTAAAGAAGATGTATGGGGAATAAGTCTGTTTAACGCCAATCCGGCAAAAAATGCACCGATAATAGCTTCTACACCGGCCAGCTCAGCAAGCATCGCAGCCAGGTAAATCATGACCAGTACAAAAATATACTGCGAGATTTTATCATCCACTCTTTTGAAAAACCACCGTCCGATAATAGGGAATACAATTAATACGATAAGGGCAAAAACTACAAAAGAAACCGATAGTTTTACCCAAAATTCAGTCCCTACATCTCCCTGAGACATTCCAACGATTACCGCAAGAACCAATAAAGCCAGAATATCGGTGATCATTGTTCCTCCAACTGTAATATTGACGGCCTTATTTTTTGCAATTCCCAGTTTACTTACCAATGGGTAGGCGATAAGGGTATGAGAGGAAAAAAGGCTGGCAAATAATATAGAAGTCAGCATCGAGAAATGAAGGAGGTAATATCCGCCTAAATATCCCAGGACAAAAGGAACAGTAAAGGTATAGATCCCAAAAGTGAGGCTTTTCCACTTATTCTTTTTAAAATCACCCATATCGATCTCCAGCCCGGCCAGAAACATAATATAGAGGAGGCCGGTGGTTCCCGTAACGACAATGCTGCTGTCTCTGGACAGTACATTGAAACCATTAGGTCCTATGATGGCCCCGGCAATGATAAGCCCCAACAGATGTGGAACTTTAATTTTATTCAATAATAATGGGGCTGCAAGAATAATGACCAGCACCAACAGGAACTTTAATACCGGATCTTCTATGGGAAGACTCAGGTTATGTATACTCAGTAACATCATAGGTGTTTATTTTGTGGAACGTACTAACTCAACAGAGAACTTGGCACTGCAGCCATCAGATGTAATGGTTCTGGTTCCCTTGATTTTGTTATCAGAAATATCGTTAAGAAGGACACTCATTTCCACATTCTTTTTGGCCGTAGAATCTGTTTTAAAAGACAATTTAATCTCGTTATTTTCAAACTTACCGGAATAAAGCCTTACCAGGTTATTATTGTTGATGATTTTGGTGATCGGCTGGGTAGAATCATTATCAAATTCCCAGATATCTGTACGCTGATCGCCTACTGCATATTCGCTGCAGCTGGATTCTGTGCATATTACTTTTCCGTTCCATGCTCCCGAAATTTCTGCCGGCCATACTGCTATTTTTACTGAATCTTTTTTTGCAAAAACACTGTCTCTCATTTTAAGAAGTGACTGATATTCGGATTCTTTTGTGGCAAATATTTTCTCTTTTTCGAGTAATTGTTTTTCTCTGTCTGTCAGGTTTTTTTCTTTTTCTTTAAAGTCACAGCTTATTAAAAGTAAAGAGGCTGCCAGAAGGACAAAAAATGTGTTTTTTAGCATATTGTGTAGGTTGAGTATAACAATATAAGGAAAAAATGAAAAAGAGGCAAATTATCAACAGGTAACCTTTTGTTCTGGTGTTGAGTGGCCAGAGATAATCCTGTACCAAATCAAAGATGTTCAAAAACTTAAGTATATTTGAGGAATTAAAAATAACTTTATAAAATCTAACGCTTTTGTGGTAAAATTAAGCCTGTTTTTCCATGATCTCAGACTTTTTCCTTTTAAACATTTCAGGTCTGTAATTGATAATAAAAACACCACAAATAATCAAGGCTGTTGCAATAATAAATTTAAAAGAGATCTTTTCATCCATAATCAGCCATCCTAAGAAAATAGCAATAATTGTATTGATATAGGCAATAATGGAAACCTGTACCGGGGAGATCTTTGTTAATGCATAATGGAATGCAAAAAAGGCAGCTACAGAGCCAAAAATAGAAAGGTATAACATCGCGGAGATACTCTTTAAGGTCCAGTTTTCAAAGTTGTAGTTTTCTGAAAAAATGAAGGCGAAGATGATCTGAACAACGCCAGCGAACAGAAACTGATAAAATAGGTTCAGGGTTATATTTCCGCTTTGGATATTCATTTTTTTAGTAAATATTGTTCCCGAAGCCCATCCTGAAATAGCACAGAAAAGGAAAATCATTCCTGTTCGGTATTGGGGGTCGGCAAGATCCTTAAGCCCATCCCAAAACACAAAAAGGATACCGCTGAAACATATCAAAACACCAGTCATAGCCCGAAAGCTGAACTTTTGCAGGCCAATGGCGAGACTTCCCAGAAATACCAGAATAGGAGCACAGGCACTGATCAGAGAAGCCAGACTGCTTGTTACGCTTTCTTCAGCTACTGTAACCATTCCATTGGCTATAATCAGCATTAGGGAAGCAAAAATAATCTGATAACCCAGGTTTTTCCAGCCAATCCACTTAAATTCTTTTCTTGAAAGGAGGATGACAAGCATAATAATAGAAGCAAAAAGCTGACGGATTCCTGCAACAAACCATGCGGGAATAGTTTCTACTGCAACACGAATGGCTAAAAATGTGGTTCCCCAAACAATAGCAACAGTAAAAATGGCAAAAATGAGTTTATAATCTTTCAAGGTAAATGAAGTGTAATCGGCAAATTTACCGGTTTTCAAATAAACGGCATGGACTCAGTTAATGTAATTTTTACTGATACAGATCTGTGTTTAATGAATTTTTGCCTTTATTTTAAATGTTAAATATGGTGATTAGGGAGTGATTAATTCTTTTTGGTTTACATTTTTTTAGTTTTAAGCTTTTTGACTTAAATTTTAACATGAGGTTTTAATTTTTTATCTTTGAGCCTCTAATAAAATTGAAGATGGTAGGAATTATTATGGGCAGTCAGAGTGATCTGCCAATCATGGAACAAGCTGCAAATTTTCTGAAAAGCCTGGATATTCCATACGAGCTGACCGTTGTTTCAGCACATAGAACACCGGAAAGGATGTTTGATTATGCCAAAACAGCCAAAGAAAGAGGCCTGAAAGTAATTGTTGCCGGAGCAGGAGGCGCCGCCCATCTTCCGGGAATGGTGGCAAGCTGTACTACACTTCCGGTAATTGGAGTTCCGATCTTGTCCAGTAATTCTATAGATGGTTGGGATTCTGTACTGTCTATCCTTCAGATGCCTGGCGGAATTCCGGTAGCAACCGTAGCTTTAAACGGAGCCTTAAATGCAGGGATTTTAGCAGCAAAGATTTTAGGAAGTGCGGATGCTCAGGTAGCTGAAAATCTTCAGAAATATCAGGATTCTTTGAAAGATAAAGTATTGGGAACTGTGGATGATATTAAAGCTCAGCATCCTAATCATTTTGATCAATAGTTTTCACTCACTTACAATATGTAAAAGCCTCACTTTTCAGCGAGGCTTTTTATATTATTCCTGAACCATATTGTCTCTTGTATTTTTCTGGACGGAGATAGCTCCAAAAAGCGCCAGTAGAAATGCAAAAGCATAGAAGCCTTTTTCACTCGGAAGTATGGTGGCATTCCAAAGTCCTACAGCTAGTAATACAATAGATGATAGTGTTGCAAACCAACAGATCCCATAATAAATATCTGTTACCTGGATATTCTCTAACCTGTCGCGGACTGCTTTCTGAAGAGAAACAACCGCAAATAGGCCATAGAGTAGGATTGTAAAATAATATCCTTTTTCGTTCAACAGCATTTCAGCTCTTGCAAGGCCTACAATATAACCAGCCATTCCTGCTCCCAATGCTACCCATGATGCAGCGATAAATGCATTCGAGACTTTTTGTTTTTTCATAGATTAATGTTTTATTTAATGGGCTAAGATATTCATTTTTTATAAATAGAGCTCTGGCAGAGGGAAAATATGGGCAAAATACGGTGAAATATATTTATCGGTTTATGTTTTGGATAAAGCCAGTTGATTTTATTCTATTGTGAAAACGACTAAAGCCTGTTCCTGTTGAATATTTATAAGGATAATATAGCCCTGGATACCACATTCCATAACTCATATCTTATAAAAAAACTCCCCAAATTGGAGAGCTCTTATCTTATTGAGTGATATATTCGTAACTGTACTGAGCGGAAAGACTTCCGTTAGCTTCTTTTGAGATCACCTGAACAGGTAGACCGGCGTTGCTGTATTGTACAGTAGAAGTTCTGGATTGATTTTGTATCCAGACACCATTACTTTTGTAGCTTATTTTTTCTGTCAGATAATTGTTTTTGCTTACTACATAAGCTCCTCCCATCGTAATTTTGAAATATTTGTTGATGTTTGTGTATGGGTTCAGTTTGTCATCATAAGAGTAAACAATTTTAGTACCGTAACTGGATCCCCCGCCCTCTGAAGTTTCTGATGAAATATTGTCTCCATTATAAACATAAGTATTTATAATCGGATTGGTGCAGTTCGGTGACTGGCAAAGTGAGGAAGAGATCACCTGTCCGTTCGTATTATAATGATAGGTAATCGTTCTGTTGTAATCCGGATGAGTGTAGATTGCTTTAACATTTACCAGCTGATCACCATTGTAAGTGTAGGCCGAATAATAGTCTACCGTGCCATCTGGGTTATAATAAGTGGTTTTTGTAGGTTTTCCATTACTGTATTCGAACCTGGAAGTTCCTGATGCTGATAATGTTTTTATAAGTTCACCCTGATTATTGTATTCCAGGGTTTGTATACTGGTCTGTGGCTGAGCCGGATTGTCATAGTAAACTATAGTAATTTTACTCAATAATACCTTTGGTTCAGAAGGTATATTGGTTCCATCATTATCATCATTATTGCTGCAGCTGCTAAAGAATACAACTGAACCTATCAGTCCCAGAAATAAGTAGTTTTTCATGTTATTTTTTTAGTTCGCAAAAATAAGGAATGCTGAGTAGGTATAAATAAAAAAATCCCACTATTTGGAAATAGTGGGATCATATCATATTTTGATGTAAGTCTTAGTATCTGTAGTACTCAGGTTTGAACGGTCCTTTTACGTCCACACCGATGTACTCAGCTTGTTCTGTAGAAAGAGTTTCAAGCTCTACGCTTAATTTTTTAAGGTGTAAAGCAGCTACTTTCTCATCTAAGTGTTTAGGAAGCATGTATACTTCATTGTTGTAAGCCGCAGAGTTAGTCCAAAGCTCAATCTGAGCCAGCGTCTGGTTAGAGAAAGAGTTAGACATTACGAAACTTGGGTGCCCTGTTGCACATCCCAGGTTTACCAGTCTTCCTTCTGCTAAGATAATAACTTCTTTTCCTTCGATAGTATAGATATCAACCTGAGGCTTCACTTCAGATTTAGTCTGACCATAGTTTTTGTTTAACCACGCCATATCGATCTCGTTATCGAAGTGTCCGATGTTACAAACGATAGCTTTATCTTTCATTTTAAGGAAGTGCTCTCCTCTTACAATGTTAAAGTTACCCGTTGTAGTAATGATGATATCTGCGTTATCTACTACAGTATCTAATCTTTTTACTTCATAGCCGTCCATAGCAGCCTGAAGTGCACAGATAGGATCAATTTCAGTAACGGTAACAATAGAGCCGGCTCCTCTGAAAGAAGCAGCAGTACCTTTACCTACATCTCCGTATCCACAAACTACCACTCTTTTTCCAGCTAACATTACGTCAGTAGCTCTTCTTACAGCATCTACTGCAGATTCTTTACATCCGTATTTGTTGTCGAATTTAGATTTAGTTACAGAATCGTTTACGTTGATAGCAGGCATTACTAAAGTTCCGTTCTTCATTCTTTCGTACAATCTGTGTACTCCTGTAGTGGTTTCTTCAGAAAGCCCTTTGATATCTTTTGTGAATTCCGGGTATTTATCAAAAACCATATTGGTTAAATCTCCACCATCATCCAGAATCATATTTAACGGTTTTCTGTCTTCTCCAAAGAATAAAGTCTGCTCAATACACCAGTCAAATTCCTCTTCATTTAATCCTTTCCAAGCATATACCGGAATTCCTGCAGCAGCAATAGCCGCAGCAGCGTGATCCTGAGTAGAGAAAATATTACAAGAAGACCAGGTAACTTCAGCTCCTAAAGCTACTAATGTCTCGATAAGCACAGCTGTTTGGATCGTCATGTGAAGACATCCTGCAATTCTTGCTCCTTTAAGCGGCTGAGACGGTCCGTACTCTTCACGGATAGACATCAGGCCCGGCATTTCTGCTTCTGCAAGAGTAATTTCTTTTCTTCCCCATTCTGCTAGGGAAATGTCCTTAACTTTATAAGGAACGTATTGTGTTGTAGTACTCATATGTAATGAATAGTTTTTAAATTCAATTGATAACGAAATGCAAAATTACAATTAATAATTAAGATAAAAAAACGGCAGCCTGAGTTCAGTTTATGAGATTAAACATTGCTTAAAATTATTTAGTCTTAATATAAATAACTACTTTTATCTCATAAATAATACATTATGGATCATACCAATACCCAAGACGAATCTCAAAGAAAAGCAAAACCCGTTGCTCCAAAAGTAAAAGAGCTGATAGAAAGAAGCAAAAGTGTAGTTCTGGCAACTGTAGATAGAGAAGGAAACCCTAATTCCAGCTATGCCCCTTTTGTACAGGATGGTCATACATTCTATATTCTGGTATCTTTTATGGCGAGACATACCAAAAATCTTGCAGAAGGAAGAAAAGCCTCAGTGATGTTTATTGAAGATGAATCTGCTACCAAACAAATATATGCCAGAGAACGTCTGACTATTGAGGCGGTACCATCTCAGATAGAAAGAGACTCCGAAAAATGGATTCAGGTGATTGCTAACCTTAAAGAAGCTCATGGGAAAGTAGTGGATGTCATTTCCGATATGGGAGATTTTATTTTAATTGCCTTGCAGCCGGTAAAAGGAGCTTATGTTAACGGATTTGGAAGTGCTTATTTTGTGAGCGAAAATCTGGAGATCATAGAGCATAGAAATGATGTGAACCATCAGTCTAAATAAAATTGAAGCAGGAAGAGGGAAGGAGGAGGTTTACAGAGGATAAGTAAACATTAGATCCGTTTTGTATGGATAGGTTCTTTGTCATCTATATTTTGCAGATTACTTTTTGAACAAATTTTAACTTCCATCTTCCTGCTTTCCACTTTCAGTCTTTCATTCATTTTCTCTTTCCACATCTTTTTATTACTTTTATCGAATAAAAAACGATGCCCCTTTACCGAGATTTTTCAGATGATAATGCCACAATCCTTGTTTGGAAGTATGACGAGAGCGAAGAACTTGATATCCGCGAGCTTCTGGAGCCTGAAAATGCCGAAAAAGTAAAGGATTATCACCCCAAAAAACTATTGGAAGTTCTGATGGTACGCAAACTCTTGAAAGGGCTAAAGCCATCTTCCAAAATTTTATATAGAGAAAGAGAGCCTTTTCTTTCCCCTCACGATGCGGAAATTTCCATCACCCATTCTTTCCCTTTTGCAGCTATTGCCATTTCTAAAAATAAAATAGGAATTGACGTTGAGAAATTCAATCCTAAAATTTTAAGGGTGATTGATAAATTCACGTATGAAAATGAAAGAGGATTTATTCCTGAAGATAAAGCAGATACTTTCTATACTATTATATGGAGTGTAAAAGAAAGTATGTATAAAATCCATCATTCAAAATATTGGTCCCTGAAGAAAAACTACGAAGTGAAACCTTTTGAGCTTAAGCATCTTCATAAGATTAGCTGCCGTGTATATGACGAACAGTTTTCAGATGAGTTTAAAGCAAGGGTAGAATTTTTTGATGATTACTGCTTTACGATTGTGGAGGAGTAGCGTGCTTTTCAATTTTGTATTTTTCAATAACCTTTCTTTGTTCCTTGGCTACATCATAGATCAGTTCCAGGATGTCATGGATGTTTTTAAGTTCCGTTAAATGTGAAATTTTATCGGGATCTCTTCTGTCGATAATCTCATTTTCTTCGATCTCCGTTTTCCTTTTCATGAGCAGGTCTTCAATGGAAGAATCTTCCGGCTCAAGACGGCTTTCCATTTTAAGAGCTTCGCTGATATCATCACCGTTGAGCAGGGCAGAGGTCTGCTGCATCTCAGCTTCAATTTTTCTGCTCCAGCTTTCAGCATCTATTTCAGGATACTGCTCATTGCTTTTGGAGTACTGAGAAAGAGAAGCGGTATAGGCTGTAACAAGGTGTGAGGTAGCCACAAACTGATGCACTACTTCCAGTTTTTTCTGTTGGTTTTTAGGATCAGAAATCATTCGCTGGAAATTATCTGAAAGATTAGCCAGCGAAATAATTGCATTTTTTCGCTTTACCTTATAATCTTCAAGATCAAAATTTCCTTCAAGGAATTTAGAAATCACACTCTGGAAATAGATGAGGTTATCTGCAGCAGATTTTTTCATCAGATCCAGGTTCTGGGTATGTTCCCAAACAGGCAATACAATATAAGACACTGCAAAAGCAATAATTCCGGCAATAGCTGTATCCACCACTCTGTCTTTGAAAATAACGTCTACTTTTCCGGGGTTTAAGAAATTAAAACTGAGGAAAACATAGATCGTCATGAATAATACGGCCCAAAAGTACCGTCCTTTCAAAAAGCTGAAACACATGATCATACTTATAAGGAGTATGGCAAATAAAACACCGTTGATGTGTATAAAGTGCAGAATGATATATGCTATGGTAGCACCGGTAACCGTTCCATAAAGACGGAGAAGGTTTCTTTGCTTTGTAATGGAATAAGCCGGTTTTAAGATTGCTGTAATGGTAATTAATATCCAGTAGGTATGTCCCAGTCCCAGAAAATCAAACATAGAGAAAAGATATCCCACCAGCAAAGCGGTGGTAATTCTTATGGCATGGCGAAAATGCGAGGATGATAATGAAATGTTATTCCTTAAAACTTTGGCATTAAGCTTAGGCTCATTCGGCATAAACTTTTTCAGGTCCAGTCCGGTAGATAAACTTTTCGCCAGTTTCACATCCTGGGAAAATACTTTATAAATTTCGTTGATCTCTTTGGTAATTTCGTTAATACGCATCAGAATCTGACGCAGGATCATGAAATTTTCCAGATTTTCAGAGCTTAATTGTTTATTTCTGAGTTCAAAATAATTGTAATTAAGGTTCTTTAATTCAAGTTCCAGATTAAATATAGATTTTGCCCGTGTTCCACTTTGGAGGGCAATTCCGATATTGGTGATTTCTTCGGCCAAAAGATTAAGATAATCATGAATGTTAACCAGAATCATACTGTCCTCGAAACTCTGCTGCAATTTTTGATAGTCACTCTCGGAAGTCATCAGTTTTTCATGAAGGTCCATAGAGTTCAGGAACATCAACATCAGTAAACGACTGGTCGTTGTAGATTCATTAACAATGGTTCTTGTTTTAAAAACAGTTTCCCGGGTGTCCTCCTGAAGGTTTTTTATTTCAATCTGTTTAGCAATGACCTGAGTGGTCAGTTTATCAAAATCAGGATTTTTCTGATAATAATTAGCTTTAATCTTTAAAAATTCTGCCAGCTGAAGATAGTTTTCTCCAATCATCTGGCCAGCCAGTTTATAAGGCCGGATGGTAGTTACAACAAGAAAGATGAGTAAAAACCATATACAGCCACAGGCAAAGATCAGTAAGCTTTTTAAGATATTACTTCCTGTAAGATGCCCGTCAATAAAGATGGCGAGCACAACCAGTGATAGCGAGCCTACAGCAGCTAATCTCTGACCGTAAACTCCGATCAGGGAGAAAAACATTCCAAATACAATGATTTCGAGGAGCACTAATAGTTTAAGGTCCATCACCATGCTTGCAATAAGTGCCACAAAGACAAAACAGCAAATGGCAAAAGTTAAAGCATTTCTTCTTCGGATAAAAGGTCCCGGCTGGTCTGTAAGAGCTACAAAGCTGGTTCCGAGAGGGAAGAGGAAGTATTCTTTTAAAATCCCAAAGTGGGCAAGGACTAAACAAGGCAGAACAGTAGCTAATGTAATTCTGATTGCAGAATATACATATTGACTGGTTACAAATTTTTTTAGCTCCGCCGAATAGTTCATACTACAAAAATAGCTATTGAATTTAAGAAAATAGTTATAATGATAAGACTTTTGTAAACTTAAATGTTATATTTCTTTAATAGTAGGCGAGAAGTGTTGCCGATAGTTAATTTTGCTTCGCCAAGTGAATAGTGAATGGGGTCTGAAGAAATTGACGAGCGAAGCGGATTGACGATTGACAATCAGCCTTTCTCCTGCTTCCAACAAAAAAGCCTCATATTGATGAGGCTTTTGGATGATATTGATGCTGTTGTTAACGGTCGTTATTAGATGTTTCATCTCCAATGTTCCAGGTAAGACCGAAACGAAGAGTGTTATCTAAGGCACTGTTAATTTTAGACATGTTAATCAGATAAGAAAGATCAAGCCCGAAAGAACGGTAATTCAACCCGATACCTGCTGTAGCAAATTGTCTGGCACCCTGTTCTTCACTTTCATGAAAATAACCTCCTCTTACAGAAAAAGCATTGTCATATGAATATTCTACAGCACCACTGTACATGATACTATTTTTATTTTTGAAAGATTTTCCAATACCGGCCATTGGACCTACATTGGGAATTTCATATCTCGGTTGTCTTGTATTGGGATCAATTCCTACATATTCAGATCCCGGAACCAGAAGTTTTGAACCTTCTACACTAATTCCTACTCTGTTCATATCATCCAGGTACATGTCATATCCAATCCCTAATCTTGCCATAGTAGGAAGATAAGATCTCGATTCTTCATTTCCTGTATAATCCAGTTTGGGACCTAGGTTCTGAACCGCAAAACCGGCATTGATTTTACCGTCATTTCCTCCTAAACCTGTAAATTTTGGAGAACTGTAGTATCCTGAAATATCTACTGCAAAGGAATTAGCAGCCTTAAGTGTTGTATCTGTATTGAATCCACCGGCTAAGTCTGAACGGATAAATCTACCTGTTACAGCCATTGAGTAAGAATCGGATAGTTTCAAAGCATAGGCAACGTCCAGAGAGAATTCATTTGGTTTTGATGTACCCATGGAAGCAATTTCAGTACCTACCAATTGAGTAAGGTCTACCTGACCCATATTGAAATAATAAATACTCGCGGAAATAGTAGATCTTTCATCCTGTCCCAAAAACTTATGGAAAGCTCCGTATAGTAAGAATACATCATTGGTAAGTTTTCCCATATACGGTGTATAGTTAAGACCGATGGAAGAACTTGTTCTGCTAAAAGGATATTTTGCAGCATTCCAGAATTGTGAAAATGCATCCGGAGAGGTTACAACCCCTTGGTCTCCCATACCTCCTGATCTGGCATCTGGTGCAATTCTTAGGAAAGGTGCTCCGGTTAATACAGGACCTACTTTACCTAGATCTTGTGAATATCCTAGAAAACCAGCACTTAACCCAAATCCTAAAAGCAGTTTAGTAGTTAAATTCATATGTTGTCTTTTATATATTATCAGTTTTTTATTAATATTATTATCTATGTATTATTTAATTATTTCAAAAGTACCATTTTTTCTACAGCTGTAGCACTTCCTTTGCATTTTTCCTGATTCTGACTTTTTGCAAATATCTTAAAAATATACGTACCTTTTGCAACTGTAGCCCCAAAATCATCTCTTCCGTCCCATTCTATTGCCTGGCGAGGTGTTCTAAAGCCCTGTAGGAACGGTTCTGCAACCACCGGCTGAGATAAAGTTCTTACCAATCTTCCTGTTATCGTATAAATCTGCACATTCACATCCAGAATATCGGAACAGTTATGTTCAAACTGAATATACGTCTTATTGGTAAAAGGATTAGGCCAGTTTAATGGGCGGTTGATTACCAAATGCTGGTCAGACTCATCTTTAACCTCAAAATTTAACGTGGCAGTTGTAGAATTATTGTTTATGTCCCAAACTTTAAATAATAATTGATGCTGGCCTATGGCTAAATTCCTGAAAGGATAAGTTACATTTCCTTTTTGGTATTCTGCAAGGCTGGGATTTAAACATCCGTTTCCTTCTCCTGCGGCATAAAAATCATTTAGAATGATAGTGTTGATAATTTGTCCGTCCAGATATACGGTGATATCGTGGCCTACACCTGAACCTGTAGAATTGATTCCCGTATCATCAGTAAGACAGGCAAGAAGGGTAGGATTTTGATTGGTAATACCGCCATCAGCAAAGTTGGTGTTATTCATATACAGTTTTACTTTCGGAGGCTGGTTATCATTAATTCCGTTAGGATTAATATCTCCCACCTGTACAGCCTGGTTGTTGAAGACATCCATTACCTTATTGTCAGCATAACTTAATATTCTTCCCTGGCCTACAGTATAATTAATATCTTTAGGAACATAGAATTCAGCAGTAAAAACTCCGTTTACGGCTATCCCCGAAGCTTTTACAATAGGGCTTCCTTCTTCTGTATATTCTAATACAGGACTAAGGTGTCCGTCATTATTTAATGTTTTTTTATTGATTCTCTTATCAAAAATATTAATAGTAACCCTTCCGTTAAAGGTATTGTTTAATGTTCCGTTAGAATTATTGATATGTCCTTTTACCTTTACAAAATCCAATCCTCTGATCAGACCGGGAACAGGCGTTTCAATATTATCAATCACCAAAAGTCTTTGAGGTCTGCTCAGTTTCATGGCAGGGTCACCCAAAAGATTTACCTTTAAATGGTTAAGGTCAGCACCTCTTTGTTTCTTCGCCGTTAAATGAGCATTTCCTAATGTTTCGAAATCATCATTAGTCAATTTAAAGATATTTTTGGTGTAGGTATCTGTAAACTGACGTCCGTAGATTACCCCGATAGCACGGCTGGAAGTAATCATAGCTGCAGCACCGCCCTGTTTTAGTTTAATGAACTGTTCTCCCGCAGAATTAGTGGCAGGTTCATCCCATAATGTAAATTCACAGGTAATGGTAGAAACAAACGGGAACCTGCTGTACACATTGGAGAAGTTATTGGAATTTTGGATTTCTGTACTGGTTAACACTCTTTCCTGTGCCCAGCCGTTGATTCCTCCATGTCCGAAATAGAACAGATACATGCTGTTTCCAATAGCATTGGAAATAGCCTGATTGACCTGCGGATATCTTTGTCCTGCTGCTGTACTCTGAGCCGTGAAAGAATCCAGGTATAATTTCTTAACATTATATTCTTTCAGTTCCTGCTGTGCCGGCTGTTCAAATACATTCACCAGCGTAGTGTTCATCACATTGTGGAAAGGTGGCCCATCGTCATTGTCATCATCTACCACAAAATCTAACCTCATACGCCATTCTCCAAACGGACTGGATTGCCCCGGTAGTGCATTATAATAAGCAAGCGTTTTGCTGATCATATCTCCGGCTTCAGAAGCATTGGATGCAGGAATTCTTCCTACCGGTATATCCGGTAGATTGTTTTCAATGATGTTGGCGGTTTGTGGTTTCGTCATTACAATATAATCATCCGTAACAAAGGAGCCTACATAATCTGAAGACTGTTCACTTTGATAGCTGGAAACTACATTGGAATTATTTGAAACTTTATTTTTATAATCATAGGATGTATCCCCCAGAATAAATACATATTTAAGTTTTCCCTGGGTGGTGTTCAGTCTTGTCACGAAATCTCTTATAGCAGTAAGGTCCCTGCTTCCACTTCCAAATTCCTGATATACCTTATTAACATCTACAATTTCTACATTATAATTGTTTTTTGTCTGGTGGTAGCTGGCAAGTCTTTGTGCCTGGCCCATCATTTGAGGAACCGTTAAGATCAGATAATCTATATTTTGTAAGGCAGAAAGATTTTGATTACCGATTCTCTCCACAAACTGTGGCGAAAAAGCAGCATCCGCTCTAAAAGCTACAAACTCATTATTGAAGTTCTGATCAGCAGCCATATAAGCAAAATTGAAACTTCCGGCACCTGCCTTATTTACTCTTCTGTTGGCATTGGTAATATCCGTAACATCCCATACCTGTTCTATATTGGAAGCATTGGAAATGCTGAAACCATAGTTGGTATTGCTGCCGCTTACCAGAGAGAAATCCCTGAAATTCATTTGTGAACCATTGAAAACAAGATTCTCTTTATATTGTACTTCAGTATAATCTATATAGAATGATCCGTTAGGATTGATAGAAATATTGGGATTATACTTAAAGGTAATCTGATTTCCACTCAGGTTGCTTACTGTTCCGTTATATGGAAGGAGGAAATAAAGATTATACTGGAAGTTGGAGGTATCTTCAGGCACTGACCCTGATGAAGGGTTTACATCATTAATCTTATACTCAATTGTATTTTTTTGTGCCCTGTAGCCAGCCACTCTGGTTCTGTATCTTATAACATCTGATGGCTGTATGGGTGATTTGGTGGTAAAGGTTACTGTTTTTTCGGTAGTGAAAGGGGCATCTTCTAACCAAACCCGGCCTACTTTCATAAGGTTTTTCTGGTCATTGTTGATTACCTGATAGTCATCATATCTTGTGATCAGCTGACTAGGAAGATCTCCATCGATGGTCTGAACCCTTTTACCCGGTCCTTTATCAAAGGTAATATAGTAATATGAAAAGTCTTCATATATATTCTTGACATTATCACTTCTGTCATAGCGGGTATCTGTTCTTTTAAAACCGTTACCATTACCCCTGTTATAAAGATTATATCCATCCGGTCCCTGAGCATAGAAAAGAGCAAAATCATTGTCGTTCCATACACCGTCATCTTCACCTACCACCTGAATGGCATTTTCCTGCAGTGCACTGTATCTTGGATCCTGGTTAAATTCCGGGAGCATAAGCCCTCCGTTTCCATATATTCTGAAATTCTTAGGATTCACAGATGCCGGATTGATTCCATTATCTTTTAAAAATTGAGCGGTAATTTTAAATATCCCCGATTTATCTACTTTTATCTTATAAAAGCTTCCATTTGAAAGAGGGTTTGCTGTAGATCCTATTCTGTTTACATTATTTGTAGTGTTCAAAGCTGAGGCTTCAGAAACATTAAATGAAGATAACCTCTGAACCCGTCCTTTTACATTTTTAAATAAAGCAACATTAATACTGGCATAGCTTTCTCCCTCTAAGGTATAATATGAAACATCTGCAATATCATAATCGGGTAGGCTGCCTTTGTCTAATTCAAATAAATCCTTGTTGGAAACATTTTCCCAAATAAGGTCAGAAACTCTGAGCTGTTTTTCCCCTATTTTTTGTTTAGTTATGATAAAAACATTATTTTGGCTAAACGAAAAACCATCATTTTTGAAATTTGGAAGAATTAATTTTGTATCACCAAAGTCCTGAATTTTTGAACCCTCCCATTCTATGGTGTTTCTTTGGGCCCAAAGTACTGATACAAAAGAGAATAGAAATAAAATAGTGATTTTTTGTCTCATGTTTATTATTGAAATTGCTAAATTACAAAATAAATGAAAATTTTATAATTAAATTGCGATACAATAAAATTAATTTGTTAACGTTTTTCAAAAAAATCAAATCTTTACTTGATTTATTGAATAATTTATTTTTTCTTTGTACTCTTGAAAATATTTATATCGACTATGAAAAAACTAAAGTTGTTTTCATTAATAGCATTAAGTTCTACACTTGCATTAACCAGTTGTGGCGGGTCAGGAACCAGCAAAGGTGGTGGTACCAAAAAATTTGTCAGTAAAACAGGTTGGAAGCCAAACGAAAAACAGGGTTGGTTTTTTGCAGGAAAGCAACAGAAGCAGAAGGGGTGGCCTGGAATGGTATATGTAGAAGGTGGAACTTTTACAATGGGATTAGTGAAAGATGATGTTATGCACGATTGGAATAATACGCCTCGCAGAATGCAGGTAAGTTCATTCTTTATCGGAGAAACTGAGATTACAAACTATGAATACCGCGAATACCTTACATGGTTGAAGTATGTATTCCCGCCAAGTGACCCTAGTTTTAAGGAAATCTATAACGGTGCTCTACCGGATACCTTATTATGGGACAACAAACTATCTAGAAACGATTATAATGAAACGTATCTGCGTTCTCCGGAATTCGACTACTATCCTGTAGTAGGAGTTTCCTGGACCCAGGCAAACAGATATTGTGAATGGCTGACAGACAGAGCTAATGAAAAAGCTTTGATGAGCGCTGGTATTATTGCTAAAGATTTGTATATCAACGAATCTAATAACCAGGGAGGAACAGCCTTCAATATGGATAAATTCAAAGCAAATGATCCTGAAATGCAAGGATACATCAATGAGCAGAGAATGCAGCAGAAGACCGGTCTTAAAACTACAAACCAAAGACTTCTTTCTGCCAACAGAGCTCCAAATTCTGCTATGGTACAGAAGTTCAGACTTCCTACCGAGGTAGAATGGGAATATGCTGCTCTTGGTATGGCTAAGAATAGAGAATATAACCAATACTTAGGTAAAAAACCTGAAATCGAAAGATTAAGAGGTACCAAAGGAAAAGATAGAGGAATGTTCCTTGAAAATTTCAAAATGGGTAAAGGTGACTATTCCGGTATTGCAGGATGGAAAAACGACGGATCTGCACAAACTTCAGACGTAAGACAATATCCATCTAATGATCTAGGTGTTTATGGTATGTACGGTAATGTTGCTGAATGGACAGCTGATGTTTACAGACCTATTATAGATGAAGACTACAACGACTTCAATTATTACAGAGGTAACATGCCTCAGGCTATTGTAAGAAACGGTGACGGAACTTATAAAATGATTGACGAAGGAACTATCAAATATGATACTTTATCTGATGGTAGACTGGTTTATAAAGGACTTCCCGGACAGTTTGAAAGACAGACCATTGCTGACTACAGAAACTATAGAGACGGTGACAGACAATCTTCTTTAGAATACAGAAGAGAATCAGACTCAGCTTCATCATTCGATATGTATAATGCACCTCGTCAGAGTTTCATTGTAGATGCGGGAGGTAAAGTGAAAATGGTGAAAGACACTAAAGACAGAACTTCAGGGATCTCTAATGACGTAAGAGTTGTAAAAGGAGGATCTTGGCAGGATACTGCATATTGGCTGGACCCGGGTCAGAGAAGATATAAAAATCAGGGCAGGGCTTATGGTTGGATTGGATTCCGTGTTGCACAGGATGCCAGAACAAACGATAAGAATAGAACTAGAAGATAATATAGTTATCAAAAAATACTTAAAAAAAACCTTCCGGATTTCCGGAAGGTTTTTTTATTTTTGAATCATGAAATCGCTTTGGCTAAAAATCTAAAAATACTTGTATACATTTGGCGATTGCATGTGACTTCTTAAAAAAAAATAGATGAATATAGAACAATTTTATCCTTTAGTTTTACAGGCAGGTAAAGTAACGATAGATAGTAGAAAAATAGCAGAGAATGATATTTTCTTTGCCTTTTCCGGTGAAAATTTCAATGCCGCAACTTTAGCCGAAAAAGCTATAGATAATGGTGCTTTAGCGGTAATTGTAGAGCTGCCGGAATTCGAAAACAGGGATAAGAATATTTTCTATGTTCCATCTACCCTTGAATTTTTGCAGCAATTAGCAATATACCACAGAAATAAGCTTAGCATCCCTTTTATAGGACTTACAGGAAGCAATGGGAAGACCACCACAAAAGAACTGATCCATGCAGTGCTGTCAGAGAAGTTCAGTGTTCAGTATACCTATGGAAACCTGAATAACCACATTGGTGTTCCCCTGACCATTCTTTCCATCAAACCGGAACATGAAATAGCGGTTATAGAAATGGGAGCTAACCATCAAAAAGAAATAGAACTTCTATGTACGATCGCCCAGCCGGATTTCGGGTATATTACCAATTTTGGAAAGGCCCACCTGGAAGGGTTTGGAGGCTTTGAGGGCGTGATCAAAGGAAAGTCCGAACTTTACGATTATCTTAAAACGAACCAACGGACCATTATCGTTAATGAAAATGATCCTATCCAGATAGAAAAAACTCAAAACTATCCGTCTACCATTACTTTTGGAAATGAAGGATCAGATTATAACTTTGAATCTTTCTCAGAGGAACACTTTGTAGGCTTATCTTATCAGAATGTAAAAGCGCTTTCAAAGCTCACCGGAGATTATAACTTCACCAATCTCTGTGTAGCAGCAAGCCTTGGGCTTCATTTCGGAATTAGCTTTGAAAAAATAAAACATGCTGTTGAGCAGTATACCCCAACGAACATGCGTTCCCAGGTGGTAAAAAAAGAGAATAAAACATTGGTGCTGGATACCTATAATGCTAATCCAAGTTCTATGGCAGTTTCACTGAAAAATTTTATCAGTTTTGAAGGGCGCAAAACCATTGTTATCGGAGATATGCTGGAATTAGGTGCCGAAAGTGAAAAGGAACATCAGAACATCTTAAAACTGGCTCAGGATTTGAATTTTGATGAAATCATCACCGTAGGAAAACACTTTAAAGCAGTGAATTCTTCAAACCTTGCTTTTGAAGATACATCCTCATTAATTGATTACCTGAAGCAGACTCCGATTCAGTCTGAAAATATTCTTTTAAAAGGATCCAGAGGAATAGCTTTGGAAAAGGTGATCGACTTTATTTAGGCTAAAAAAAACAGGAAAATATAAAAGGCAGAAAGTTTAAGTTTAATAACTCCCTGCCTTTTTTTATTTCGGACCTACAGGTTTTTTGAGTTCCAGAAATCTTTTATAATCAGTTTAATATTTTTGAAAGTGCTCGGAAACACTTCGTTTTCTATTTGCTGTCTTTTTTTCCATGCCACTTCAGTAATTCCTTCTTCTGCCTGTGGCTTGAATGTAGCTTCTCCATTAAAATTCATCTCAAACCAATGAGTGCATTTTAATATTTTTTCACCGTTTCTTTCCACATAAATATGGTAAGTAGTATTAATGAATTGTACGAGTTCTACATCTTTAAGGCCTGTCTCTTCTTCAATTTCTCTTACTGCAGATTCCTCCTGAGATTCACCCTTCTCCATTTTACCTTTGGGAAGATCCCATTTACCCAGCCTTTTGATGAAAAGAATCTCACCTTCAGGATTGCTCACTATTCCTCCCGCTGCCTCAATGATCCTGAACAGCTTCTGAAATTCCCTCCAGATCTCATCAATATTCTCACCGAAAACATTGAGTTCTTTTACAGAAGTATTCTCTAAAATATCTAATGCAATCTCTAAAGTTGTGAAACTTTCGTACCCAATACTTTTTTCAAGTTCCTCGGGATGCTTAGATACTAATAATTTTTTTTCGTTCACAAAAACTTTATACATTTGTAAGAATTAAGAATTTAAATACAAAAATAAAAAATGAATTTAGAAGGACGAAAGATTATTGTTAATAAATCATCTAAAGAGCTGTCAGAATTACTGAAGTCTCCAGAAAATTATAAAGAATTTATGCCGGATGGTCTTCAGAAATTTGAAACAAGAGACAACGGTTTTAAATTCGGATTACAGGGAATGCCGGAAATTGCATTGAAAATAGATGAAGTTAATGATCAGAAAGCAATCTTGAAATCAGCAAGTTCAAGTTTAGACTTTACATTAACAGCAACTTTAAACCCTATTAATGAAAATCAGACAGAAGTACAGATGCTTTTTGAAGGGAAGTTTAATCCATTCATCAAAATGATGGTAGAAAAACCGCTGCAAAATTTCATCAATACGCTTACAGATAAGATCGAGGCTTATAAATAACAGAGAGTATCAGCTCGTTCAGGATCATAAGTAAAAATACAACCCCTATTTCTCAGAAGTATAAGGGAACTTTATAGAAAAAGCCGTTTTCATGATTTGTAAGACGGTTTTTATTATTTTTTGGCTAAGGGATGATGGAGTAAAGGAAGTTTATGGGAATTTAAATTAAAAATTCCTGTTAAGACTTTATCTTTTACACCAAAGGTTCGGGTTATCATAATCATAGCTAAAACCCAGTTACGAGGTATTTTTATTTCTGCATTTGCAGTAAAATTTGGTCTGTTATGTATTCTGCGGAGAGCAAATACTGAAAGACTGATTGTCCAGTAACAGAAACGGCGTATTCCTGCTTCTGAATCGGGGATTAATAATGTGTACTGCAATGCTTCGCGCAGGTTTTTGTGGGTAATACTTATTAGTTCTTTTTGAGCATTCTTATAACCTTCATTATAATTTTCAGGCTTCAGATCTTTGAGCTCACTTCCATATATATCGCGAGGTAACCAACAGATACCATCTTTACGGTCTTCCCAATGATCGTATAAAATATTTACCGTTTGCAATCCTCTTCCAAATGATATAGCCAGTTTTTTCATGGCGGCATTATGCTTTGCTATCTCATCTGAATAATCACAAAAAAGGTCTGTTAACATTTCTCCTACAACACCTGCGGCATGATAGCAATAATCATTCATTTCATCCAATGTTTCAAGCCCGTTTAAGCTTCTTTGTTTCAGGAATTTTTGCATACCATCCCACATAATACGAATGCATCGTTCTATTGCTTGCTGCTGTACATCATTGAAAGTTTGCTTTATTCCTATCACTAGTGCCAAATTATGCATAAGCTCCCGTTCTGCTTCATGAGTGTGAAGGGATAGCAGCGGCGTTAATTCCATAGCAAACTCTTCTGCATTTTCATTAGTACTAACAATTTCAACAAATCTTTTTCCAAAATCAAATTTTTGTTCCAAGGTTAGAGCGTCGTCGTCTTCAATTGTATCCAATGCACGGGCTAAAAGATAAGCATTCATCACAACACCGCGTAACGGCACAGGAAGTTCAGGAACAGTTAAGGCAAAAGTACGTGAAACACGAGGAAATAAAGCTTTTAAATATGTTTCAGCTTGATCAAATGAAAAATTCTCGTGGGTTTCTGATATGTTTTTTCTTTCCATAATAGTTAATGTAAAATTATCTATTTTTTATGATAATTAACATTAAAAATTCATTATTAATGTATTTATTTAATTTATAATGAATTTTTTTTGAAAAGAATGGTAATGTGTGGTTTGTTATAGAATAATTCCCGAAGAATGATCTTCACGGCTTCCTGTTGCAGAAGCCAAAACATTGATTTCATTTTTAAACCTTAAAACTCCCATAAATGCGAAGATTAAAGCTTCTTTATAGTCTATGATTTCTCTTTCAGGAATAACAATTTCCGCGGTGGTTTTTTCTTTAATTTTTTCAATTAAATAATGATTATAAGTTCCACCTCCGGTAAAAAGTACATTTTTTAATTGATTTTTATTAAATATATCTGAAATCTGTTGAGCAGTATGTTCTGTAAAAGTAGCTAAAGCATCAAGAGCTTCAACATTTTTAAATAGCGGGAAAATATTTTCATTACACCATTCGATTCCAAGAGATTTGGGATGCGATTGACGATAAAAGCTTAAGGAATTTAATTTTAATAATAAATTCTCATCAATTTTTCCTGTTCTGGCTAAATCTCCGTTTTCGTCAAAATTTTTCCTGAACTGCTGAACCAGTGTATTCAAAACAATATTCACAGGAGCGATATCAAAGGCAATTCTTTGACCATTAATTTGTAAGGAAATATTGGAAAACCCACCCAAATTAAGACAGGCATCATATTGAGAAAATAGCAATTCGTCACCAATTGGGACCAGAGGAGCTCCATTTCCGCCCATCAAAACATCCTGAGTCCGGAAATCGTAGATGACGGGTAAATTTATTTCTATTTTAACAGCTCTTCCGTCGCCTATTTGCAGGGTAAATCTTTTTTGAGGCTGATGAAAAACAGTGTGGCCATGAGAAGCAACCAGATCAATATGCTGCAATTGATGTTTTTCAATGAAGTTTTTAACTGATTTTCCTAAATAAAAGCCGTATTCCGAATGTAATTCTAATAACTTTTCTGCAGAAATATGAATTGAATTTCTAAGCTTTTCTTCCCATTCTTTAGAATAGGGAATGGTTTCTGCTTTCAGGATCTTAAAGGTCCATTGGTCTTGCTTTTCAAATTCAGCAAAGCAAATATCCAAACCGTCCAGGCTTGTTCCGGACATAAGGCCAATAGCAAGAGTTTTCATGATGATAAGACTTATTTTTTGTTTTCAGAAATCCTTTTAGAACTAAAGTCTCCCGAGTTGTTATAAAAAGTATATTCAGAAAAATCATCTTTAGCAGTCATTCCATTAGCGCCTACTAATGTGGATCCGTCTTCCATAGTTACATATACCGTATCTTTGGTATAAATTCTTTTTTTTCTCTGATCCCAATAAATACTCTGCATGGCAAACCTTTGGCCTTCATTGGTTGTAATCCTCACATCACCTTTTGCCTCGTAGAATTTTTTGTATTCAAAAATACGGGCATATTTAGCGGTGATCTTTCCGGGGATTTTCGGTTTCTTTTTATCGAAGAACTCTATATTGATTCCTTTTTTTGCTACAACATACGGGCTGTCTATCAGTTCATATTTTTCAATGATAGGCGCTTTGGCTTTTAAAGTGACAAAACCGGAATCACGCTGTACAATATTGGCATTATTGATGATCTGTGAAGGGAAGTTTTTACTCTGGTTGCCTTTATTTTTGGTAAGGTCCTCTTCACATGATGTCAATATAAAAAATATAGCACAACTAAAAAGGCATGCTATATTTTTATATGATATTTTTTTTGAAAAATTCATTCTAGTTATAAAGAGTCTTTCTAAACCATTTATCAGCAAAATTAAAGCCGATTCTAAGATTAATGAAGTTCTGATTGATCAGGTTGTCATTAAGGGTTCCTCTCTTACCAACTTCTACTCCTATTTCAAGTCCGCTCATTCTTGTGATACTGCTGGTCTTGAATGGAAGCATTACTCCGGCAGAAATACCAAATTTATTAATGCTGTTACCTTCTAGTTTAAGGTTTCCTCTTTCATAGAAAGCTCCATATCTGTAGATTACTCTTGAGAAATAATTTCTGAAGTTATTGTAGTTAGGCAAGTACCATCCACCGGCAGAAATTCTATAAGTATCCTGGAAATCAAAAGTTTTTCCGAAATAAGAGATGTCTTCACCTTTCTTATAGTCCACCTGTCCTGAGAAGAACCAATGGTTTTCACTTCCATATCCAACCCCTACAGAGGCCTGTAAAGGAAGAAGGTTCTTGGAACGTATACTTTTTTGCTCTATGATTTTTTCATCAGTTTTAGTTCCTGCTGCATCTGCAAACCTGTAAGTACTGTTGATGTACTCAGTAGTCATATTACTGGTATTCCCAAAAGTAGCAGTAGCTCCGATCGTGAATTTTTTATCAGTACGTGTATTTAAAGTCTGATAGCTGGTACCCAGTGTAAAATTAAAGTTTCTTACTTTGTTTTTAGTTTCATACCCATTCACGAAGCCATTGATAGCATTATTGTATGAAGTGCTAAATTCATTCAGGTCATACAAATCACCAAAATAAAGATTGGCCCTTGCTCCAACAGAAAACTCCTGGTTTATTTTGTAAGATACAGCCACCTGTGCTGTATTTAAAGTTCCGTTTCCTTTAAATTTATTAATGTAAGTATCTCCGTTTTCTAATTTTTGCTCATTTAAAATATCATAGCTTTTAGAGCTATACGGCTGATAAGAAAGTCCCATCTTTACCTTGGAAGATAAAGGAAATGCCAAAGCAATATTGGAGAGATACGTAGAATGCTTTGTAGATTTCATATCGTTATAATTCGATTTGAAATAATTGTTTTCATTGGTAGCCTCCAGTCTGATACTTGTAAGTTCGAAATTGGCGTTGTTTGCAGGGTTTGCAAAGTTGAAACTACTGGTGAAATCACTTATAAAAGCAGTTGATATACCTCCCATTGAAGCAGTTTCGATCGTATTATCATATTTTACATCTCCAATTCCATACGTTGCATAGGGCGAATTACCTATACTCTGTGCATTCAGGAAGTATCCAGCTGATATGAATGATACTACAAAGATTTTTTTCATTCTTTATTTTTAAAACAATGCGCAAATATCTTAAATATTAATGAATTGTAAAAATTATATGTGGTTAAAGTTTGTTAAGGGCCTTCCTTTAAAAGAAAACTATAAATTTTTATTCGTAAAACTGGACATTCTATTATACAAAAAAGACTGTTTATAATAGTATAACAGTCTTTTTTTTAACAAGATAGCCGGTAGAGTTATTTTACCTGAAGCACCGACCGGCTGTGGCTAAAACTTTCAAAGCTGAATTTTCCGTGGTATTTTCCCATCCCCGAAGTTCCAACGCCGCCAAAAGGTAAATAATGGGAACCAACGTGAATAATGGTACTGTTGATTTCTGCATCACCACTTGTTGTACAGTTTAGAACATGATCTGAAAATTCCTGGTCTTCCGAAAAAACATATAAGGCCAGTGGCTTAGGACGGTTATTTATTTCTTCCAGTGCTTCATTAATGTCATGATAGGTCATAATTGGAAGGATAGGACCGAAAATTTCCTGCTGCATTACCTGATCATCCCAGGTTATATAGTCCATTAAAGTAGCCTCAAAATGACGGCTCTCAAGGTCATACTTACCTCCGTAGATTACTTTTTCAGGAGCAGCTTCCAGATATCCGGCAAGATGTTTAATCTGATTCTGGCTTACAATCTTTCCTATTTTCCCTAAAGATTCGTCGTTATAGGTTGTCTTTAAATGAGCTTTAAATTTTTCAATAAACGCATCCTTTACAGACTCATGAATATAAATATAGTCGGGGGCCACGCAGGTTTGTCCACAGTTGATCCATTTTCCGTAAGATATTCTTGCCACTGCCTTATCAAGATCTGCATCTTTGTGAACTATGGTAGGAGATTTTCCTCCAAGCTCCAATGCTAAAGGAATTAACTGCTCTGCCGCGGCTTTCATCACAATTTTTCCAACATTTGGACTTCCTGTAAAGAAAATATAGTCAAAAGGCAGGCTTAATAATAAGGTGTTTTCTTCAATAGCCCCCTGAAATACGGCTACATAAGATTCATCAAAAGATTTCTTTACGATATCTTCAAGAACTTTAGCAACATGGGGTGTATTTTCTGATGGCTTCAAAATGGCAGTGTTTCCTGCTACCAAAGCTCCGATAAGGGGACTGAATGTCAGTTGAACAGGGTAGTTGAAAGGCCCGATAATATAAGTTACTCCATACGGCTCATGCATTATTTTACTTATGACTTCGGCTCCTGTTGGATGTGGTTTGGAGGGAACGGGAGTTGGTTTTGCCCATTCATCAATATTTTCCAGAAAATAATCAAGTTCACTGATGACAATCTGAATTTCTACATATTCAGCTTCCTTCCGGCTTTTCCCCAAATCTGTATGTAAAGCATCGCAAAGAGCATCCGTATGCTGTAAAAATACTTCGCGGAATTTTCTCAGTTGTGCTTTTCTGAATTCAATATCTTTTGTCTGATTGGTTTTGAAAAAAGCTTTCTGCTGTTGAAAGACATTTCTTATTTTCTGTTCTGATTCTTTGTTCATTGTGTATCGATTTTTAAGAATTCAATAAGCTGAAATTCTAATAGTAAATTAAGTTAAATTAGTAATGCAAATATATTGTTGAAAATTATATTGCGCACAATTTAATTTAAAATTAATTCTAATTGAATTATTGATGTTTCCTATAATTACTAGATTTTTGTTTTTAATTAAATATACAGAAAGGTTTTACTGCAGATTAAGCAGACTTAATTTTATAAATTGAGATAAGATTTTTTATCTTTGGAACATGAATTGGGAGAACATAGCCGGTCAGGAAAACCTGAAAAAACTTCTTAGAGAAAGTATTGCTGAAAACAGAGTTAGCCATGCCCAGCTTTTTGTAGGGAAAGAAGGATATGGAACATTACCTATGGTCCTGGCATATGCCCGAGAGATACTGAGTCGGGAAAATGAGCATGCTGCCGTAAAGGTGGAGCATCTGAATCATTTGGATCTGCATTTTAGCTTCCCTGTTTTTACAGATAATAAAAATTCTTTAAGTAAAAATAAGTTTGAAGAATTCCGGGAGATGATCATGGCTTCTCCCTATGCCAGCTATGATGACTGGACTGCCTTTTTAGAATCCGAAAACAAACAGCTTTTTATCTCTGCAGATGAAGTAGATGACCAGAATCAGAAATTTTCCCTGAAAAGTTTTGAAGGAGGAACTAAGATCCTTATTGTCTGGAGGGCTGATAAAATGAATATTGCAGCTTCAAACAAATTTTTAAAATTCCTGGAAGAACCGCCGGCCAAAACTATTATCCTCCTTACCACAGAAAGTACAAATGATATACTTCCTACCATTCTTTCCAGAACCCAGATTGTGGAAATTCCGAGAATTAATGATGAAGATATTAAACACTATCTGGAAAAGAATTTTTCTGTTTCTGAAGAAAAGATCAGAGAGGTTCTCCATGAAGCTCAGGGAGATTTAAACAATGCCATAAAACTTTTAAACTCCGGTGATAAGACTAACGAGTTTGAAAAATTATTTGTACAATGGGTACGGGATGCATTTATGGTAAAAAAGAAACCCGCTTATCTTAAAAGTATTATTTT
The DNA here is from genome assembly GCF_024586575.1 of Chryseobacterium sp. WG23. NCBI lineage: Bacteria > Pseudomonadati > Bacteroidota > Flavobacteriia > Flavobacteriales > Weeksellaceae > Chryseobacterium > Chryseobacterium sp. WG23. The sequence continues at coordinate 112,685 of NZ_JALCZE010000017.1, forward strand.
CTGGGCAAGAGAAATAGCCGGATGGAACAGGGAAAAGCAGAAGAATTTTTTAAACTACTGTTCTGAAATTTTCAGGCTGGCACTCCTTCAGAATTATCAGTCTGAGGATCTTGTTTATAAAAAAATCAATGCTGATGGATTCAACTGGCCCGGATTTTCAAAATTTATCAGTGGTGCCAATATTGAAAATATATTAGAAGAAATCAATACTGCAGATCTCCACCTGACAAGAAACGGGAATCCTAAAATTGTATGGACAGACCTTGGGATAAAGCTATCAAGATATATTCATAAAAACTCATGAAATAAAATTCCGGTCAACAGGCCGGAATTCCTGTTTTAAAATTTTTGTTCTGTTCTTTCTGCACAAACATCCACCCGTTGAACTTTCCCGGAATATCTCTATTACAACAACCAATATCTTTGCTGATTTTAAAGTGTATAAGTAAATGCAGATTTTTCAACAGACTGTTGATTTTTAAGGAGTTTGCAGTAAATATTGCATTAGTCTTTTTTTATTATAGTTTTTTATACTTATTCTTTTAATAGAAGCAATCTTATGTTGCTGATAAATTAAATCTATATTAAAAAATCAATCAATCGTTTGATTTTGTGAAAAACTTATGTAAATTTGCGCCCTGAAAATGGAAGTGATATGATTTCAAAAGAAGAAAATATATTATTTGCTGCTGAAAAACTTTTTGCAGAAAAAGGTTTTGACGGAACTTCTACCAGGGAAATTTCCAAGGCTGCAAATGTGAACATCTCTATGATCTCTTACTATTTTGGCTCTAAAGAAAAGCTTTATGAAAAACTGGTTGAATACAGAATGAACGAAGGGCAGTTTTTCTCAAAAGATATTGTAGAAAGAACGGACCTTAATGAATGGCAGAAGATAGAAAAGATAATAGACCAGTTTTCCAATAGGATAAGAACCCAGAAATGTTTTTACAGGATTATGCAAAGGGAACAGCTTCATACTGATAATCCACAGATTGTAGAGTTTTTAAAACAAACTAAAATGGGATTTCTCTCCATGTATTCTCAGATATTGGAACGCGGACTTGAGAAGGGAATTTTCACGAAAAATCCTCCAATTTATCTGTTTCATTCAACCATCAGCGGAACTTTATTTTATGCATTCAATGCTAAAGATATGTATAAAGAATTCCTTAATGATACAGAAGAAGAGAGTGTTTTTGACGAAAAATACTATACTGAACTTAATAAACATATAAAACATTTACTAAAAGACCTTTTAGGTTATGAAGAGAATAAATAACTCAGTGATTGCATTATCACTATTCTTAGGAGTAGCAAATGCAAATGCTCAGGAGAAAAAAACACTTTCTCTTGACGAAGCTGTGCAGCTGGGAATCCAGAACAGCAAGAATCTCAAGATCGATGCAGCCAAGATCGAGGAGGCTACAGCTGACCTTTTGGAAGCTAAAAACAAGCAGCTTCCTGAATTGAAAGTTTCCGGAAGCTATATGTACCTTCCGATAAAACCGAATGTTGATATCAAACTTCCGGGTCTTTCCGGAGGCGCAGGAGGTCCGGAAATACATCAGGTTCTTTACGGTTCGGCTAATCTTAGCGTTCCTCTTTACAGCGGAGGAAGAATCAAGTATGGGATTCAGTCTGCAAAATATCTGGTGGAAGCTTCTAAATTAAGCACTGAAAACGATAAAATTGCAATTGCTTACAACGTTGCCCAGGCCTACAATAATCTGTTTAAGGCCAACCAGTCTATCAAAGTTTTTGAAGAAAATCTTGCTGCTTCTCAAAAAAGAGATGAAACATTCCTGAAAATGGAGAACAACGGATTGATTGCCAGAAACGACAGATTGAAAGCCAACCTTCAGACCTCAAATATTGAACTTCAGCTATTGGAAGCTAAGAATAATTACAATATTGCCAATATCAATATGGATTTGTTGTTGGGGCTTCCTGAAACTACAGAACTTGAAGTGGATCCAAATTATATAGATGAAGGATCAGAGGTAAAACCCGTTGTTTTTTATGTAAATGAAGCCCGGGAAAACCGTAAAGATTTACAGGCTTTAGCTCAGCAAAGAAAAGCTGCTGAACTAGGATCAAAAGCTGCTAAAGCAGAAAATCTTCCATCATTAGCATTTACCGGAGGTTATGTAGCAGCAGATATTCCCAAATTTCTTACTGTATACAATGCCGTGAATGTAGGAATCGGAATTTCTTACAATTTATCAAACATCTGGAAAGAGAATTCATCTTTAAAGCAGTCACAGGCAAGAGAAAAGCAGTTGGCGGCCACTGATGAGCTATTAAATGACAATATTAAGCTTGATGTCAACAGAGAGTACCAGAACACAGATTACTCAAAAAAGAGAATCGCAGTTTTTGAAAAATCAGCTGAACAGGCTAATGAAAATTACAGAATTACAAAAAACAAATATGACAACGGGCTTGCAACCATGACCGAATTACTGGATGCGGATGCCGCTCAGATTGCCGCAAATGTGGGCGTAATCAATGCAAAAGCAGACGCCGCATTAGCATATAGAAAACTATTACAGACAACAGGAACTTTAACAATTAAATAATCAGATCGAACCCACATGGAAAATAATAATACACAGGCAGTTGAACCTAAAAAGAAAAAAAGTTTAGTCTTTCCCCTCATTTTAGCAGCTGTAGTAATCGGAGGAGGAATCTATGGTTACAGAGCATTTACTTACGGACAGTATCATGAAGAAACGGATGATGCTCAGATTGCTTCTAATATGACTCCGGTGATTTCTAAAATTTCAGGATATATCACTGAAGTGAAAGTAAAAGATAATCAGTTTGTAAAAAAAGGTGATACGCTGGTTATTTTAGATAACAGAGACCAGAAAATGGCCCTTGAGCAAGCTCAGGCTGCTTTATCTACGGCTAAAAGCAATATTTCAAATGCCGAAGCTACTACAACAGCCACTTCAAAAAATATCAGTTCTTCTGAAGCAGCAGTAGTTACTGCCAATGCACAGATAGAAGCAGCAAAAGTAAATGTGTGGAAAACTTCTCAGGATTTAAAGAGATATGCTAACCTTGTAAAAGACCATTCTATTACAGAGCAGCAATATGAGCAGGCTTTGGCAGCAAAACAGTCTGCAGACAGACAGTTACAGGTTTTAGTGGATCAGAGGAATCAGATTGCTCAGCAAACAAATATCGCATCCTCTCAAACAGCTGCCAGCTCTCAGCAAATCAGTGTTGCAGGTTCTGTAGCAAAACAAAGAGAAGTAGATGTTGAAAATGCAAAATTAAACTTGTCATATACCGTAATTCTTGCCGCAGAAGATGGCTATGTAGGAAAAGTACCTACTCAGGCTGGTCAGTATCTTCAGGCAGGAGCACAGCTGTTTGCTTTGGTAAAGAATGATCAGAAATGGGTAGTGGCCAACTTCAAAGAAACGCAGGTAGATAAAATGGTGGAGGGGCAAAAAGTGAAAATTGAAATTGATGCTTTTCCTGACAAAGAGTTTGAAGGAGTAGTAAGCTCATTTTCTCCGGCAACAGGTGCTACGTTCTCCATTTTGCCTCCGGATAACGCGAGTGGTAACTTCGTAAAAGTAGTTCAGAGACTTCCTGTAAAAATTGATTTTGTAAACCTTGATAAAAATATTGCAAAAAGATTAAGAACAGGAATGAACGTGAAAGCAGAGGTTTCTTTGAAATAATTTATACAATGTACAATATAAGATGTACAAGTATATTCATGTAGCTTAAAAATACATTTTACATTGTCCTTTTTTACATTGTCCTTATTAAAAATATATGCAAGATTCATTAGTAGAATATGGAGCCCGAAGAGTAATCATCACGATTACAGCAATTCTTTGTGCTCTGCTTGAAATTGTGGACTCCACGATTGTAAATGTTGCCTTGAATGAGATGAAGGGTAACCTTGGAGCCACACTTTCTGAAGTAGGTTGGGTAATTACGGCTTATGCAATAGGTAACGTAATTGTCGTACCAATGACGAGCTGGCTTTCACAGCAATTTGGACGTAGAAACTATTTTGCGGCTTCCATCATCATATTTACCATATTTTCATTCTTATGTGGAAACGCTACGAATATTTGGGAATTGGTATTTTTCAGATTGATGCAGGGAATTGGTGGGGGAGCGCTATTGGTAACTTCACAAACGATCATCACGGAATCTTATCCGATTGAGAAAAGAAGTATGGCTCAGGCTATTTATGGGCTGGGGGTAATTATAGGCCCTACTTTAGGTCCGCCATTAGGAGGATATATTGTGGATAATTTCAGCTGGCCTTATATTTTCTATATCAATATTCCTATTGGAATTGCGGCCACTTTGATGACACTTCAGTTTGTAAGAAGCCCGAAATATGCTGAAAAACGTAAAGCATCAGATGTAGACTGGATTGGTATTGGATTACTGGCAGTGACGGTAGGTTCATTACAGTTCATTTTAGAGAGAGGTCATGAAGAGGATTGGTTTGAAAGCGGAATGATTGTAGCATTTACCATAGCTGCTATTCTAGGATTTATATTGTTTCTATGGCGGGAGCTTACCTTTAAATATCCGATAGTTGAACTTCGAGTACTTAAAAACAGTAATTTGAGAATCGGAACAATGATGTCATTTGTGTTGGGATTCGGATTATATGGGTCTACATTTATTGTTCCTCTTTATACGCAAAGTATTTTGGGATGGACGGCATTGCAGTCAGGAGCATTGATGATTCCGGCAGCATTAACCACTGCTTTCATGATGCCTATTATCGGTAGATTACTGGCAAAAGGAGCAAAACAGCAGATCTTAGTGTCTTTAGGACTCTTCATCTTCTTTGTCTATAGTTTCTGGGGATATAAAATTCTGACACCGGATACCAGTAAAGACGCCTTTTTCTGGATGCTTATTGTAAGAGGAGCCGGGCTTGGACTATTATTTATCCCGATCACCTCCTTATCATTAAGTACCCTGAAAGGTCAGGAAATTGGGCAAGGAGCTGCCTTTACAGGAATGATGAGACAGCTTGGAGGATCTTTCGGTATTGCAGCAATCACAACTTTTATTGCCAATGCAGGCCAGAAGTACAGAAATAACCTGATTTCTCACCTTGACGAAAACAGTTTTGATGTCCAGCAAAGACTGGCTGCTCTTAAAGCAAATTTTGTTGCGAAAGGAATGACCCCTGATGCAGCAATGAATGCCGCCTATAAAATGCTCGACATGTCAGTAACCAAGCAGGCAACGGTATTGTCTTACATGGATGTATTTCTTTACCTCGGAATCGTATTCTTGATATGTATTCCGTTTATCTTACTTGTAAAAGAAAGAAAGAGCAAAGAAAAAATAGATTTGAGTGAAGCCATGCACTAAATTTACACGGCAAACCTCCGGAATTTCCGGAGGTTTTTTTATAGGCTATTTTAAAAAAACCAATCATTGATAGTATTGTATTACGGATGTAAGTATTTTATAACTAATAATTAATGTATTTAATAAAACAATATCACCTATTGGAGAATTTATTTATTTTCTTTAACTTTACTGTACCAAATGAAAAAATATGAATAAGTTCCCCTCATCAATACTTTCCCTTTTCAATAGGGGAATTCCGGAGTATTACAAAATACATCTGCCCGAAGAATTGCTGTTGGCAATATCTTAAAACCTCCATTGTGTGGTATTCCTGTGTTTATTTTCATTGAAATAAAAACGCTGTTGCCATTTTATAAACAGGTGTATAATTACCAAAATATTAAAAACTTTTCACCATGAATAATAACGTACAACTGCCGGAAACATTTGTGGCATTATCCGATTTCAGAAAAAATGATATTTATCTCCCTGAAATGGATATGGAGCAGATTATCTCGGATTATTTTCCAGGAACCTTTACAGAGCTGGTTCAGCGACTTTCAGATATTACAGGATCTTTTTACGGAGGAATGCTTAGACAGACAGGAAAGCTTTTTGGCACTGAAGCGGTTGAACTCCTTTCCAGCAGCTTTATGTATGATCTGGGATCGAAAATGGCTTTGAGAAACCTTGCCATCAAACCCGGTTTGAAACCCGGAATTCCGGCTGTAGCAAAAATACTTATAGGAGCAGTTTTTACATCCAGTCCCGAATATAGTTTTGAATTTAAAGAATTGAATGACCATAAAATTGAAATGTTGATACAAGGAGTGGATCGCTACCATAGAATAACACAAGAGTTTGAAATTGCCCATCTATTAAAATGGCCGGTGATCAAGCCTTTCGTACAGGGAGTATGCGATGCCATGGGGCTGGATGTTTTACTTGAAATGAAAGTACTGGAACTGAATCTGGACAGTTCGTGTGTGTATAAGGTTTGTATAATGTATAATATATAATGTATAATGTATAATGTATAATGTATAATGTATAATGTATAATGTATAATGTATAATGTATAATGTATAATGTATAATGTATAATGTATAATGTATAATGTATAAT
>NZ_JALCZE010000018.1:0-86287 GCF_024586575.1 Chryseobacterium sp. WG23
AATTATTCTTCCGAAGGAGATCCATGAGCACCCGGTGATCATCCGTTTACAGACACTGGCCTGTCATCTGGTTACCTTTTTCAATGAAGTACAGTCTGTATTGAAAGATGAGGCAACCGACAGTATTTATTACAATATCGTAAAGGTAATCCAGCATGAACGTCAGATGTCTTTGAAAGAAGCCTGTCTTGAAGATTTGCGCCTTCATAATGAAGATCTGAAAGAATTCATAGAACTACAGGCTTCTCTTCCTGATTTTGGAATATGGCAGGATGCCGTTGTAAACTGGGTACACTATATGAGTATGGTGCTCAGTGGATGGAAAAATATATCAACCCAACTTGACCGCTATAATAAAACTGAATTTCCGAGTGCCCTGGAACTAAAGGAAAGGTTGAGCCAAAGCCAGACTCAAAAAGAAATTTAGTAAGCGCTGCATTATTAATAACCTTAAACATTTAATCATGAAGCAAAAAGATATTTCTGTTTTACAATATCCCTGGCCTTATGAAATAGGACCCTTCTCACAGTCATTTTATGAAGAACAAAATGGTTGGATTGATACAGATTATTTGTTCATGTCCGAAGTTGCCCGTACTAAATACAAAAATCAGGGTTTGGTAGAGACTGCATCGTATATGTTTCCTGCGGCAAGTAGTAAGGAACTGGTAAGACCTATGGCCAGATTTATTGTATGGTTTACATTATTTGATGATTACCATAAGCTGTGTCCTGTCCATCAGCTTGTTGATATCAGGGATTATATCATGGATGTAATGATGGGGCAGAAACCCAAGGCTGATGATATAGGTTTAATAAGACAGGTTGCTTTAAGCAGAGAGGAGCTTCTTCCCTATGTGAATGATGACTGGTTTCATCGGTGGACAAAGGACTTTTATAACTTTACTACTTATGGTATGATGGAAGAAATACCTTATAGGTTAAAAAAACAATTTCCTGCTCTGGATACCCTGTTGCTAGTCTGTGAGTATTCTATTTCTATATACCCTTATGTAAATCTGGTTGAGCCGTCTATCAATTTTATAATTCCGAACTTTATATCTGAGCATCCCGTTATCAAACGGTTAAAAATGCTGATGTGTCGTATCATGGCAATCCAGAATGATTTCGCTTCAATAGAAAAAGAATTGGCTGTCGATACGGAAGTTCTCAATATTATACTTGTTATTAGAAACCAATATAAAGTTTCATTGGAAGAGGCTTGCACTGAGGCAATGAATATTCATGATAATTATGTAAAGGAGTTTGTAGAGCTACAGAATAATCTTCCTGATTTCGGTTTGCATCAAAAGAATATGGACCGTTTTGTTCATAATATGGCTTTAATGATTTCAGGGCTGGGAGCATGGTACCATAAAGGGAGATCTACCCGCTATAAAACTCCGGGAGAATTTCCAAAACCTGAATATGGAACATCATCAGTATAATTTAAAATTCAATGAAGAACGTGCCATTATTGAGTATATGTACGTATTCAACGAGTTATGTTGCTCAGTGTAATGAGAAATAATAAAATCTTCACTGATTTCCTGTTAATTGATATGCACAAGAATCTCAAAAGTAGAATCTGATATTCCATTATCGTTCCCGCTCATGCACAAAAATAAGCCTTAGAATCAAAAAATTCCAAGGCTTATTTATTTCTGAATGGTATGTATTAATACCTTTTAAGTTGTTAACTTAATATATCACATGGGGCTACACATATCACCCACGGACATCTTTTTATTCCCGGAGGTGGGCAACATGCTTCGGAACAACCTGATGCTCCACCATTAATACTCTTTAACTGATCTCTTGAAATTTTCTTACAATTTTTCATAATAAAGTAATTAATTGGGTTCAACTTACAATTAAGGCTGGTTTCCACCACCACATCCGTCATATGGCATACATTGCCATTTTCCGCTGATTAAGCATATCTGACCACCTGGGCAGTTGATTCCTCCCTTAATTGCTTTCATTTCCTGTCTTTGGATTTTTTTTAAATTTTTCATAATAATAAGCTTGTTTGTAATTCGAAATTAATCAAATTTTGTGAACTGAAGTAATATTATTCTGAATTTTTTCTCTTTATTGATTTTGTTTGAATGGTATTTTATGTTAAAATTTATTAATTAAATAAATGAAAGATGCCCTGAACACCTGAAAAAGTATCTGTTTAAACGAAATGCAAAAAAATGATTTCATCCGAATAAAATCTTGTCTTGTGACAAGTGAGTTTTCACAGCAAGTTGGTAATTTTGATTAACAGTTTTTTGATGAACAAAATCCAAATCATACTATGAAAAATTTATTTAAATCCTCCAAGTTTATTAAACTATTATTCATAATGCTTATTATTATGTTTACGGTAACAACATTATATGGACAAAAACTAACTCCGTCCGGCAGTGGTTATGTGCCTGTGAACGGCAGCAAAATATATTATGAAGTATATGGTGAGGGCAAGCCCATTGTATTATTACACGGTGCTTTTATGACGATTGATATGAACTGGGGGCAACTGATCCCGGACTTGTCTAAGAACCATAAGGTAATTGCTGTAGAATTGCAGGGACACGGACATACCCCATTTTCAGACAGAAAATTATCACATACTACTTTAGCAAGTGATGTAAAAGGGGTATTGGATTACCTTAAAATAGATAAGGCAGATGTAATAGGGTATAGTTTTGGAGGAGCTGTGGCTTACCAGTTTGCCATACAAAGCCCTGAAAAACTAAATAAGCTGGTAATTATTTCTGCTACCTATAAAAGTACCGGGTGGGTTCCCGAGGTAAGAAATGCTTTTAAGGCAATGAAACCTGAACTTTTTATGAACAGCCCTATGCAGGAAGCCTATAATGCTGTTGCTCCCGATAAAACAAAATGGATAAAATTTCTGGAGCAAATGATTGCATCTGCAGGGCAGCCTTTTGATCTGGGGGATTCCAATATTTCGAAAATTCCGGCACCTGTTTTAATTATAGCCGGTGATAATGATGGACTGGATAAAACGGAGCTGGCAAAAACTTATAAGCTACTGGGAGGTGGCATCTCTGCAGATATGGCTCCCATGCCGAAATCTCAGTTGGCTATTGTTCCGGGACAGGGACACGTTACCCTGATGATGCAGACTGCAACGATCCTAAGCTACTTAAACAGCTTTTTAAAGTAACTTAGATCAAATTGGAATAAAAAATATATTAATTAAACAGATCAATATGAGAAATATAACCGTTCTATCAATGATCACACTGGATGGTGTGATGCAGGGGCCCGGAGGTCCTGAAGAAGATGTGTCCGGAGACTTCAGATATGGTGGCTGGACAGTATCTTATGGGGATGAGCTTTTTGGTCAGATCATGCAGGAAGAAATGAAGCAGGCTGACTATCTTTTAGGAAGGAAAACATTTGACATTTTCTCATCCTACTGGCCGGATCATGCTAACTTCTGGCCCGCTATTAATGAGGGAACGAAATATGTACTGTCCCAAACTATGGAAAAATCTGATTGGAAACATACCGTTTTTCTCAGGAATCTGGCGGATATACAGAATCTTAAACAGTCTGAAGGAGCTGATATCCAGGTTTGGGGAAGCAGTGAGCTTATTCATCTGTTGTTGAAACACGACCTCGTAAATGAAATTCGCCTTAAAATCTATCCGCTGATTCTTGGTAAAGGAAAAAGACTGTTTGACGATCATGCAGTTCCGGCAACCTTTGTCCTGACAGAGAGCCATGTGACATCAAAAGGGGTAATCATAGCCAACTATAAACGTGACGGCGAGGTTCTAACAGGTAATATTGAAATCTAGCCAAGAGTGAGAACTTATCTGTTTAATTTTGGAATCACCATTAAAAATATATACTATGGATATAAAATTTGAGGCAGGAATTAATATAGCTATAAAAATTCCTAAAAATAAGTACGAAAAAACAGTGGCTTTTTACAGGGATATTTTGAAATTGGATGTTGAAGAAAAGCCCATTGCTAATCCCACTGTTTCCAGAACACATGAAGTGAAATTCGGCAGTAATATAATATGGTTAGATTGTGTGGACAACTACACGCATTCCGAAACCTGGTTACAGCTTACTGTTCCTGATGTAGAAGAAGCTACAAAATATCTGCAGTCAAACGGTGTGGAAACCTGTGACGAAATTGAGGAGCTTCCTGAAAATATGCACTGGATTACCGATCCTGCAGGCACGGTGTTCAATGTACAGCAAACGCAATAGCAATACAAGCACGTAACAATTTCAAGGTAAAGGGAATTGTGGTAATCTGAGAAATTTTGAAAAATAACATATTGGGGGTAAAACTCTTGCCCCCGGCATGGAAAATGGAAATTTCTTATCCGAAAAATCTTTTTTTCATACTGTCGATTACAGTATCAATTCCGTCTTTTCTTAACCAGGTGTATTCTGATGAAGCAAGGCTACCTGCGGTATAATGCAATTGTTTCTTTCCATCTGTAGCTGCTTCGTAAACAATATCTGCAATACTTTCGGGAGTATCACCCTGAGTGGCTGCATCTCCTCTCATTGCTGTAATATATTGATTAAAAACTTCGTGATAATCCTCATGGGTAACCATCTGTGCATTATTTCCAAAACCGGTCTTCATATAAGCGGGCACTATTGTTTTGATGACTATACCCAACCCGTCTAATTCATAACTCATTCCTTCTGTCCATGTTTCCAGTGCAGACTTTGTTGCGGCATAAACGGCCACAAATGGATAAGGAATGTTTGCGGTAGAAGAGGTTACAGTCATAATGGTTCCGTTTTTTCTTGCTCTGAAATAGGGGAGGAATGCTTTTGTAATAAGCATGGTTCCCAAAAAATTGGTGTTAATTTGCTGAGCCAGCTGTTCATCGGTAGTTCCTTCAAAAGCCCCCATAAGCCCATATGCTGCATTATTAAACAGCACGTCTACCGGGCCTATTCTCTCTGCTTCATGTGCTATGTTAGCAATTTCCTGGGCATTGCTGAGGTCTAATTTCAAGAGATGAACATTGGCTAACTGTGTAAGTTCTGTTTCTTTTTCAGGTCGTCGCATTGCTGCAATTACAGTCCATCCTTTTGAGGCAAATAATTGGGCGGTTGCTTTTCCCAATCCTGAAGAAGCCCCTGTAATGAAAATTGTGTTGTTCATTTTTAAATTTTTACAATTGATACTGCAAAAATGCATCGTTTAAAAATAGACCTGTTTACCATTTGGTAAAAAGCAACTTAACGGATGTTTTTTCTTATTCTGCTTAACGATTGTTGAGTAATTCCCAGGTAGGAAGCGATGTATGAAAGGGGAATACGGTTGACAAGTGTAGGATATTTTTCCATAAATTCCAAATAGCGGGTGGTGGCATCCTGTGATACTAACGGACTTACCCTTTCCAGTTTTTGAACCAGCGATTTATTGGTAATCTTTTGAATGATAGTTTCCCAGCCGATGATGGTGTCGGAAATTTCCTTCCAGTCAGAATTGGAAAATATAAGAAGTTGACAATCTGTTGCCGCCTGAATATATTCTGTAGAAGGTACATTTTTGAGGTTAAAAAGTAAATGCTTTTCTTCTATGAAAATTTTGGTAATTTCTTCCCCTTTATTATTGTAATAGCAAATACGGAAAATACCGTCAGTAACAAAGGCTACCTGTTTCAAAACCTTTCCTGCTTCTGCAAAATATTCATCTTTCTTAAGTTCTATTTCTTTTGCTTTGCTTGTGATCAGTTCAATTTGCTGTTGGTTCAGGTTACCAAACAGTAATAGGTATTCTATAAAGTCTTTCATTACCATAAAATTAACAATAATTATTGTCTGACAAATTACCATTTGATAAAGAATCTTTTTGAAAAGCCCAATCTATAATGTTAAACAATAGTAATATTCTTACACTTTTTGTTTTTTAATAGCCCCTAATAGAAATAGAAGTTTTCCTTTTACGATCAGATGGATTCAGAAGTACAAAATAGGACATATCAGGAATCTGAATGGCTCAAAGAAAAGAAATTATCTTTCTCTCTAACTTTTGATACTAAGGATATGTTTAACAAAATGTGATTATTACAATGATTTTTTTTTAAAAATATCACCACTGTAAGAGTTAATTTGTTAATTTTATGCCGCATCAAAAAACTAAAATCATGAACTATACCTTTCTTATTATGGACGTTTTCTTTTTTGTTACAGGTTGTACTATAGGCTACCTGATCAATAGAAGAAGATTAAATGCTGAAGGACTGGAAGGCTTTTCTCTACATAACCACACTGCTTCAACAAAATTTATAAAAGACATTGGCAAGCTGATCGCCTATGCATTTATCACGTCAGGTATTTTGTAGTAGTTTTCTTTTCTGAGTCTCTCGTAAAGAGATGAATGCAGGGCTTGCCATTGGTACTGCACCTTTATTGCAGCATAAACCGGCACATTTGAAAAATCAAGTGACGGGTCAGAATATATCCGGCAAGGAAATCAATCCACGAAGAATTCAGGACATCCATTTGAAAATTTCGTAATGCAGAGCATTGCTGAAAATGGATATATCTTAAAAATATAAATGATAAAGACAATAAAAACATATATCTGTTAATTTTTTTAAACTAATATCTAAATGAGTACAATCCATTATCCTTTACATCCCGCACAGCGAGATATTTTTATTGACCAGGTAATGAATCCGACCAGTCTGCGCTATAGCCAGGGTTGCTATTTAACATTAAAAGGTCCTTTGGATAAAAACATTTTTTTCTCATCTGTTAAACAAATGTTATTTGCCTATGATGTGTTCCGGTTACAGTTTGATATTGATGACTTAGATTCAACGGCAATTCTTGTGGCAGAGCTTCCTTCAACAGTGTTTACGGAAAAGGATTTTAGCGGAGAATCAGAAGAAATTGCATTGATATGGATGCAGGAACAGCTAAATATACCCATAGTACTGAAGCCGGGGCACTATCCCCATAAACACTATTTATTAAAGATTAATGATGATACATATTGGTATTTTATTCATTATCATCATATCATTTTAGATGGTTTCGGTTTATCCAATTGGCTTAAAGAAGTTGCACAATACTATCGGGAAAATACATCGGCCATTAGTAGGATAAAAGAAGGTCCATCTTATGTAACACTGATGAAAACTGCTGATGAGTGCTATAAATCTCATGTTTATGAAGAGACCAGAGAATATTGGAAAAATAAATTTACGGAACCTCTTCCCTCATTACTTGACAAGAAATATCCCATAAAAGGAAAAGAGACCAGTGGATTATATACCATAGAACTGAATACTGCACAGACCGCTTACCTGGATTCTTTAAAAAAGGGTGCAGGGGTAGGGGCTGGTTTATCTGCATTTTCGCTGGCAGTATTAACTATTTATCTTGGTCAGGTTACCGAAGAAAATACCTTTACCCTTGGAGTAACATTGCATAAAAGGAGAACTGATTTCGAACGTTCCTCTGTAGGAATGTTTTCCGGGATCCTGCCATTTTCCTGTCAATATGATCCGGAGAAATCATTTTATGAATTATTGGCAGATATAATGGCAGCTCAAAAGGAAAGCTATCCGCATTACCGCTACATGGTTTCCGATTTTACCACGCTATTCTCCGTTGATGAAGAAAAAACATCTCCCTTTGAGATTATTGTGAATCATGGAAGACTTGATTTTGCACTGGACTTTGGACAAGACATGCTTTCAGACCTGAAACTGGTGAGAAACAATTATCAGACACTTCCGTTAGAAATATTTTGGAGGGACTTTGGTAACAATCAGCCGTTGCAATTAGAGTTTATTTATAACAAAGTTTATTTTTCTCCCGAAGAGATACAGCTTTTTGCCAGCCGGTTTTTATACATTCTTGAGCAATGCAGCTATAATCCTGAAGCTCAGCTAAAAAATATTCAGGTACTGCCTTCTGAAGAATTATCGTTATTGGAGCAGTATTCAAACAACAAAGAAATATATACTTCTGAAGATACCGTTATCTCCATGTTTGCTGCAAAGGTTGCTGCACAGCCTGATGCTGTTGCAGTAATTGCAGGTGAAAAAAGATTTACTTATTCAAAACTGGCGGCACTTTCTGATGCACTGGCTGTACACCTCAAAGAAAAAGGAGTAAAGCCTGGTATGCCTGTGCTTTTATGTATGGAACGTACACCGGAACTGATGATTACTATTTTAGCAATTCTTAAAGCAGGGGCTGCTTATGTGCCGGTTGAACCGGATCTTCCTGCTGAGCGATTACAGGTGTTGATGGAAGAAGTAGACAGCAAAATTGTGGTGACCACCCTTCATTATGCTTCACGGTTTATTGCCCCGGAAATTATATGTATAGACAGCCTGCAGCTGCATTCAGGAGCAATAACAGATATTGCCATTCAAAACACAGACATGGCCTATATAATGTTTACTTCGGGCTCAACGGGTAAACCTAAAGGAGTAATGGTGACCCACCGAAATGTAGTCAGTTTAGTAAAAGCAACAGATTATTTTCCGATTACAGCGAACGACTGTATATTGGCTGGTGGTTCTTTTGCTTTTGATGCAAGTACTTTTGAATATTGGGGAGCATTATTAAAAGGGGGCACACTGGTAATGGCCACCAAAGCAGAATTGATGGATGCCGCAACATTAAAATCCATTATTCGTACGCAGAAAGTCACTAAAATGTTTTTTACTACAGGATGGTTTAATTTGCTGGCGGATACCGATGTTTCGATATTTGAAACATTAACAGCAGTTATTGTTGGTGGAGAACGTTTCTCTGTTCAGCATGCCCGGAAGGTGGCTGCTCATTGTAAAAACTTACAAATTGTAAATGGTTACGGACCTACTGAAAATACCACTTTTTCAATGGGATATTTAATCGGTAATAATAATTTACCTGAAGAAGTTCCTATTGGCAAACCACTGAATTTCCGGAGTGCTTATATTCTTAACAAACATCAGGAGCTTGTTCCCATTGGAGTTACCGGGGAGCTGTATGTGGGAGGTGCGGGATTAACTAATGGATATTATAAGAAACCAGAGCTTACTGATGCTGCTTTTGTATCACATTTGTTTAAAGAAAATAAGGGTGAAAAACTTTATAGAACCGGTGACCTGGTGCGTTGGTTACCGGACGGAAATATTCTTTTTGTAGGCCGTGCGGATGATCAGGTGAAAATCAGGGGATTCCGTATAGAACCGGCAGAAATAACAGCTGTATTACTTCAGTCACCTATGATAAAACAGGCTGTGGTTATGGCCAGACCAGATGCTACCGGTGTTCTTCAGCTGGTTGCTTACGTTATTGAATCGGAAAATCCATATAAAAAAGACCTATTGTTGCAATGGCTTGAAATGAAGCTGCCGGACTATATGATTCCTGCCCATATTGTTTTGATGGAAGCACTTCCACTCAATTCTAACGGCAAAGTAGACCGAAAGGCATTACCCATTCCTGAAAACACGGTAGTGGAGCAGAGTGACAGACCGCGTAATGAAACAGAGCATAGGTTAGCTAAAGTATGGCAGGATTTACTGCAGGTACCGGAAGTGGGTATCCGCGATAATTTTTTCCACCTGGGCGGCCATTCTCTAATGGCCATGCGTATAAGTGCTTTTATTAAAAACGAATGGGGACAGCGTGTGGCACCTACCGTATTATTCACTTGTAAAACCATAGAACGTCTTGCGGCCTATATTGATCAACTGCAGGAGGAGGAACCCACAGAGAAAGTTATCAGGTCAGAGGAATATCACACAGGAAAACTGCCATTGTCATTTGGTCAGGAAAGGATGTGGTTCCTTGATCGTTTGCATGGTTCCGTACAATATCATATCATTTTAGCATTCAGGCTCACAGGTGAGCTTGATATACCATCACTGGAAAAAGCACTGGGGTATATGATTGACCGTCATGAAGTGCTGCGTACTGTGATTCGCCAGGATGACGGCGTACCTTATCAGCATATACTGGAAAGAAATACATGGAAGATCGATATGTATGAAGATGATTTTTCAGCCTCAGATGAACAAAGTGTTCAGTTTCTGATGGATGACCTGGTAATCAGACCTTTCGATTTATCTGATGAACATATGCTCCGCGCACATCTTATTCCACTTTCTTCACAGAAACATATACTGGTGATCAATATTCACCATATTGCGGCTGATGGTTGGTCTTTGTCTGTTTTAACAAAAGAACTTGATACTTGTTACCGGGCTTACCGGCAAGGTAAAGAGCCAGCATTGGCAGCACTACCGTTTCAGTATAAGGATTATTCGGTTTGGCAGCGTCAGCAGGAAGCCGTGTTGGCTGAGAAGCTTGATTATTGGAAAAGCAAACTCAATGGTGTGGTTTTACTGAATATGCCTACCGATTACGCTCGTTCTGCAAAACAAAGTGTTCGTGGTGATTCTATGAAGTTCAGGGTAGACAAAGAACTTACAGAACAGTTAAAATTATTTTCAGTAAAAGAGGATGTCACTTTATATATGACACTGCTTACAACATTTAAAGTATTGTTACACCGTTATTGTTCTCAAGATGATATTTGTGTTGGTGGTGCTATCTCAGGTCGTTTGCAGCAGGAATTTGAACCGTTGATTGGTTTCTTTGTAAATACGCTTGCTTTACGTACCGATTTGGGTGGGCAGCCTGGTTTCCGTGAAGCATTACAACGTGTCAAAAAAACACTTCTGGAAGCATATGACCATCAGGAGGTACCTTTTGAGAGGGTTGTAAATCAGGTACAGGAAGAACGGGATACCAGCAGAAACCCTCTTTTCCAGGTAGTATTCGTATTACAGAATGCTCCGGATATGGAAATGAATAAGCTCGACGAAATAATGGTTGATCCCATAAGCCACCGCTACCGTACCAGCCAGTTCGATCTTCATTTTTCAATACATGAAACCCGGGATGGGTTATATGCAGATGTAGCGTATTGCAATGATCTTTTTAAGGCTTCTACTATTGAACGCTTATTGGGGCATTTTGAAACGTTATTGCGATCCGTGGTTACAGCTCCTGATAGGCCTATCGGTAAAATGACGATGCTAAGCACAGCTGAAACAGACCAGTTACTATATTCATTCAGTGGTGTTCCTGCCACTTATCCTACCCAGCAAACCATTGTGGGGCTATTTGCAGATCAGGTGATGCGGACCCCTGATCATATTGCGGTTAGCTTTGAAGGAGAAGATCTCAGCTATCGTACACTTGACGAACAGTCTACGAGGCTTGCGGTGCATCTCCGGCTTGCAGGTGTTGATAAAGGAACATTGGTGCCAATATGTACAGGTCACTGTTTGGAAATGATGGTCGGTATTCTGGGAATATTAAAAGCCGGTGGTGTATATATTCCTGTAGATCCCGAATATCCTGAAGATCGTATTGGTTTTATTCTGAATGATACAAATGCGCCTGTTGTATTGGTCGTAGAACGTACATTGCCTGTAGTAAAAAAAATATACGAATCCCGGTTAATTTGTGTGGATGGTGATTGGGACGTCACCGGACTTACAGCTGATTTACCTGCCTGTGATCCGGGGCAGCCTGCTTATATTATTTATACTTCCGGCTCTACAGGCCGCCCTAAAGGAGTGATAATTCCTCATCGTAATGTGGTTCGTTTGTTTATGACTTCTGTTCCGTTGTACGATTTTAATGAGCATGATGTATGGACCATGTTCCATTCTTATTGTTTTGATTTTTCTGTCTGGGAAATGTATGGAGCTCTTTTTTACGGAGGTCGTCTGGTGATTGTTCCTCGTACTGTAGCACGTGATACCATGGCGTTTACGAAGCTGTTGGTTAATGAGGGAGTAACAGTTCTTAATCAAACCCCTTCAGCATTTTATGTATTACAGGAGTATATTCTACTGAATCCGGTTTCCTTAGGAGTCCGTTATGTTATTTTTGGGGGGGAAGCACTGCATCCGTTGCGTTTAAAGGGCTGGCACAAATTATTCCCTGCCTGCAAATTAATCAATATGTATGGGATTACAGAAACTACAGTACATGTTACTTATCAGGAAATTACAGAAAAAGAGATGAATGGCAGCGGCAGTATTATAGGTAAAACAATTCCTACATTATGGGCTTACATTCTGGATAAGAATCTGCAGCCAGTTCCTATTGGTGTACCGGGAGAACTGTGTATTGCCGGTGAGGGCGTTGCCACGGGATATTTGAATAGAGAAGAGCTTACTGCAGAACGGTTTGTGAGGAATCCGTTCAGTGAAGACGAACATGAAAAGCTGTACAGAGCAGGCGATTTGGGAAAATGGTTAGAAGATGGAACGATAGAATACCTGGGCCGTATAGACCATCAGGTAAAAATACGTGGCTACCGTATTGAATTGGGTGAGATAGAACATGCCTTAAATAAATTGCCGGAAGTCGCTGAAAGCTGTGTTGTTATAAAAAACTCAGAGGATCAGTCAGATAAAAAATTGGTTTGCTATTATGTGCCTGATCTAAGCAAAGTAAAAAACTTTGAGAAGTTTCTTTATCAGGATCATGTGAATAAATGGCAGAGGCACTTTGAAGAAACGTATGATAAAAAATATTCAGATGACGGAACGGCAGTATCTGATACCACCGGCTGGTATGATTCTTTTACAGGAGAAGCCATTCCTGAAACAGAAAGGAAAGAATGGCTCAATGATAGTAGTCAGATAATTCTTGCACACCAGCCACAGCATGTGCTTGAGATAGGATGTGGTACAGGCTCGCTTTATGATCGGCTGGCACCTCATATTAAACAATACACAGGAATTGATCTTTCACATCATTCCATCGAAAAATTGCACAGCCACAAAGATGATCCCAATAATTTCCCTGCCACACAGCTGCATGCCTGTGCTGCCCATGAAATGAGATCCAATGAAATAGAAGGTGCTGATACAATAGTACTTAACTCGGTAATACAATACTTTCCGGGAGAAGATTATCTTACAGATATTATTTTGGACAATATAACACGTCTCAATGGATATGGCCGTATTATTATCGGAGATGTGAGAGATTATCGCCTGCTACATACTTTTAAATCCCGTCTCTGTCTGGATAAAATACAAGAACATACAGGGATTGATGAATTTCGCTGGCTGGTAGATCAGGAAATGATGAAAGAGGAAGAATTATGTTTTGCTCCTGATTATTTTTATCAGCTCACAGAAAGGTTTCCGGATATAACCCACGTAGATATCCGTTGGAAAACTGGAAATGAAAATAATGAACGTACGCTGTACCGCTTTACAGTAATTCTTCATATAGGAACAGATAAGCAGCTGTTGAAACCGGAATGGATGGATTGGAATCTGATGAAAACTGACCCTGAAAAGTGGATACAAAATGGTTTCCCTGTGGTGGCAATAAGCAATATGCCAAATTACAGACTTTGGAAAGAACAGCAATTGGTAACGGGATTAACGGAAAAAACAACAATAAATGTCCGTGATTTACGCCATGCTGTTGGGCAGCCTTCCCAGGAAACCGGGTTAATATCAGCCTTCCTAAAGAAAGCTTCCGAAAAAGGATATCATATACGCATGATGCCTGCTGTAGATCCTCTGTGTGTTAATGTGTTATTAGAGCAGAATCCTACAGCTGATTTTGTCGATCCTCTGTATGAAGTTAACTATCATTCAGCATATAATAATATACCTCTTTTCTCAGATATTATAGCGGTCATGCAAAAGCAAATAAAAGAAGCGCTAGCTCGTACTATTCCTGAGTACATGGTACCTGCCGATATAATTGCCTTACAGCATATGCCCGTGACTTCTAATGGAAAAACGGACCGAGGCTTTCTTTCGCAGATTGAGGATCAGCAAAGAAAACGAAGTATCGGATATGAGATGCCTGTTTCTGCAATGGAAATTGTACTTGCTGATATCTGGCAGGAAATATTGAGTATAGAACGGGTAGGTGTCCTTGATAACTTTTTTGAAATTGGAGGAGACTCCATCCGTGTTGTAAAAGTAGCGGCCCGTATCAAGAATAGGATCGGTGTTGAAATAAGTGTCGCAGATATCTATGGGACACGTACCGTTCGGGATCTGGCTGTTTTATTGGAAAACACTAATTATGAGAATACTAATGAAGTCCTTAAAGATATAACCGAAGAACTGTCTGATCTGGAAAAAAAATACCTGCCTTTACTTGATTCAGGAGGTAACTTGGAGTCTGTTTATCCTATGACCAGTATTCAGAATGGGATGATCTACGCTTCATTACGCGACCCGGATTCATCTATTTACCACGATCAGTTTCTATATCCTGTAGAACGGAAAATAGATAGACTGCTTTTTGAGAGTGCCTTAAAGCTAATGGTTGACAAACATGAAACATTCAGAACTACTTTTCATCTCGGGCTTCATGAAACGGGATTGCAGGCTGTGTCACGAAGTATACCGGTGATGGTAGAAGAATTGGATTTGTCTGATAAGGATATAAATGGGGTAAAGCAATATCTGACCATCTATCTGGAAAAGGAACGTGTGAAATCTTTTGATATTCAGGAAGGCCCTTTATGGCGTGCAGCTCTTTTACATTGGCATGAAGGCACTGTTTTTATTTTGCAGTTTCATCATGCTATACTGGATGGCTGGAGTGTGGCAGCTTTTAATACAGAGTTATTTAACCTGTATTTACAATTGGAAAAGAATCCGGTACATCAGCCACTTCCACGGCTGAATGGTCATTATCGCGATTTTGTAAAAGAAGAGATGAGCAGGAAGAAACAGGCACAGGACCATATTTTTTGGCAAACTGAAATGGAAGATCATCAGCGGCTTGATATCTTTACTCACGAAGAGAACTATGAAAATGTTGTTGTTGGATATGATATTCAGATACTAAATCACCTGAAAGACTTGACCAAGGAGTATGGACTGTCATTGAAAGGTATATTCCTGGGAATCAGTCTTTACGTAACAAGTATGCTTAGCTACAGACGCAAAATAACAATTGGTCTGGTGGCCAACAACCGGCCTATAGTAGAAGACGGAGATAAATTGCTTGGATGCTTTCTCAATACAATACCATTTGTACTGGATATGCCCGGATCTGATATATCCTGGATAGAGTATTTCAGAACAGTAGAAGATAAGTTAAAACAACTGGAAATTCATGATCGTACACCTCTTGCAGAAATTGCACGCATTAATGGAGAATCTTCACCCAAGGAAAACCCTTTCTTTGATGTTATTTTTAATTTTATCAATTTTCATATTTATGATGAACTTGAAAAAGATCTTGTCAATGTACAATTAGGAAAAGAATCGCTTACCGACACCAGCTTCGGTGTAGCAAATACATTTCTTAATTTTTCCATAAGCCTTACGGGAGATGATATGAAAATAGTTTTCTCCCTTTCCAGAATGCTTCAAAGTGGCAAAACAGCCGGAGATCTGAAATACTACTTCGATTATGTGCTGGACTGTTTCCGTCACCGGGCAACACAAAAGATAGAGAAGCAGCTGCTGTTACCAATGGCAGAGCATGATTATCTTATTAAAGATCTCAACAATTCAGGAGCCATTTTCTCACAAGATAGTACACTTTCTTCCGGTTTTGATAAAGCCGCGGAAAATCATCCCGATAAGATTGCACTGGTAACGGCAGAAAAAGAATATACTTATCGTAGATTACAAGACTGGGTAAACAGGCTGGCTGCTTTGTTTATCAGTGCGGGTATTAAGCCTGGTATGTATGTTCCGGTAATTGCTGACCGTACCGCAAATACAGTAGCAAGTATTCTGGCCATTATGAAAGCAGGTGCCGCTTATGTACCTATTGATCCTAAAATGCCGGAAAACAGAATGCTAATGATATTGAATGATACA
This sequence comes from Chryseobacterium sp. WG23, assembly GCF_024586575.1. Classification (NCBI taxonomy): domain Bacteria; kingdom Pseudomonadati; phylum Bacteroidota; class Flavobacteriia; order Flavobacteriales; family Weeksellaceae; genus Chryseobacterium; species Chryseobacterium sp. WG23. The sequence goes on from NZ_JALCZE010000018.1 coordinate 15,858, forward strand.
AAAGCCACCATTGTAGTAGGCCACCAGCTGCCTGTATTTCAACTTTCTCCTGGAGCTGTATTTGTAAATACTGCGGAGGTTTCAAGTATTGATGCGGCTGATGTATTTCCTGTACTGTCCTCTTCCTCTTATGCCTATGTGATTTATACTTCAGGATCTACCGGAGTGCCTAAAGGGGTGCCTGTAAAACACAGATCTGTGGTGAACCTTATAGAAGGATGCAGCACGCAGCTTGATTTTTCTGCAGATGAACGCTCATTACAGTTTACAAATTTCACCTTCGATGCATCTGTGGAAGTAATGTTTTTATCTTTATTAAAAGGTGCTGCATTGGTTGTACCGAACGATGAGGTATTACATGATCCGGATCTTTTTTGCAAATTCGTAAAAACACAAAATATCACTCATCTTGTTCTTACTCCGGGTTTCTTACAAAGTCTCGGGCATATAAGGCTGTCATCTATCCTTAAAAGGATTGTAGTGGGTGGAGAAGAATGTCCACCAATGCTGGCGGAGTATTGGTCTCAATACGTAGATTTTTATAATGAGTACGGACCTACAGAAAGTACGGTAACTGCCACAAGGTACAAGTATACAGGGGAATCCTTAAAAAAAATACCTATAGGAAAACCTGTACAAAATGTATCTGTTTATGTATTGGATGAATTACAGCAGGTGCTTCCATCCGGAGTTACGGGTGAAATATACATTGGTGGAGAAGGAGTTACAGATGGCTACCTGAATCGCCCGGAATTAACGGAACAACGTTTTATACCTGATGTATTCACTGATGTCTCAGGGGCGGTCTTGTATAGAACCGGGGATATAGGAAGATGGCTGCCGGATGGTAACCTGGAATATCAGCATAGAGCTGATAATCAGGTGAAGGTACGTGGCTACCGTATAGAGCCCGGCGAAATAGAATCCGTATTGCTTCAGCATCCGGACATTAAACAGGCTGCCGTACTGGTACAGACAGATATGCATCACAACAATCGATTAATTGCCTACGTATCAGTTGTTAATGGGTTGTCTGAAGAAGATGTTATTTCTTATTTACGAGAACAGCTTCCGTACTATATGATTCCGGCATATATTCAGTTATTGTCACAAATTCCGCTCACTTTTTCAGGAAAGGTAGATAGAAATGCCTTGAGCATTAGCACACCAACGGATTCTGGATCCCGCCAGCTTATTCTTCCGGCAAATCCACTAGAAAATATGCTGGCAGATATATGGCGGGAGCTATTGAATGTAAATGAGATAAGTACCGATGATGACTTTTTTGCACTGGGAGGGCATTCACTTACTACATTACAATTGCTGAGCCGTATACGGGCAGCAGGATATGAAGTTCAATTGCAGGAAATACTTGCCCATACAACAATTGCCGGGCAGGCTGTTTTCCTGATGAATAATCAGCAAAGAGCAGACTCTGATAAGGCAATGCAAAACGAACACATTAGAATACTTAACAAAAGCCATCAGCCTCAAAAAATATTTTTATTGCCAGGATCAAATGGTAATTGTGATGGTTATGATGAACTGGCTGCTTCACTGGCTGCTTTGGGAACTGTGTATGGTATTCAGATGATGGGGGTGCTGGAAGGTGAAAAACCATTGTATAATATGAGGGAAATTGCAGAACTTCAGCTTAGCTGGATACAGGAAATACAGCCAACAGGACCTTATCAGTTTATTGCTCACTCTTTTGGCGGACATGTATTATTTGAAATGATTAAACAGTTGGAACAGGCTGGCGAAAAAGTAGAAATGGCTTCCATACTGGATGTAGCCACAACTTTACCTGATATGTTTTTTAATGCCGGTTATGTGATGAATTTTGTGATGGATTCACTTGCGAAATATGGTTTATTAACGGTTTCAGATCCTGAATGGAAAGAGGACCTGCATACTGAACTGATCACATTGATTTCTCAAAAGAAGATTCCCGATATTACTGAATTATTGAAACATAGAATTATAACACAGCCTGAAGGTAATGGTTTGATACTTCGGATTATCAATATGAATATAGCCAACATGATGCTTGGCCATGCTATTGAGGATAAAATTGATACTCCTCTTATCATAATAAAAGCAGCGGAAAATAGGGTATCTCATGAGCTGCCTGCACTTGGATGGGAGAACCACAGTACATCGGTACAGGTTGCAGAAGTGGCCGGAGACCATTTTACAATGCTATACAAAAAAAGTGCTGTGGAAATAGCCACCTTGGTACAGCAATTTATTGTTGAGCTGGCAGAATAATTATAGCCTTTATTTAATTCTAAAACAAGATTAGAATAGGTTATTTAATCTTACAGTTTTGAGTAGCTTCTTTTCAGTTGTTATAATGTGGAAAGGGTATTAAAGCCTGCAGTTTTTTAAAGCTGCAGGCTTTATTTTTTTTGATAGCTGTTCATAATTTAGCAATAACTGAAGAAATTTACTTGGAAGACATCGCTTTAAATTCAGTAGGACGCATATTGGTTAATTGCTGAAATGTATTGCTGAATGCTGATATGTTGGAATAGCCGATCTCATAGGCAATTTCACTCATACTGAGATCGGTATCTTTAATCAGTTCCATGGCACGGATAATGCGCAGCATTTTTAAATATTGGACAAATGAAATCCCCAGCCTGGTTTTAAACAGGCGGGTCATACTTCTAACACTCATTCCTGATTGGCTTGCTATATCTTCCAATGTTATAGGTTCACTTATTCTTTTCCGTATATCACCTGTTATATCCCCTAATCTGCTGTCATCAGTAGTAGGCAGCTGAATAGAAAATCTTTTTAAGTTCTCCCTGGGAAGCAGATTCTTTAGAGTAGTTAAAAACTCATATTCCCAGTCACCGGAAAAGAAATTTCCCTGCCATTTTTCACTGTAAGACAGCATCTCAGATAAAAGTTTACTGACCGGATAGATCCCCAGGTTATCATAGAAGTCCTGCTGATCTCCCGGTGGAAAATAGATATTGATGATGTTCAGATCCTGAGTATTGTACATAAGGTTGTGAGGATAGCGGGCAGGAATCCATATATAATGGCTGGACGGAATGTAAAAGTCCTTTTCATGAGTCTGCAAATACGCAATTCCTCCAAATACCAGTAAAAGCTGCCCTTTGTCATGCTGATGGGCAGGTAGTTTCTGCTCAGTCTGCTGCCGGACAACCAAAATAGAATCCTGATACTGATCTATAATTCTGTTAAGTTCCTTTAAAATTTCCATCTGGCCAAAATTAACAAAAAATAGGCTAATTATATAAAATAACACAGAGCTGAGTGCGATAATTTTGTATCAAAGTTAATAAGCGGAATCATTATGACAATCAAAAAATATAATAAAGGATTAGAAACAGGAAGGAAAACTGCCCAAAATAAGGGCAGCATCAGAGAACTTTCATACCATAACCCTGGCAAAGCTTACTGTATGATCTCATCAGTGTTTTTACTTCCGTTCTTCTCCCTGGGAAATGTTTCAGCTTTCATCGATGGGCTGATGATCTTTCTGAAAATCCGTACAGGAAAATTATGTAACAGGAAAATTAAATAGGTGAAAAATACAATGAAACCAATACAATTAATAAATGCAGGATGGGCTGTGCTATTCTTTTTGTTTTTTCTGCCAATTGATGCCCAGGTTTCCGACAGTATTCAGGTATTGAGACTGGAAGAAATCTGGAAAATAGCAGAATCCGGCAACAGACAGATAAAACTTACAGATCTTGAACAAAAAGAAAGCAGCATCAGTATCCTCGAAGCCAAAGATAAACTTCTGCCTGAACTTTTCGTTGCCGGAGATTTTAAACTCAATTCAAAATTTCTCATTTACGATAACGGATTGTTTTCAACACCTCAAAATGTACCAGCATCCCGATACGGATATGCAGCAGGCTATAACTTTAGCCTCAATATTTATAACGGTGGCAGAGAGCAGCGGAATATCAGAATAAAAGAGGAAGAAAGAATACACAGACAACATGAATCTGAGTTACAAAAAAACACTGTAAAATATGCCATAGCCGTTGCTTATTACGACCTCAGCAAATTTCTTCAGTTCCGGGATTTACTTACTTCAGAAATGATCAACGAAAAAAAGCAATTGTCAAAGATTGAAAGCTTACATCGGAATGGTATTGTTCTGAAAAGTGATGTATTAAGGACCTCACTGAAACTATCCCAATTGGAACTGAGCTTTTCAGATGTTGAAAAAAAGATTGAAGTGGCAAGACAGAGACTGAATATATTAATGGGACGTAAAGGTGATCAGGCATTGGAGATTCCATACCAGGAAATACTCAGCCATAGCGATATAATGGAAACTGATTATTCAGACTACGTGGCTATAGCGCTCAGCAAATCACCGGAAATAAAAATAACACAAAGTAATCTCAGGTTAAGTGAACTGAATATAAAGCAGGTAAAAGCAAGCTTGCTTCCCAGGATCTCTCTTTATTCCTATTACAATTATACTTATCCCCAGGTTTCATTCTTTCCGTATTCAAATGATGTATGGGGGTATGGCCAGACGGGTGTAAAAATGCAGTTTTCCATTGACAATCTATATAAAAGTAAACACAGTATTGCCCATGCAAACAATATAAATCTGCAACAACAGGAAAAATCCAATATAAAAAAAGACGAAATAAATATTCAGGTAAAGGAAGCTTTTCTGCAAAAAAAACAAGCCGAAGAAAGCGTGGAAACAGCAGAAAAAAATATTATCCAAAGTACGGAAACCACACGGGTAATACGAAACAGCTATCTCAACCAGGAATCATTATTGACAGACCTGCTGGATGCAGAAAATACGTTGCTTGAAGCCAAGTTTACACTTACATCAGCCCATATGACTTTGAAATTGAGTGCTATAAGGCTTTTAATCATTACAGGAATATTTGAATACTAAACATTATGAAAAACAACAGAACCGATAAAATAGTAGTCCGTGCAACCCAATGGCTGGGTATTGCCTTACTTATCACGATCATAATATGGACAGCATTATATTTCCGGAACAGATTGCAGTACGAGCAAACCAATGATGCACAGGTGGACGCTTATCTTTCTCCCATCAATGCAAAAGTAGGCGGATATATCAGCAGGATCAGATATAAAGATAACCAGATAGTGCATAAAGGGGATACACTTGTTTTGATAGAGCGTGATGAATATGGACTGAAAAGGGATGCCGCTTTTGCAGAACTCGTAAGCTCCCGTACAAAGCTGGATATATTGAGTGCTAATGAACAAACTCAGCTTAAGAATATTGAAGTAATCAAAGCCCAGATTTCGGGTTCCAAAGCAAAGCTTGAACAGCAGCAGAAAGAATATAAAAGATATAAAAGCCTGTTGGATGAAGAATCTACTACTCAGCAGAAATTTGATAATGTATATACAGCCCTGGAGATCAATCAATCTGATTTTAAACAAACACAGGCGTCCTTACATGCAGCAGAGTCTAAGTTAAATGATGTAAAAGCCCAGCGATCTTCTGTATATGCTGAAATCAGAATTAAAGAAGCACTGCTTCAAAGACAAAACCTGGATATCCGGTATACTGTCATTACTGCACCTTTTGATGGGCAGATCGGAAAAAAGACCATTCAGGAAGGTCAATTGGTACAGCCCGGACAAACACTGGCTTTTCTGGTGAATACATCTGATGATAAATGGGTAGTGGCCAACTTTAAGGAGACACAGATTAAGACGTTTGCCATAGGTCAGAAAGTATCCGTTGAGACGGATGCCTATCCCGGAGAAAAATTCTCCGGCATCATCGAATCAAAATCTCCTGCAACAGGATCACGGTACTCCCTGTTGCCTCCTGATAATGCAACAGGAAATTTTGTTAAGGTTACCCAACGCATTCCTGTCAGGATCAAATTAACTGATCCCCGTGAGAAACTTGCCAAATTATCGGCAGGAATGAATGCCAATGTTTACGTTTTAAAAAATTAAAAATATGCAGATTCATCAGATTCTTATCTTCAGATCCTGGGTACCAGAATGGCTGGCACGCACCGTTATTTTTTGCCTGCTCATGATCTCCCTTTTTAGTTTTGCATTATATAGCAATCCTGCAGCCCTTATGGGATACTATGGGGTAGAGCCTGCAGATGTACAGTATGGGATGGTTCTTACCTATGCTTCAGCTGTTACTTTTCTGGCACTGGATTTTCGTATTGTCAAGTATTTCAGTTCAAGAAAATACCTGTTATTTGGCCTTTCTTTGAGCTGTTTTTGTTCATTAGCTTGTTTTTATACCAAAGGCTGGCTTCTATTTCTGGCTTGTGCATTTATTCAGGGGATCACCTGTGCACTGATATGCAGTATTGTTTTGAATTTGGTTTTTCCCCGCTTAGATTCTGCCAGAGCAAGGGTAATAGGTTATACAATTCTCTATGGCGGGATTCAGATTTCAGTTCCTTTTTATGCGATTTATGCCAATATAATGCTGCATTTTTTTGATCTTAACTGGATTTTTTACGGACATATTATTTTACTTACTGCAATTGCCGTTATCGTCCTGATTACCATGAATGCTAAGGCCAGATTCCATAAAAAAATTCCACTTTACCAGGTCGACTGGACAGGATATTTTTTCTATACTGCTTTTTGCCTGGTTATTGGATATATTTTAATCTACGGACAGCAGCTGGGATGGTTTGAAAGCAGCTTAATAGGATTTCTTACGGTATTTGGGTTTGTACTGCTTTTTCTTTTTGTCATCAGGGAGATAAACTTAAAACGCCCGCTCATCAATTTACGGATTTTCAAGGCTAAAAACTTTGTGATAGGGCTTCTTCTGCTTTTTGTCTTTTATATTTTCAAAGGAACTACGGGATTAACATATGGTTACATAGAAACTATTTTGGGTACAGATCCTCTTCATATATTTCCCATTTGGCTGGCTGTGATTGCGGGAACGGCTCTCAGTATGTTTGTAACGGCACGCCTTATACTTACAGGTACTGATCTTATTCTATTGATCATAGCCGGTTTTGTAATCATGGGGATATATTATGCCTATATGCTTACATGGATATCCGTAACGGGGGAGACCAGTGATTTTATTTTTCCTATGTTTATTTATGGGGCAGCAACAGGGGTTTTATTTGTTCCTATTGTTTCCTTTACAGCATCATCAGCTCCCCCTCATATCGCTTTCAATGTCGGTTTTGTGGGGATTTTTGCCAGGTTTGCCGGTTTCTGTGCCAGCATGGCCATCAACAACCAGTTACAATTGTTTACCAAAGCTTCTGTAAGCGAAAAAGTCCGGGAAGCCGTACATGAAAGCAACAGCCAATTTTTACTTACTTTAGAAAATATTCAATATGCCTATCTCAATAACGGAAATGATATTTATACTTCAAAAGCAGCTTCACAGCTGTATTTTAATACCCTGCTCAAAAGACAGATATTGGCGCGGGCCAGTATGGATTATTATGAGGTGATGCTGACAGGAATTGTTGTTGTAATCGTTCTGATCTTATTTTTACCAAAAATTCATTCATTTGTACCAAGAAGATCTGAGACTGGGAAAAACTCCTGAGATTTCAGCGATGGAATCTATAATTATTACAATTTCATCATCACAGAGAATGTATAAAACGGTCTTTATTATACAGAAATCAGCAATAAAAAAGATGAGACAGGGGAGTCTCATCTTTAATCAATGGTTAAGGTAAATTAATTCTTTTGCCCTGTTCAGGGAAGATGTAATTTACTTCTAACGGATTATTTTTCAGTAATTCTTTTTTTATAATTTCGGGATTGTCCTTTGTCGGCTTTCTGTGGGTAACCACAATGCTTAAACCTTTCAGATTCTTTTGTCCTGTTTTTTCTTTCAGCTTCTGCAGTTCTTCCAGCAGCAGATTAGGGGTGAGGTGGCCGAACAGAAGGTTTTCAGGTTGGCTGTTGGGGAAAGAAACTTCGATTAATATCGTGTTTAACTTCCCTTTTTTTATAAGTGGAGCTATACTGTTCCAAAGCTTATTAAGCTGTTCAGATTTTTCAATCCGATCTGCACCGGTATCCCCTAAATAAAGCAGATAATGATCATCTTTTCTGACCAGTGCGGCACTGCTTTTATAAGGATTCACATGGCTCAGTTCATATGCCGTTATAAAAAGAGGTGTTTTGGGTACCGCTATTTCTTTTCCCTCCTGAAGCTCATTATAATGGTATTTTCCGAGCAAGGGTTTTTGCCCCTGATCGGCAAAATTAATCCAGGTATCTGTGATGAAATAATGATTCTGCAGAATTTGAAGTACCGGAGCTATAGCGAAAATATCCTTTTTAGAATCAGCCGGAGAATTGATAATGAGCCCCGATAAATGGTCCAAATGACCGTGTGAGATAAAATATCCTTTTATCTGGTCCTTTAGAACGGTTTCTTCCGGTCCGTTAAGGCTTTTCATTTGAATAGCTTTCCGTATTCCCGTATTTAAAGTACCTGCATCAAGAGACAGAAATGTGCTGTCTTTTGGCGCTCCCACTAAATAAGCTGATAAATTGTCCTCTTGTTCTCCACCATATATACCCAATGGAATAAGGTCAAAGTTTTGTCCCTGACAAGCCATATGCATAATGAAGGCCAGTAAGGAAAATGCTGTTTTTTTCATATGATCTAAAGCTAAGAATCTACCTTTTACAGTATAATAGGGCAAATTTACATTATTTTTTAACGATTATATCCCCCTTTTATTTTCATAAAGCAGCTCTTATTAAACATAGATAAAAGTAAAAAGAGATCTTTTGTAGATCTCTTTTTATGATATTGTGACCAGAATTCAGCTATAAAGCTTTAGTATTAAGCCTTGTATCTGCCACTTTTGTTAAAAGCGCATCACATTTTTTTTCTTCGCTAAGGGTTGCTAAGAAATTTTTGAGACAGAAATTTTCTTTAAGAACTTTAGCATAGGCTGCCAATGTCCCGTAGGTAGCGATTTCGTAATGTTCCACTTTCTGTGCTGCAGCGATGATGCCCGCATCTCTTACAGATCCCGGTGCTGTTTCTTCCATAATACTTTTGCCCTCATCCAATAGCCCCTGCATAGCATCACATTTTTTTGCCGTTGCCCTTTTTTTTAGTGATTTAAAGCATTCTTCCAGTCTTTTTACATGAACCTGGGTTTCCATTAAGTGGTTTTCAATGGCTGTTTTAAGTCTTTTATCTGTCGCATTTTTTTGCATCTTAGGTAATGCCTTAACTAATGCTTTTTCTGCCCAGTAAATGTCTTTCAGCGAATCTTCAAACAAATCTTTCAGTTCTTTGGCTGCGTTTTTTTTAGCCGGAGCTTTAGCTGTTTTTTTCGCTGGTGATGACTTGCCTGCCGTTGTTTTTTTTGCGACTGTTTTTTTTGTGGTGGTTTTAGTTGCCATAATATTAGATTTAGTGTTGTTCACTATATACCTACAATTTTAAGACCATAGGGTCTCAAGTCCTTTTTTATTTCGGCTGTTGCTGTGTCACACAATGTACCATTCCTCCATTGGCAAATAAATTACGGCAGTCAATTCCAACTACTTTTTTATCCGGATACAGCTGTTGGATAATCTGGTTGGCAACAGCATCATTAGGATCATTGTAATTAGGAACCAGCACGCGGTTATTAGTAATATAATAATTGATATAAGAAGCACGGCCTACATTTTTTCCATAGGTGGTCATCACATCATATTGAGTCAAAGGAACTTTTACAAACTGATATGCGGCTCCATTTTTCCCTGTGGCACTGTACAGTTTATCAATATCACCATCCGGAATCTGCCAGTAGGCCAGATCATCAGAGTTCATTGTAATAATGGTAGAAGAATTTACAAACCGGGCAAAACCGTCAATATGCATGTCTGTGATATCCAGGCCTGCTTTTCCTTCCAGCCAGATAAACTTGGTTATCCCTAAATTCCTGGTGAATATAGCCTCAGCCTGCTGCTGGGTCATGCCCGGGTTTCGGTTTGTATTGAGGATGGAACTTTTGCAAGCCATTAATACTCCGTTTCCATCAATTTCTACACTTCCGCCTTCATTAATCATTACTGAGTTGAGATCAATTTTTGGAATATGGGTATCTGCAGCAATTTTAGAGGGAACCGAATTGCAGTGGCTGTATTCTGCCTTATTACCCCAGCCATTGAATCCCCAATCCTGAATAAATAATTTTCCGGTATTATCCTTTACATAGATAGGGCCGTTATCTCGCACCCAAAAATCATCCGTTGGATAAAGTTTAAAATTAACATGGGTGAGTGGGATTCCTGCATTGGCTAGCAATGCTGTAATGCGCTGTTTTTCCGTATCGTCATAAGCAATGATATGAACGTTTTCACTTTGTACCAATTCCCTGGTCATGGCTACCCATGTTGCATCCAGGCGCTTTCGGTAGGTAACACCATATTGATATTCATGTGGCCATTGAAGCCATGTTCCTTCATGTGGAGCAGATTCTTCCGGCATTTTGTACACAGCATCAGCGGATTCATTGCCTGTCCCCGAAGTATCTGTTATATCTGTTTGCGTGCATGAGAGAAGAAGAGGTAATAATAAGAATGGTATCATATTTTTTTGCATAATTAATCTATTTTTTGATATGACAAAATTAGATCGATTACTATTTTCAAAGTTGTCCGGAATTGACAACTTACTTCAGAGGTAATAAAATATAAGTCAGCTGATCGTCCTGACTATCTGTATGATCAGCATGTCTTTCATATTTTTCTATAATAGGAGTATGGGAAAATTCAAGACCGGAATTGAAAATCCAACGGGAATAAATATTCGTGTAGGTTTCATCTATGGTTTCATAGCTTCCCATATGTGTAAAACGGGCATATCTGCATCCGAATATTTTTTTTGTAGGTAGCTTTTTATTTTTAGCCTGGGCACTGGCACAGGCATCATAACGACAGTTTATTTCAGTTTTGATCAACGGTTCATCTGCGATAACCCCAAAATACTCAGTACCGGAAACGGGAAATTCATTTTGTGTAAATTTTCCCCATAATACTTCAATCTCCTCATTGTTGTAATAAGTTGGAGTGCTTTGATAGTACACGGGTATTGATGTAAGGTATACAATTTCAGGTTCCAGCAATATATCAGATGCTACAGGAATCAGATCAGATCCACAAAGCAGCTTTTCTCTGCTCAGTTTTGCTGCTTTAGGTGAAATACCGAAATGCTGTTTGAAAGCTTTTGAAAATGAGGCTATATTGGCAAACCCTACTTCAATACCAATGGCTGTCAGACTTTCATGGGTATAGAGAATACGTTTATAGGCGTTTTCTACCTTCAGCCTTTGCTGAAAAGCACCGATTGTTTCTCCACAACTGTATTTGAAAATACGCTGTATATTTCTGTAAGAGTAGTGGGATACGTCTTCCAGATCTTTTACAGAGATCTGCTGATCATAATTCTTCTCTATAAAATGAATGACCCTGTAAATACAGTTCAAATTGTCTTCCATAAACAACGATTTTTAGCTTCCTTAATCAATTATAATAATTTTCTGAAGATTCAATTCATCTTTATACTGCTCGTTGAGGCTCTTCATTTTTTCTTTATACTGCAATTACTTTCAATATAAGTAACAATGTTATTTGTCTTAGCTTTTTTGCTTTTGTGCCTGTATTGTACTGGGAGAATAGCCAAATTGTTTTTTAAATGCAAAAGAAAAATGGGAAAGGTTTTCAAATCCCAATTCCAAATAAATATCAGAGACCGGTTTATCTTGTTGTGTAAGTAAAATGTGTGCCTCCTTCAGTCTCCGAAGCTGTAGCCATTGTCTTGGCGGTATCCCAAAACTTTTTTGAAAATCCCTTTTAAAAGTAGATAAGCTTCTTCCCGTTAAATAGGCAAAACGTTCAATTTTAGCATTAAAATGGAAATTCTTATTCATAAATGATTCAATATCAATTTTGTAAGGTTCTGAAAAATCAAATAATATATCTTTGAGATCAGGATCATAAGCGAGCATCAGAATTAATGCCTCCTTTTGTTTCAGGCGAATAAGCTCTGTTGAAGCAGGATTGCTCAATAATTCCTCGTAGGGAAGAAGAGAACGCATAAACGTGAGTAATGGCTGGTTGTCCGGCTTTATAAATGTTGAGATATTTTCTTTTTTCTCTGCCGAATATCCATATTCCCTGCTGAAATTCTGTAATACGGCATCGTCAAAATAGAGAGTTACCGTTTTAATTTCCCCATTTTTGGGTGGATATTTAGCAAATTTCAAAAGACGGTTTTTACGTGAGGAATAAAGCTCACCTTCTTTAAATACTGTTTTTGTACTTCCATCATCTAATTCCATTTCACCGGAAAGGACCAAACCCAGACTGTGAATTTGAGTGAACTGTTCTCCCTCCCGGAATTCTGAAAAATGGCAGGAGTAATTAACGGGCCAAACTGTTTTCTGATCATTCATTGCTCAAATGGTAGTTTTCTATTGATTCTTATTCAAACTTACAAACTTTTTCCTCATTGCAGGAACATATAAAATGTCTATTCCTCACAGCCAAAACTATGAGGAATAAACTCTGGTTATGATAAAATAGCTTTGGGTTCCAAATAGGCTTCCAGTCCAAAGATACCATATTCACGGCCAATACCGCTTTGTTTAAAACCACCGAAAGGAGCAAGCGGATCATGGGCAAATCCATTAATGCAGATTCTGCCTGCATCAATCTGAGCTGCAACATGTTCTGCATGTTCTTTGCTGGAAGAACTGATATAAGCTGCTAATCCATAAGGGGTGTCATTCGCGATTTTGATAGCTTCCTCTTCGTTTTGATAAGGAATGATAGATAATACAGGACCAAAGATCTCTTCTCTGGCGATGCGCATATTATTATGAACATTTGTGAAAATAGTTGCCTTTACAAAATGACCATCCTCAAGACCTTCAGGTTTTCCTTCACCTCCCGCCAGCAGAGTAGCACCTTCGCTTTGTCCAAGCCTGATGTAACTTTGTACCCGCTCATATTGTTTTGTACTTACCATGGGACCAACAGTGGTATCCTCTTCATGTGGATGTCCTACTTTCACATTCCGGACAGCCTGTTTTGCGAGCTTATTCACTTCATCCAGCTTATTTTGAGGAACAAGCAGACGGGTAGGGGCGATACATGCCTGGCCATTATTCATATAAGCTCCAAACACAGCCATGGGAACAGCTGTAGTAAGATTTGCATCCTCCAGAATGATATTAGGCGATTTTCCACCAAGTTCCAGGGTTACCCTTTTCATGGTATCTACCGCTCCTTTAGCAATGGTTTTCCCTGTAATTGTAGATCCAGTGAAAGATATTTTAGCAATATCAGGATGATTTGTAATTTCAGCACCCACTACATTTCCAAAACCATTAACTATATTAAAAACACCTTTTGGCAATCCGGCTTCATGGAAACATTCTGTAATTAATTGCGTCTGTTGGGCACTCATTTCACTCGGTTTGATTACAGCAGTACAGCCGGCAGCAATTGCTGTAGCCAACTTATTGCATATAAAACTGTTGCTGGCATTCCACGGAGTGATAATCCCTACAATGCCCAATGGTTCAAAACGTACTTTTGAATGTCCTGCGGTTCTTTCAAAATCAAAAGATTCCAGTATTTCAATAGTGGTTGCAAAAGAGGAAATGGCATTCTGTATACTCATTTTACAGAATTGAAGAGTACCTCCGTATTCTTTAACCATGGTGAAAACCAGTTCTTCTTCCCGGCTGCTGACTGCCTGATGAAGCTTTTTCAGGAAAATAATACGTTCAGCTTTGGTAGTTTTTGAAAAGGTTCTAAAAGCTTCTTTTGCAGCAGCAATGGCTTCTTTGGTATCTTCTTCGTTTCCCAATATCACTTCGCCGGTTTTCCGGTTGGTCGTTGGGTCAATAAGATCAAAAGTATCTGTCCCTTGTGGTGAAACAAATTCGCCGTTGATGTAAATTTTATTAATCTGTATCATTTTGTTTGATTTTAATACCACAAAGTTCGTCCGAAATACAAAAGTTAAGTTTGCTGTGCAGTTCAATTTTTGTTTGTTGTATGGTTCATTGTAATTTCAGTAGATAGAATTACTTGAGCTTAATACTAATAGAAAATATTTGTTTTGAAAACGGATAGAATTTCAGCCGTAATTTAATCTGGCAAATAGAGCCTCCGGACTGCTGATCCGGAGGCTTTTGTTATTGAAATATCTTATTTTAGGATGTTTTGTGGCCGAAAATCTTAGATATGCATCACAGTCCTGAATACACTTACTGCATTCCCTGTAATGCTGACGATATTGGGAGTACTGCCTTTTACCCTAACTTCCACCTGCACTTTTCCAATACGGTTGATCGCTTCTCCCTGTTTACCTGTAAATTGGAAAATATCTTCAGTAATACTGATAATTTTATTTTGAATAAGATAGCCTCCCAACGGTCCATTGGCATTTCCGGTAACGGGATCTTCTGAAATGCCTATTGCCGGGGCAAACATTCTTCCATAGGTCAGGATTTCCTTATCATCGGAATCAAAAGTAAATACAAAATAACCATTACAGCTGATCACTTTACTTAGCTGAGCTAAAGCCATAAGATCAGGTTGAAGATGATTTAAAGTGTTTCTGCTTTTAATACCAATCATAACCTTTGAGTGGCCTGTCGAAGCAATTTGTACAGGGCATTTCTCATCAAGATCTTCCATTATCAATCCTAATGCATGAACGATATTTTGTGTCGTTAACGGATCAAAGGCCGGGCTTAGCTCAAAACTTCCCTGTGTCATTGTGATTTGATAATCATGGTCCTGTTTTTCAATCCTAATGGGTAAAATTCCGATTTGGGTCATTATTCTGATGGTACAGGAATCCAACTGATCTTCCATAGCTTTTGCATATAATGCAGCAATAGTGGCATGTCCACAGGAAGGAACTTCTGTTGTCGGGGTGAAATACCTTACATGGTATTCAAAATTTTGTTCCTGAGTAGTGGGGCGGAAAACAAATGCTGTTTCCGAATTGTTGAGTTCCCTGGCTATCAATTGCATTTCCGAAGTGGTCAGATTTTCTGCATTTAAAACGACCCCGGCAGGGTTTCCTTTGAATTTTTCTTTAGTAAAAGAGTCAATTTGATACACAAGTACTTCCTTCATCATACCATATTAAGTTCAACGTAAAGATAAGGATAAATGAGATGTAAAAAGCCTTTTAGAGGCATACTTATGACTTTAAAAAGTGTCCTAATGAATCAGCTGGTTAAAAGAAAAATCAGGACGGCGCATTTCTATTTCATTTCTGGATGATGAAATCTGGGCTTCGGAAGCATAGATAAACATTTGCTCTTCATAATCATGAATAGCTCTCTGCAGAGAATTGTATTTTCCGTCAGTGAGATTCTCAGCTAAAATGAGAGCATCCATCAACCCCGTATTGACGCCCTGGCCGGCAAAAGGAGGCATGAGATGAGCTGCGTCTCCAATAAGGGTTATCGGTAAAGATCGGTCAGTCTTCCAAGGGGCACCCAATGGTAATTTTCTGGTAGGTAAGCTCAAAAAAGAGGGCGTCAATTGAATTAAATGTTGGTAACATTTGTCCCAACGGGCAAAATTTTTCAGGAGAAATTCTCGGATACTGTCTGTATCCTGGATATTATATTCGGTATTATCAGGTTTTTCGAAAATAACACCATAAGTTAATGCGCCGTTATTGTTGGGATTTACGACCAGCAGCTTACCCTGAAAAGCTGTCATTAGCCTTTTTCCATTGCATAATTGATAAAATTCGGGACAATCTGTTTCAGGATGAGGGATATCTCCCTGAATAATTATGGTTCCTGTTTCTTCAATTGCTGTATCAGTCACCAATTTCCTTATGGCAGACATGCCTCCGTTGGCACCAATGACAAGATCTGACGTAGCTGGTAATCCGTTCTCAAAAAGCAGTTGCCATTTCCCGCCACAAACCTTAAGGTCGATGCATTTTCTATCCCAACTCACTGAATCATTGGTTAAACTTTCGAGTAGCATTTTTCTCAGGTTATTTCTGTTGATTTCAGGATTGTCAAACTGATTTTCAGGGGTGATTTGTTTGGTGAACAATATTTTCCCCTGTTCATCAGTGATGGTAATCCCCATGGGTACAGCTGTTTTGTAATAAGCTTCCAGCAATCCGGCCTTTTTCATCGCTTTCTGTCCGGAATCTTTGTGAAGATCCAGCGTTCCACCCCAGATTCTGGCATCCGGATCTTTATCTCTTTCGTATACGGTTACTTCAATGCCTTTTTGCTGAAGTAATTTTGCCATTGTCAGCCCAACAGGACCGGCTCCAATAATGGCTACTTTTTTGTCTTTGAGTAACATAATTGTTGTGCTATTAAATATGGATACAAATTTCTGTGTCATTTTAGAGATAAAATAATTATATTAGACTTAAAAATAGCTGTAAAAGACTTTTATGGATATGATTGATCAAACGGTTCCCAATATTCTAAAGACCTTAGCCTGTTTATTGGGTTCTGAAATAAAACAGAGAAAACTGGAGATTCCATTCCAGTTTGGAAAAGGATATTGCAGTGGGTTTATTTTTAATCAGTATATCCGGATGCTCATTAGTAATTATGAGCTATATGAAGACTTGATCATTGAAAATCCGGATGTGAATATTGCTAAAAAAATGATCTTTTTTAAGTTTCAGAATATTTTTCCCAAAACAGAAATATCTCCGGGAGGAAATCCGGCCGAACTGCCTTCGGTTATGGTGGCAACGAGCCGTCTTAATACCGATAGGTTCATCCCTATTCATTCCAATAGAAACACAATCAATATAGAAGTGGATGCAGATTACTTGAAAGGGTTGTTTCAGATATCAGATCAGTCACCGATATTGAAAAGTCTGCTGGAGAATACTGAACCCTTTCTGTTTGAACATATGATTAATCCTTCTCTGCAAAATGTTGTCAATGAGATCGTTTCTGAAGAGGCAGATGAAAATTTTAAGCTGTTTTTTTTAAGGATAAAAGCTGAAGAGCTGATTTGCAGATTATTGATAGAATTGGAAAAACGAGATGAAAAACGTCTCTACGCGCTCAACATCCATGATATTGAAACGATGTATACAATAAAGGCAAAAATTCTTGAACAACTAGAAATTCCTCCTGTCATCAAAGACCTGGCTGCAGAAGCCGGAATGAGTGCTACCAAGCTCAAACGACTGTTCAGACAGATTTTTGGGAACAGTATTTTTAATTATTATCAGGAATTCAGAATGAAGGAAGCCGCGCTATTGCTGAAAGAGAAAAAGTATTCCGTTTCTGAGGTGGGCTACAAACTGGGGTTTTCTAATCTGAGCCATTTTTCAAAAGTGTTTAAAGAGCACATCGGGATGAATCCTAAACAATACTCAATGGGATAAAAAGTGAAACAGCAGAGGTGATTTCAACAGCGAAATGGCCTTTTTGTTATAATTAAATCTAATTTTGTTGCCAGATAAAATGAAAGACGGTTATTCTATTTTTCAACCAGTATTAATTCTATTGAGTATGGCTTGAAACTACATATTTTCCGGCTTCGGTAAAAGAAGAAACTGACACCTATAAGTAAATAAATAGCAAATATTCCAATGTCCAGAAAGCTTGTTTAACTTGAGTTGGAAGCATGAATAATCGATATTGTATTAACGCTGCGTTCGCCAAGGTTCTATTTAAGTCTTTATTTTCGTTCACAAGGGCACTTTGTTTAGCAGAGAAAGAATACTTTGCTGAGCTAATTGCCCTTGCGAACGTAAAAAATTTCAATTGTAAATAATCCTTTGCAATCTGTAGCGTTTAAAAAATTATTTATAAGTTTTTACCCTGGACCCGGAGTATTTACTTGGCCTGTCCAATATCCAGTCTTTCAAATTTACCTTCAGAATTCTTATGAAACTTGAAAAATACGGGAAATGTTCCCCATTGTCCGGCTTTAAAGCTTCCGTAAATGTCCTTTCCCTCATTTTCTACGCGGTCTATGCTGAGAAAATGTTCTTTACCCAAGGCTTTGGAGAAAAAAGAGGTAAAATCTACAGTATTGCCGTCATCTGTCATGACCGGATTTTCTGTAAAGAAGCTGTACCATTTTTTATCTCCGGTTTGCAGTGCTTCTATGGCATTTTTTACCGTTTCGTCTGTTATTTTTGATAAGTCCATTGTTTGTTGTTTAGAGGATTGTGTTTTTTTTTGATTTTCTTTGACCTGTCCGCAAGCTGTCAGGGAGAAGCTTGTAACCAATATTGTCATGTATATATATTTTTTCATCTCTGTTAGGATTTAAGAGGATGTTGCAGATAAATGATCAGGAGGTTGAGAAATAAGAAGGGAAGCTCAATAGCTACACCTTTAAAATCTTTGTCCATAAGGTGAAAGCAGATAATCAACAGGATACCTGCTGCCATCAGGAAATTCCCCCAGACAAATGTTTTTGGAAATAAAATCATCACTGAAGCCAGGATGGTAACAGCTCCATTAATCATGAGTGCTGTTCGGCTGAATCCCCATTTTCCGAACATTTCCACCATTTCCTGTTTTCCGGAAAACATGGCAGTTCCTTGTTTAAATCCCATGAATACAGCGCCCAGAATAAGTATTGAACTAATAATCTTTATTATCATAATGTGTATTTTATAAAGTCAGCTGCTTTAATAAACAGTATAACAAATATGCAGGAAAAGAATGGTTTTTGAATGGTGAATTTTTCGGAAGTTATTGCTCATTGTCATTTTAAATGTATTAAAAGATAGAAGCCACAGTTTATAAACTGTGGCTTCTATAACTACTAAGAACTATTTAATACTATTTTGTTTCCAGGTAACCGTAGTGTAAAGAGGGGTCTTTTCCAAATAAACAGGAAAAAATATTCTGGAACTCATGGATATACCTGCATTTTATAGAATTGCCATATATTTTGAGCCCTTCCAGTATTTTCCTGGAACTCAAGTCTATATCATATTTTATAAATGTTTCCGGTCTTTCATACCGTATTCTCTGATCTGAACTATACGTTCTGGAAAAGCCCAGTTTTTCAAGCCATTCTTCCGTGATACGAATAGGTTTAATAGAATCTGCCGGAACTGAAAGGCTCTGACTGTCATTTTCAATTTTAACAAAATAAGCTTGCTCCAAACTCTGAAAAATTTCAGTGATCGTATAAATCTGATTTTTGTACTCGACTAAATTTTTGATTTTAAGATCTGCTACGTTCATAATATTTTGATTTTAAAGGTGGTATTAGTACTATATAAATTAGCAAATACTATGCCCTGCATCATATTGTCTGCCAGCGTTTTAATGAATATTGTGTTAAATATCACACCTAAAAGATTAATAAAGTGTTAAAACCTTTATAGTCAGAGGGATTAGAGCCTGTTTTTATAAAAAATGTGTGGTATCTATGTGGTACCGGTATTGGCAGATGTATTGGCTGTAGCCAGCAGAAGGGCTAATATAACAGCAATAACAAGTACGGAAATAAATACATTCCAGGAAAATGAATGAAGGAGATATCCGGTACCACTTCCCAGAATACTGGACCCAAAATAATAAAATAACCAGTAAATGGAAGTAGCTGAAGATTTTCCCTTTCTGGCATGAAGGGCAGTCATCTGGCTGGCCATAGTATGGGCTGCAAAAAAGGAAAGTGTAAATATCCCCAGCCCGAAAATGACCACATACAAATTTTCTGACAGCAGTAAACATAGTCCGCAAAGCATCAAAAGAATGAAGCTTTTCAGAATGTTATTTTTTGAAAAGCTTTTAGAAAGCTTTCCTGTAATCATAGTACCAAATACTCCGAAAATATACATCAGAAATATAAAGGCAATAATAAAGTGACTTAATGAAAAAGGTTCTGCTTCTAACCTGAAAGTAAGATAATTGTAAACACTTACAAAAACACCCATCAGTAAAGCTGCAATAAAGTATAACCGAAGCATATAAGGATTCATGAGAAATCCTTTCATCTGTTTTACCTTTTGATGGTAATCGGTTTTCTGTGGATTGAAGAATTTTGACTCGGGAAATAGTTTCCAGAATATAAGCCCCAGGATCAGACTTTCCAGCCCAATAATAAAAACCGAATTACGCCATCCGAATTCGCCAGCTGCAATGGTAGCCAATATCCTTCCGCTCATCCCTCCAATAGTATTACCACTTAAATACATACTGATGGCAGCGGGTACCGCAGCGAGATAAACTTCTTCAGTAAGGTAGGCAAGGGCGACAGCAGAAACACCGGAAACCACAAATCCTTTCAGTACTCCAATTCCAATAAGAAGACTGAGACTGGGAATCCAGGTTGAAATAATAGTTAATAAAGCTGATGAAATCAACGAAAATACCATCAGTCGTTTTCTGGAGTAGCTGTCTGCCTTAAAAGCGAAAAACAATAATCCCAGTGCCATCCCTATAGTAGATGAAGAAACAAGCAGGGAAGTATCACCTACGGTTACATTGAACTGCTCTGCAGCCATCGGGAGCAACGGCTGAAAAAGATAAAGCTGCGCAAATACAGAAAGTCCCGAAAAAAAAATACAAAGTTTTATATATCGGAGGCGCAGGCTTCCCTGGTTGGCTTTTTCAGGTGAATTCATGATTTTTTGCAATTAAAATGCAGTATTGACTGTAGAAATTTTGGTTCTGTAAATTTCAAGATATTTTTTTAATCCTGAAAATGCTTATCTCAATGATTTTTATCGGCAAAACCAATCAATGCATCATCTCGTATACCTTAATCAGCTCTGCAATATTACTGACCTCCAGTTTTTGAAATATCCTTTTCTTATACGTGCTTACAGTAGACATCTGGATACTGAGCTTATTGGAAATCTCCAGGTTTCCGTATCCGTCAGCCAACAGCTTAAAAATTTCATACTCTCTTGAAGAAAGCTTTTCTACAGGATTATCCCGCTTATTCTGAATGATCAGGCCGATAAGTTCTACAGGATAAAAATAACCTTTTTCAATCACTGTTTTCACTGCGTTTTTAATTTCTTCCTCACTGCTCTGTTTGTTCAGATATCCTTCAGCACCTTCCCTGATATACTGGATGGCTACATCCTGATCATAGCCTGAAAACACAAGAATCTTTAAATCTTTCTGTATATTTTTGAGCTCAGAAATCATTTTTTTATATTGAGTTCCCGGCATATCAATATCCAGGATCAGAAGATTATAATATTGAGACTTCAATGCTTCTTTTACCCGTTCATAGTTTTCAGCAAAGTCTATTTTCAGTTCAGGGTAAGCAGATTCAAGAACAAGGGCTGTTCCTGCTCTTACCACATAATGATCATCAGCAATTAAAATTCTTTCATTCATATAATTAGTTTTTTTTGAGGGTAATTTCTACAATGGTTCCTTTCGGAAAATTTTGGCTGAAACTGATCTCAGCGTTAATCTTTTTAACCAGGTGAATGACCATATGCAGCCCCAGTCCTTTACCTTTAAAACTGGGCGTATTCCATTTAGGATTTTTGAACAAATTCATATAAATGGCTATTTGTTCCGCAGACATTCCGGTTCCCGTATCATCTATGATGATAATGACTTTCTGTTCATCCTCTATAATATTAAGACTAATCTCTCCTTTATATGTATTTTTTACAGCATTATCGAGGATATTATGAATAATGGCAGACAGAATACTTTCGCTCATTCTGCTGTTTACATTAGTCTCCGTAGCATTAATAATAACAGTCTCTCTTTCCTTTGCAATTTCCCAGAATAATTTTTTCTTGATCTCTAAAATCCTGTTGACAGGATATTCCTGTTCCTCAACAATGCTTTCGGCTTTATAAAGTTCTGTATATTCTTTTAAATTCAATGTAAACTGGTACAGCTGTTCCGAAGATTTGTAAATACTGTCAAAATACTTTTTCTGAAGCTCTACATCATCAGATTCATGAAGCTTTTGGGAAAGCATGGCAATAAACCTGATGGGAGTAGTGATATCATGACTAATGGTCTCCACCAGCTTTTTTTGATATTCCGTTTCTTTCTGTAAATCATTTTTTACCACCTCAAGCGTAAGGGAAGTTTCCTTAAGTTTGGAATTTTTGTTGTGAACAATCCGTTTTAAAGCTTTGTTTTTTGTTCTTAATAAATTGGTAGTCAACATTATAATAATGATGATTCCCACAAGGAAAATAATAGAAAGTAATATCTTAAATAGCAGCGTTTGAAAAAAATAAGGCTGAATTCTGAACTTAACAGCTTTTTCTTCATATTTCCCATCCGAAGAGGCAAGTACCCTCACCTTTAAGGTATATTCTCCCGGGCTGAGGTTGCTGATAGTATACTTCAGATCTTTCCCCAACGTCACCGCTTCCCAGTCAGATTCTTCTTCTCCCGATATTTTAGCCTCTATATAAAGGTTTTCAAAATCAGAGAAATAAGGAATATCTATGAAAATGTCAGCAGTTTTGTAGTCATTCTTCAGATCGAGTACATCATCAAAATAGAGGGTTTCAGCATGACCAATTTTCGCTCTTTCTATATAGATTTTTTTAGGATCCGGATAATAGGTCTGAACCTGAACAGGGTTGAAAAATACAAAACCATCCATGGAAGGAAACATAAACTCCCCATTTTCCAAAGCATAAGCATTAGGCTGGGAATTGCCATTGAATTCATTAGAAGTAAAACCGTCTTTTTTAGTGAAACGGTAATAGAAGACCGGGCTTTTCCTGTTCTCTGCGTACTGAAGAAGCTGTTTTTTAGGAACTTTATACAGGCCATTATTCGAGGATATCCAATAAAAGCCCTGTTGATCCTCAAGAATAGAATGGGCAGACTGCAGGTAGTTATTCCTGTCATTAGGCATCTTAATCAGTTTCCGGTCTTTAAAAAGATAAAAACCGTTTTTATGAGTCATAATCCAGATCAGATTATCCTTTGTTTTTACAATACTTTTTACAGAAATATTTTTGATTAACAGATGAACTGTATTTTTATCTAACATTACCAAATGCAGTCCATTATTATTGCCTGCCAGCACCTGATTTTCATTATATTGGAGAAAAGCAGTGACAGGGCTTTTAAAACTATAAATATAATCTGGCTTTGTAAATTGATCTTTTTTGAAAATCTGCAGCTGGTAACGGGAAGAGTTTAACAGGGAAAGGGCATATAAATTTCCACTTTTCATAAAGTTCTCAAAACCCAGTTTAAAAAAAGTAGAATCTTTTTTCTTATAACCCGAATTTTTATAAAACCTAATGATGCTCTTTCTTTTGCGGATCAGAATATTACCCGAGTTATCATACATCATAAGGGAGTTGTCATTATTCCCAAAAGCATATTTATTGACAATGCCGTCTTTCCCAAACTCGGTTCCATCCTCCGTTATAATTGTATTTTTACTAAAAGGTAATGAGGCATTGGATACATTATTTGAAAAATCATCTTCCTTTCTGGCCACATGTATGTTTGAAAGATGAACAATATTAAGTCCGTTATTCAATGTACCAAGATAAAGATTATTGAAATTTTTGCCGTAATACATAGAGTAGTAGGAGTGGCTGCCTATTTCTTTATAGGTTACAAGAAATTTTAAAGAAGGCCTGTTTCTGCTGTCCTCTACAAGGTAGATATTACTTTTGTTGATGATAAAAGACTGATTGGTGATCTGCTGCCAGTATATTTTAGTTTCCGGATCATTAAAAAGACTCGGTTGATCAAAAACAGAAAGTTTTCCTTTACAGAGAGAATATGTTTTTCTTGTTTGAAGATCATTTATAAAAAGAGTTTCATGGAGAACAAAAATATTATTCAGATCTTCATTAGTAAAAGGGATGGCTATTCTTGTTTCAATACCCTTTTCATCCTTATATATTACAGCGTTCTTTTCTCTGAAAATATACTTTGAGTTTTTAAGCTGTATAAAATATTGAACATCATTATAAAAACTGGAAGATATGGTATTGTTTGCAATTCTTTGGATCTGCTGATCTCCTTTTGAAAAAGAAACCCTGTCATTAGGGTTGAGCCTACTGAGCCTTGGAAATCTGTTTTTGATGATGATCTTATCTTCCTGAGAATTAGTAAGTGTTGTAATACTGTCTTGAATGGAATCGCCAATAAACACCCCGAAATGCAGGCTGTTTATTTTAAAATTATTAAACGTGACAAACGAAATGCCATCATACCGCACAAGTCCGTTTTCCGTAGATATCCAGATAAAACCGTATTTATCCTTGACAATAGCCTTCGCACTGCTTTGTGGAAGACCATTATCTATATTATACCAAGTGGAAGTATAGCGTTGTCCGTAAATAGGTAAGTATAAGAAAGCAAAAAAAACTACCCAAGCCCTCATATGTGCAAAACTCATCTATGTTCTCGCATATCAATGCAAAAATTTGTTAATATTAGTTTTTGTACAAGCCGAAGTTTTTTTTAAGATTGAGAATGATTGAAAATAATTTTTTGTCACTTAAGTTTTCTAGGTTTTGCGTTTTATCGTTAAACATATTTGTTTTACGGTGTAAAAATAGTGAAATTATACAGATAAACCAGTATTTTTCAATTTGTTTTAATTTGTGTTTTTTTTATAACCATTGATAATTAAACATATAATGGCTGTTTTATTTCTATTGGTGGTGAATAAATATTCTTTGAAATTAGAATTTCTATTAATAATTTTAATCCAAAATACGCTGAAATCATCTGGTTTATTCCAGCAGATAGCTGTACTTCTTTTGATAATACATTGATAGATAAGAATATCGATACTAGATATTCTCAAATAGGTGATTTTTTGTATTAAATGTTTATTTTTTATATTATTTTAAAAATGAATTAATATTATTCTTTTACTGAGTTTTTTGTAGTAATAATTTTACAAAAAGTAGGATGTTAATTCTATGGATAAATTTTGCATCAGTGAAATAAGATATATATTTTTGCAAAACAATTTCTAAACATCGATGAATAGAGGGTTTTTATTTAAATAATGATTCTGAAAACACAAACGGTTCAACCCACAAAAAAAGGTCTCTTTTAAGAGATCTTTTTTGTTTTTTAAGGCTTTGCCCACTTTTATTTTTAAAATTCTTTTACTAAACGCTATAGAACTGTCATTTTTTTTAATGGTTTGATAATAATTATTTATTATATTTAATTTTCTATTACCAAAAAAATATTAAACTATGGATCTATTTATGTTAGTGCCAATTTTTGGTGTCGTGGCTTTGCTTTATACATTTCTTCAGAGTAACTGGGTCAGTAAACAGAATGCCGGAAACGAAAAAATGAAAACAATCAGCGGATATATTGCTGATGGTGCGATGGCTTTTCTAAAGGCCGAGTACAAGATTTTAACCTATTTTGTTATTGTAGTAGCTATTTTGCTCGCTGTGATGGGAACCACCAATTCCAATTCACACTGGAGCATAGGAGTTGCTTTTGCAGTGGGAGCTGTATTTTCGGCTCTGGCAGGCTTTATAGGAATGAAGATAGCTACAAAAGCTAATGTAAGAACTGCTGAAGCGGCAAGAACCTCACTTTCTAAAGCCCTTAAGGTCTCTTTCACCGGAGGTTCCGTTATGGGAATGGGAGTTGCAGGACTTGCTGTATTGGGATTAGGATCGCTGTATCTGATCATTAAACAGATTTTTGCCCCTGATGCTACAGTAGATTCACATGAAATGGAAAGGACAATTGAGATTCTTACCGGCTTTTCTCTGGGTGCAGAATCTATTGCTCTTTTTGCAAGAGTAGGTGGGGGTATTTACACGAAAGCAGCAGATGTAGGAGCTGACCTTGTAGGAAAGGTAGAAGCCGGAATTCCGGAAGATGACCCAAGAAACCCTGCTACCATTGCAGATAATGTAGGAGATAATGTAGGAGATGTTGCCGGAATGGGAGCTGACCTTTTTGGTTCTTATGTAGCCACAGTCTTAGCGACCATGGTTTTAGGAAGAGAAACAATCTCTGACGATTCCTTCGGAGGCTTTGCTCCAATTCTGTTACCCATGCTTATTGCAGGAACAGGGATTATATTTTCAATGATAGGGACTTTGTTTGTAAGAATTAACGACAATGAAGGTTCATCCACATCCAGCGTACAGAATGCTTTAAATCTGGGAAACTGGGGAAGTATTGTCATTACAGCTATTTCTTCTTATTTTCTGGTCAATTACCTGCTACCTGAAAAAATGATGCTCAGAGGTCATGAATTTACCAAAATGGGGGTGTTTGGAGCTATAATGGTGGGACTAGTTGTAGGAACTTTGATGAGTATCATTACGGAATATTATACAGCTATGGGTAAAAGACCCGTTTCAAGTATCGTAAGACAATCTTCTACAGGTCATGCTACCAATATTATCGGTGGGCTTTCTGTGGGGATGGAATCTACGCTGCTTCCAATTCTCGTACTGGCAGGTGGAATTTACGGTTCTTATTTGTGCGCGGGATTATACGGAGTTGCCATTGCCGCTGCCGGAATGATGGCTACTACCGCGATGCAGCTGGCTATTGATGCTTTCGGACCTATTGCAGATAACGCAGGGGGTATTGCAGAAATGAGTGAACTTCCTAAAGAAGTCCGTGAAAGAACAGATATTCTGGATGCTGTAGGAAATACCACTGCAGCTACAGGAAAAGGATTTGCTATTGCTTCAGCAGCATTAACGGCTTTGGCCTTATTTGCTGCTTTTGTAGGAATTGCAGGAATAGATGGTATTGATATTTACAGAGCCGATGTATTGGCCGGATTATTTGTAGGAGGAATGATTCCTTTTATATTCTCTTCCCTCGCGATTACCGCTGTAGGACAGGCTGCAATGGCTATGGTAGAAGAGGTTAGAAGGCAGTTCCGGGAAATTCCGGGGATTTTAGAAGGAAAAGCACAGCCGGAATATGAAAAATGTGTAGCTATTTCTACAGATGCCTCTATCAGAAAAATGATGCTTCCGGGAGCTATTGCTATCATTTCACCATTGCTGATCGGATTTATTTTTGGTCCTGAAGTGTTGGGTGGATTTTTAGCCGGTGCTACTGTAAGTGGTGTTTTAATGGGTATGTTTCAGAATAATGCGGGGGGAGCCTGGGATAATGCGAAAAAATCATTTGAAAAGGGAGTGGAAATTAACGGGCAGACTTATTATAAAGGTTCCGAACCTCATAAAGCTTCCGTAACAGGAGATACCGTAGGAGATCCGTTTAAAGATACGTCGGGGCCCTCAATGAATATCCTGATCAAATTAATGTCCATTGTTTCATTAGTAATTGCGCCCACCTTAGCGGTGTTGCATAAAGATAAAATTGAGGCCAACAGAAAAGCAAAGCTGGAAAGTTTAACCAGGGCAGAAATGGACCATGGAGGCAGTAACGGAACAGATTCAGTGTATGTTTCAGCTCCCAAAGAAGTGAAAGGTCACCTTAATGAAAACGGAGACTTTGTCTATGAAACAGGGGCTGTCCAAAAGCTTAATTTAAAAGGAGGAAAAACAATTGCAATAGGAGAAGGAAGCCAGATCTACCAGCTGTATCAATCCATAAAGAAGAATGATCAGTCCATTGTAGATCCTAATAAATGGTATACTATAGAAAATCTTTATTTTGAAACCGGATCAAGCGATCTGAAAGCCGGCTATGAAATGCAACTGAATAATCTGGCAGAAATTTTAAATGCATATCCTGATCTTAAGATCAAATTGGGAGGTTACACAGATAACAGTGGAAATGAAGAGACTAACCAACGGTTATCTAACCTGAGAGCACAGACCGCAAAACTGAAACTCCTGGAATTGGGAGTGCCTTCAGACAGGGTAGAAGCTGAAGGATATGGTTCGCAGCATCCGATTTGTGAAGCAAATGATACCGATGAATGTAAAGCTAAAAACAGAAGAATTGATGTAAGGGTACTTGCTCTTTAAAATCAAACTAAATATAATTAAACACTGCTTCGGCAGTGTTTTTTTGCTTTATAAAGTATTAAAGTTTACTTTTCACAGATAGTATTGGTTATAAATAGAAATCCAGAGTCTTACAGAATGACAAAATCTGTGGTTAGAAAAAGAATTAAAGGTTTTTCCTCAAATGTTCCAGAGCCTGAATAATCACATCATCTTTTTTTGCAAAACTGAACCTTATATAATCTGAATTCTGTCTTGAATTGTAAAATGCAGAAAGAGGAAGACACGCTACTTTTTTTTCAACGGTCAGCCATTTTGAAAAATCCACATCAGACATCGTGGTGGAGACATTTCTGAAGTTGACGACCTGGAAAACACTTCCTTCTGCTTTCTGTTCAATCTGTAATGGAGTATCCCGGATCATCTCATGGAAAATATCCCTTTTTTTCTGCATCATGCTTTTATTGATATTGGGATCAAATACTTCGAGATATTTTGCCAAAGCATATTGGGCAGGGGCATTAGCACTGTAGGAAATATATTGCTGATGACATTGGAATAATGCCGTTAATGCTGCCGAACTAATCATATAGCTTACTTTCCACCCTGAGGTATGAAACATCTTACCAAAGGAAAAAATACAAAATGTCCTGTTTTTAAGTTCAGCATGAAGAAACGAACTGTAATGTTCCGTGTCATCATAGCAGTATGTATCATAAATTTCCTCTGAAATTAAATAGATTTCCCTGTCCTTAATCAGTTCATACAATTGGTTCCAGTCTTCCTTTTTCCATATTTTTCCAGTCGGATTTTGAGGAGAATTAACAATAATAGCCTTCGTTTTTTCTGAGATGCAGTTTTGAAACTTTTCCCAGTTTATCGTAAAATCATTATCAAGATCATAATAAACAGGAATTCCTCCGTTCATCACAACGGAAGGGCCATATGTATAATAGGAAGGCTGAATAATGATCACTTCATCTCCTTGGTTTAAAGTAGATTTCAAAGCAGTATATAAAGCAAAAGTAGCACACGGCACAATGGTAATCTCATCTGTTCTGAGCGGTATACGGTTTTCCCGTCTGGCGTTATAGGCAACGATGTTTTCAATGAGCAGCGGATTACCTGCAAGAGGTTCGTAATGATGATGGTCAAGGCTTGCAGACTCTTTTAAAAAGGCTTTTAGCCTTTCATCAATATCGAAATCGGGAAGTCCCAAAGAAAGATCAAAGCTTCCGTGCTTTGTGGCAAGCTCAGACATTTCCGTAAAAAAGGAATAATGAGTGAATCCGTAAATTTTATCCATCAATTTTGCATTTATATCAAATATAATGAAAATAACATTTCACCAATGATTAAATAAAATTTGTTATTTTTAAGAAAATTATTCTTTATGAAAAAACTGCTTATTCCGTTACTGGCCATTACTGTACTCACTGGCTGTAAAACGGCAAATACTTCTAATGGAACACCTACTGCTTCTTTTAAACATGACAAGGCCTTTTCGGCTGCCTATAAGATGATTAAAGCAGAGGACTTAAAGAAGAACTTATATGTAATTGCTGCTGATGGAATGGAGGGTAGAGATACAGGAAGCCCAGGGCAGAAAAGAGCAGGAGAGTATATTGTTACCTATTATAAAAACCTCGGTATTTCCCACCCCAAAGTGCTTAACTCATTTTTCCAGAAGGTTCCGGCAGATTTTATGAAGAAAAGAGGTGGCGGAAATCTTCCCGATTCTGAAAATATCCTGGCTTTTATAGAAGGCAGTGAAAAACCGGAAGAAATTGTTGTAGTTTCTGCCCACTATGACCACGTTGGAATAAAAAACGGTGTTGTATATAATGGTGCCGATGACGACGGAAGTGGTACTGTAGCAGTGATGGAGATTGCAAAAGCTTTTCAGGAGGCTAAAAAGGCTGGTAAAGGGCCTAAAAGATCTGTTCTATTCCTTCATGTTACAGGAGAAGAACACGGGCTGTTTGGTTCCGAATACTATTCCCAAAACCCTGTTTTTCCATTGGCTAATACTGTTGTAGATCTTAATATCGATATGATAGGGAGAGATGATCCTGCCAACAGAGGGAAACAATATGTGTATGTAATTGGTTCTGAAATGCTGAGCTCTCAGCTTAAAGTGATCAATGAAGCCGCAAATAAGAGAACCAATAACCTGGAACTGAACTATAAATATGATGATTTAAATGATCCTGAACAGTTATATTACCGTTCTGATCATTATAATTTTGCCAAACATAATATTCCGGTGGCATTTTTCTTTGACGGAATTCATGAAGACTATCATAAACCGACAGATGATCCTGAAAAAATTGATTATCCACTGTTAGAAAAACGTACCCAGTTAATTTTTACTACTGCCTGGGATATTGCGAACAGAGCAGAAAGAATTGTGGTAGATAAGAAATAAAAACAGATAACAAAGGCACAGGTATATAAACTCTTTGTGCCTTTGTATTAACTAACCATATAAATACAATTCAACGAATGAATATGATCATCCGTGAAGCAACTTTAAAAGACATTCCACAAATCCAGCTCGTAAGAAATTCTGTGAAGGAGAATACATTATCAGATCCCGGTTTGGTTTCAGACAGAGATTGTGAAGAATTCCTGTTTGAAAGAGGAAGAGGCTGGGTAGCTGAGAACAATGAAAGAATTATTGGGTTTTCGATTGCTGACCTGAAAGAAAATAATGTCTGGGCTCTATTTGTGCATCCTGATTTTGAAAACAAAGGTCTCGGAAGAAAACTTCATAATATCATGCTCGATTGGTATTTCACACAGAAAAAAGAAGCCATCTGGCTTGGAACTTCTCCTGAGACAAGGGCTGAAATATTTTACAGAAAATCGGGTTGGAAAGAAGTCGGAACCCATGGAAAAGGAGAGGTTAAATTTGAAATGACTTTTGAAAACTGGAAAAACCTGCAATAATGACATCACAGATAAAATCAATCAGACCTTTTATCGGGGCTAAAGATTTTGAAATAAGCCGTAATTTTTACAGAGATTTGGGATTTGAGGAAGTCATTCTTGAGCCCAAACTGTCTTTGTTTAGCTTACAGGGAATTTGTTTTTATCTTCAGGATTATTATGCCAAAGACTGGATTGAAAATACAATGATCTTTATGGAAGTGGCTGATACTGATGAGTTCTGGAATGAACTTCAGGCCTTAAACCTTACGGAGAAATATAAAGATATACAGCTTAGTCCTGTGAGAACCATGGACTGGGGAAAAGAATGTTTTGCCCATGATCCATCGGGAGTTTTATGGCATTTTGGTGAATTTATTAATAATGAACAGAAATGATTTACGCTTTTGATACCTATTATTATGAGGATTATGCCAATACCGTGTGTATTGCTTTTGAAAAATGGGATTCTGAAAAGGAGGTAGAAGTTTTTACCGAACAGATTTCCATTACCTCAGAATATGAGAGCGGAGCCTTTTATAAAAGAGAATTGCCCTGCATTCTGAGTTTGCTAAGTAAAATAGCATTGAAAAATGGAGATGTCATTATTGTTGATGGATATGTTACCCTTGATAATAATGGTAAACTAGGGCTGGGAGGATATCTTTATGATGCTTTGGACCAAAAATATCCCATCATCGGAATTGCAAAAAATGAATTTACCACACCTGATTCTCAAAGAAGAAATATCTACAGAGGTGAAAGCAAAACGCCACTTTTCCTTACTGCAAAAGGTGTGGACGTGGATGAAGTACAACCTAAGGTGGAACAGATGCACGGACCTTTCAGAATACCCACTTTATTGAAGAAACTGGATCAGCTGAGCCGGTTATAAAAGATTCTTCTCTGATTGTATTGAAAACTTTACTATACAATAAAATACCAATTGGTATATTTTGTATATTTGACAAAACGCTTTTTTAACAATGAACATTTTAAAAAGGGAAAATTTTTTAACCTAAAATATACTGATCGGTATATTTTTAAAACAATAGTATATGAAAGATGTATTTATTATGGCTGCAAAACGAACTCCTGTTGGTGGATTTATGGGGAGTTTATCCGGATTTACAGCCCCACAGTTAGGAGCAATAGCGATACAGGATGCTTATGAAAGTATATCGCTTGCTCCTGAACATATAGACAGTGTATATATGGGGAATGTATTGAGTGCAGGGGTAGGGCAGTCCCCGGCGAGACAGTCGGCTTTTTTTTCTAAAATTCCCGTAGATAAAGATGCTACAACAATCAATAAAGTCTGTGCTTCCGGGATGAAGGCTGTCATGATCGGGGCCCAGCAGATTCAGCTTGGACTGAAAAATAGGGTAATGACGGGCGGAATGGAAAGTATGAGTAATGTTCCTCATTACCTCTATATGCGTCAGGGGAAAAAACTGGGTGATGAAATGCTTACAGATGGGCTGATTAAAGATGGATTATGGGATGTTTATAATGATTTTCATATGGGAAGTGCTGCTGAGCTTGGGGTAAAAAAATATGGCTATACCAGACAACAGTTGGACGACTATGCCCTGTTATCCTATAAGAGAGCCCAGGAAGCTTCGGGAAAGGGTAAGTTTAAGAATGAACTGATTGAAATATCAGTGACTGGAAGAAAAGGAAGTACAACGG
This sequence comes from Chryseobacterium sp. WG23, assembly GCF_024586575.1. Lineage (NCBI taxonomy): Bacteria > Pseudomonadati > Bacteroidota > Flavobacteriia > Flavobacteriales > Weeksellaceae > Chryseobacterium > Chryseobacterium sp. WG23. The sequence goes on from NZ_JALCZE010000018.1 coordinate 48,358, forward strand.
TAGATAAAGACGAAGATATTGACAAGCTTATTCCTGAGAAGATTTCATTGCTGAAACCTGCTTTTGAAAAAGACGGCCTGCTTACAGCTGCCAATTCCAGTAACCTGAATGACGGCGCTGCTGCTATTTTATTAGGTTCATCGAAAGCTTTAGAGCTCCATGGCATCAATCCGCTGGCAAAAATTATAGCATATGCCGATGCTGCACAATCTCCGGAATGGTTTACCACTTCTCCTTCTATAGCTATTCATAAAGTACTCAAACAGTCCGGACTCAGTCTTTCTGATATAGATTATCTGGAGATCAATGAAGCGTATTCATCTGTTATTTTATCCAATCAGCAGATTTTAAGATATGATCTGGACAGGGTAAATGTATATGGAGGGGCCGTTGCATTAGGTCATCCGATAGGTGCTTCAGGAGCAAGGATCATTGCCACTCTGGTCAATATATTACGCCAGGAAGGAGGAAGGTATGGTATTGCTGCCATCTGTAATGGTGGTGGAGGAGCTTCAGCTATTCTTATTGAAAATATGAGTTAAAATGAGTTTACAGAAGATAATAATGTTAATTGTGTAACAAAATATAAGGGTAGTATGGAGAGGAGATCCCCGGTTTGTATGGTAATATAAAAAAACATGTAAAAAAGGATATCAAAATGAAGCTTCCTGGCCACTGTACTCAAATAGAGAAGCGGGAGATCAGGAATATGCAATCTTCCTGGGAAAAGGAGAAAGAAAAGTGAAACTTAACTGGTCTGATGCTAAGGATAGATTAGAAGCCTATCAAAAGAAGTATGAATTATACAGAGAGAAATCACTGGAGATCATCAGAAATTACAGTAAAAGACAGTAGATCGTTTGAAAAGACATACGATGAAGGATAAAGCCTGAATTTCCATTTTTCCAAAGTAAGTGTTTGGTTGTTATTCAATTAATCAATTAATTTTCAGTTTTAAATAGTCTCTTTTGTTTCAAATGTTAATAAACTGATAAATGTCATTACATTATTATTTTTATTGATTCTAAATAAATATAAATTTGTCTCATTCAAAATTAAGAATTCAATGAAAAAAATAACTACTCTTTCTGCTGTCATTCTCTGTTCTTTGATGGAAGCACAATATTGTACTCCTTCATTTCAATACGGGGCAGACAGCAACATGATTACCCATATTAATTTTGGAAATATTAGTAATACCTCTCCGTTTCAATCGGGATCAACGCCTACTTATGAAGACTTTACATCAATATCTACTGATCTTCAGGCAGGGAATAGCTATCCTATAGCTATAAAAGGTCCTTCGGGAACATTTCCCAGCGATGTAGTTGTTTTTATTGATTTCAATAACAACGGAAGCTTTAATGATCCAGGGGAAAGTTTTTATATCGGAAGATTAACAGAAGCTACCCCTTTCAATGCTTTGACTATCAACGGAACCATTACAGTGCCGGCAAATGCTGCAAACGGTGCTACTAGAATGAGAGTGCTTAAAAACAGCAGTGTAGCAGCGTATTCGGATCCTAATGCTGGAAACTCGATCAGTACAGCTTGTGATGCCGGCTTAAGATCCGGGCAGGCAGAAGATTATACCGTTATTATTTCAGGGAGTAATGTCGTATTCCCGTCTCCTTATTGTGGAACTGAAAATGTAACCACTTCTACGGTAAGCGAAATAAGTAAGGTAGAATTTGCAGGAATCACCAATTCCAGTCCTATTGACGGAAACTCTGAACTTCTGGAGAATTTCACAGGTACTGTTTTTAGTGTTAACCGTGGAGATACTTATCCTATAACGGTTACAGGAGGTACTCACGGGCAGATTACCGTATCCGTCTATGCGTATATCGACTTTAATCATAATAATATATTTGATACTGATGAAAAGTTTAACCTGGGATATTTAGATAATTCCAGTCCTGTTTCCAGTATAGAATCTGGTGTTACCTCAGGGAATATCACCATTCCGGCTACAGCATTATTGGGAGCTACACGCTTCAGATTGGTAAAAGCTTATGAATCCAACTCATCGATGGGTACATTGGAAAATTTACCATGCCCTTCAGGTTGGTTTATAGGACAGGCAGAAGACTACACCATTGAGATACAGCCTGCTAATCTTTCCACAAAAGAAACAATGGCAGACTCTTCTGTGAAAATATATCCTAATCCTACAACAGGGTCAGTAAGTGTAAAAACAGCAAAAGGGCTTGAAAAGTACGAAGTTTACAATATCTCAGGACAAAAACTTACGGAAGGTAATACTGCCAGTATCAACTTAGATGGCTTTGTACCAGGGATTTATTATATTAAAATCCAGACTAAAGATAAGAAAGTAATCATTGAAAAGATGATTAAAAAATAAACACATATCTAATCATATCCATATCAATTTTTGTTTTTTGACCGGCAGATTCTTCTGTCGGTTTTGTTTTTTTGAAGGAATAATTAAGGAAAATCTTTATTCCGGTTCCAGGATTTCCAGAAGGTCCTGTTTTGAAAACCCCTGGAACTTGGCTCCATCTGTTTTAAGAAGTTGCTGGGCAAGCTGACTTTTTTTCTTTTGAAGAGATAGGATTTTTTCTTCCACCGTATTGGAACAGATCATCCGGACAGCAATTACATTTTTAGTCTGCCCGATGCGGTAACTGCGGTCTATAGCTTGATTTTCGGCTGCAGGATTCCACCACGGATCTACCAGGTAAATATAATCTGCCTGGGTAAGATTGAGGCCCACTCCTCCGGCTTTCAAACTAATCAGAAATACACGGATGTCCTCATTATTTTGAAAGCTATGTACTTTTTGCCCCCGGTCTTTGGTTTGACCTGTGAGGTATTCAAAGGTGATTTTTCGGCGTTCCAATTCGGCTTTTATAAGATCCAGCATTCCTACAAACTGTGAAAATACCAGAATTTTATGATCTTTTGATTTTCCAAGGATCTGCTCCATCAGAATTTCAATCTTCACGGAATGTTCCCCCGAATATCCTTCTTTGAGCAGGATAGGAGAGTTACAGATCTGTCTTAGCCTTGTTAGACCTGTAAGAACGTGCATACTGTTTCTATTAAGGTCATCTTCATCATTGGCTGCAATAAATTCACGAAGCTCCTTTTCATAGGCATCATATATCTTTCGCTGTTCAGCATTCATTTCACAGTAGATCACCGTTTCAGTTTTTTCCGGAAGTTCTTTGGCTACCTGCTTTTTTGTCCTGCGGAGGATAAAGGGTTTTATCTTTTGCTGAAGTTCCATAGCCCGTTTACTGAACTCAAATTTATCAATAGGAATCGCATAGATGTCTTTGAAGTATTGCTTGCTTCCCAATAATCCGGGACAGGCAAAAGAAAGCTGGCTATACAGGTCGAAGGTATTATTTTCAATGGGAGTACCCGTCAGTACAATTCTGTTTCTCGACTGGAGAAGACGGGCAGACTTATATCTTTCTGAGTTGGGATTTTTAATAGTCTGCGACTCATCAAGGAACACATAATTAAACTGAAAGGTTTTCAAAAACTTAATATCCGAAAGAAGCATTCCATAGCTGGTAAGTATTACTTCATAATCAGACATGTGGGTGGTGCTTTTCTGTCTTTCGGCTCCATAATGAAGCCATACTTTTATAGACGGTGCAAATTTGCTGATCTCCTCCTGCCAGTTAAAAAGAAGAGAAGTGGGAACTACAATAAGATTGGTGGTATGGCCTCTTTTCTCTCTTTGTGAAAGGATAAACGCAATAATCTGAACTGTTTTTCCAAGACCCATATCATCCGCAAGACAGCCACCGAAATTAAACCCATCCAGAAAGTTAAGCCAATTGAGTCCTTTGTGCTGATAGTCTCTGAGTTCCGCATGTAATGTAGAGGGAACAGGGGTTTCCGGAATACTCTCACATGAATAAAGACGGGATGAATAAGAGGTTATTTCTTCCTTTACTTCGTCGCTTATTACTTCTTTTTCAAAGAGAGAAGAAACCTCCGTAAAACTTATTTTAGGAATTTTCAGTACCTCTTCATCAATTTCACCAGCCCGGAAATAGGCTGAAATCCTGTCTATCCATTCTTCAGGAAGCATTCCCAATGAACCGTCATCCAGCTGAATAAATTTACTTTTATTACGGATTGCCCTGTGAAGCTGTTTTAAAGAAGCATCTTTCTGTCCGAAGCTGACCTTCAGTTTGGCATTGAACCAATCCAGGCCACTGGTGATCTGAATATTTATTTTAGCCCGGTGTGAATTGAGTTTATTGTTTTTCAGTTCATTAAAACCAAGTATAGAGACTCCCTCATTCCTCCAGACCTCGAAGGCCTCCAGGAACCAGTTGTCTTCCAGGAATTTATCCCGGTGGAGGTAGAAATACTGATACCCATCCATCTGTTCTTCAAAATCAGGATGCTGCTGCATGACCAAAGAAGTAAAACGGGCTTCTAACGCTTCATTTCTTTCTACTTTAAAGAGGTTCCCATTCTGATCAGAATCGAAAAGCTGCTTCCTTGAATAGACAGGAACTTCCAGTTGCCCGTAACATATCACGGGAGTAATTCCGATGTAATTCTCCTGTTGACGCAGATAAATGATCTTCTCCACATCAAAAGTCTTTTCTTTAAGCTGTACTTTCGATGCAGGTTGTATGTAGCTGTAATTTATGTTGATACGTTCTTCTAAAGAGGATAGAGTAGACTGCATAAAATCTTCATATTTAGAAGAATGTACCAGCAATATTTCATTATTGGCTTTGAAAAATTTAATGACTCTGAGCATGTCAGGATCTTCTACGAAGCTGAATGTGTGGTTGTTATATACGAAATAGTCATTCCGGAGCATTACATTTTTAAAAGGGATAGAATGGTCCTGAAACTGCACTTCTCCAGTTATTTCATAAAATGGATCTTTCTTAAATACAGAAAGTTGAAGCTCTGCATTTAAAGTGTTCATTGTAACTTTTGTTAATGACTTTGAGGATATGGTTTCCGCTATTTCACGGTCATGATAATAGACTTCCAAGTCCAGAGGGTTCTGTACAATCAGTTTTAAAGCTTCAAGTTCTGCCGGATTATAATCCTGGTTATAATTATTCTGAAAGGACGAAATGGCAGTATAAAATTTTATTTCCAAAGGTTTTTCAGCCCTCCATATCAGCTGCATAGCATCTACAGGGCTAACCGGATTTTTTATTTTTCCGGCTTGGGTAATTTCTGCTTCCATTAAATTAAAAATCAGATGATTATAATAACGGTGCTTACCAATGACCAATATCTGTTTTTTAGAGGTGTCGTGCAATGCAAGTTCATCCAGTTTCGAAGGGTGCTGAGGAAGAAGATCTTTTTTTAAAACGTGCTCATCAATCGGAAACATTTCTTTGATCTTAGGCATGATTTCAATTCTGCCTTCATGGTATTCCACCTGAAAATAAAGGTCAAGATCAGGTTCGTTTTCCAAGCCATATCCCTTAGCCTTGGGGATCATTGTTTTTTTACGAAGAGAATCATCAAAGAAAATCCGATACTTCTTTTCTTCTAAAATGCAATGAATGATTTCTGCCTGATGCAGGCAAAGTCTGTCTTCCGGAGTATCGCAGGTACAGGAACAAAGCAGGGTGTTGTTTATCCTGCTGATGGTGACAACAGGAGAACTCTGCAGGGATGATTTTTGAGTGAATATTCCCGTATTAATTTCAATAGAAACAGGATAGATACCGTGAAAATTTTTGCTTTCTATAAAAGAGCTCTCTGAAGTATATTTCAGCAGGTCATATACGGAAAGTGTACTGATATTGATGTTTTCAAGAATATATTCTGCCATAAAAATTAATAGAAGCAAACTTACAAAAAAATGCGAATGAAAAGAACGGGGCTCGCATCCATTTTGGATACATTTTTACCCGTTTTGGCAACTCCGGCATTTTTTCTAATGTTGAACTTTGTCCTACAATTAAACAAAGAAAATATGAAAACAGTTTTTATAACAGGTGCATCTACAGGATTAGGAAAAGCAGCAGCTCAATTATTTCAGAATAAAGGCTGGAAGGTCATTGCTACGATGAGAAATCCTGAAGCTGGGGCAGATCTTTCTGCTTTAGAAAATGTAACGGTATTTCCATTGGATGTTACCAATCCTGAACAGATAAAATCAACCGTTAAAAAATCATTGGAATCAGGAGATATTGATGTGGTTTTCAATAACGCAGGATATGGCCTGCTGGGGCCTCTGGAAGCTCTGACAGATGAACAGATTGTAAGACAGTTGAATACCAATTTATTAGGCGTTATCCGGGTGACGCAGGAATTTATTCCGTATTTCAGAGAAAAAGGAAGAGGAACATTTATTTCCACGACTTCAATAGGAGGATTAATGACTTTTCCGTTGAATTCTGTTTACCATGCTACAAAATGGGCATTGGAAGGCTGGAGCGAGAGTATGGCCTTTGAACTTAATGCATTAGGAATAGATATCAAAACAGTCTCTCCCGGAGGGATTAAAACAGATTTTGTAAGCCGTTCTTTAGATTCTGCATCAAGTCCCGCTTATGAAGAAATGCTTAGTACTCTTTTTTCCCGTATGGAGGGTATGATGGATGCAGCTTCTACACCGGAACAGATTGCAGAAGTAGTATATGAAGCTGCTACGGATGGTAAACAGAATCTGAGATATGTTGCCGGTGAGGACGCAAAAGCTTTATATGCACAGCGCCTTGAGCTGGGAGATGAGGCATTCAGAGAACAGCTGGGAAAACAATTCATCTAGCCACTTGTAACCCGTGGCAGCATAAGTGATCATTTATGCTGCCTTTTTACGTTAATAATCAATACATTTATATCATGGAAAAGAAAGAAAATGTACCGCTGAAAATTTCATCCATATCAGAAATGCATAATATGCTCAAGCTGCCAAAACCTCTTCATCCGCTGGTGAGCTTAGTGGATAATACCAGGATGACTGTTAATAAGGAGCTTTTGGGAAGAAGTTTTATTCTGAATTTTTATAAAATTTCCTATAAATATTCCACAAACGGGAAAATGGGCTACGGACAGGGATATTATGACTTTAATGAAGGAGGAATGATGTTTACCTCTCCCGGGCAGATTCTTTCTACAGATGAAAATACAGAATATTGCGGCTATACTTTGCTCGTACATCCCGATTTTATCAGGAATTACCCTTTGGCTAAGAACATTAAAAAATATGGTTTCTTTTCCTATGATACCAATGAAGCGCTGCACTTATCTGATCAGGAAAAAACAATGATTACCGGACTTCTGGACAGTATTACCCACGAACTGAATACGGCCATTGACGAAATTAGCCAGGATCTGATTATTTCCTATATTGAGGTGCTGCTCAACTATAGCAACCGTTATTATAAAAGACAGTTTATCACAAGAAAATCTGTGAGTAACGATCTCTTATCTAAAATGGATACTATCCTGGAAAATTATTTTGACCGTGAAGAAACCCTGAATAAAGGGCTTCCTACCGTAGAATTTCTGGCTTCAGAACTTCATCTGTCGCCACACTATTTGAGTGATATGCTCCGTAATCTTACCGGGCAAAATGCGCAGCAGCATATTCATGAAAAACTGATAGAAAAAGCCAAAGAATATCTTACGCTCACTAATTTTTCCGTATCAGAAGTCGCATATGCACTGGGATTTGAGCATCCCCAGTCATTCAATAAGCTATTCAAAAAGAAAACAGATAAAACGCCTTTAAGCTACAGGCAGTCATTTAATTGAATATAAATATTTCTTATTGATCTACCCGGCGGTGTGCCGGGTATTTTATTTATGGCTGTTTGTAGAATGAAAAGGGTTTTACATAGATAAAAATCATTTTTAAAGAGGAAGCCTTTTTACTTTCGATAGAACAAAAAATAACATCAATATGAAAAAGTTAAACTCCATTGTATGCATTATGATAGGCATTACAGCCTGTGCACAGCCTTCAATAACAAGATTAGGTGTTGATAGGGTGAACGCCACCATTACTTTTAAGGCAGGAGATGCAGCCGCTACTGATACTCCGGGACCTTCAGGGGCTAATATAACCTGGGATTTTTCTGCCTATACCGGGCCAAACGTAACTACCACAAACACCAATGAATGTCCGGGACAGGCCAACTGTTTTAGGTTTGCAGGAGCCAACAGGATCACAAAACCAACACTTTCAGATGTCTATGATTTTGCTTCTATCACCGACACAGAAGCCATAACGCTGGGTTCTTATGCCGGCTCGGGCTTTGGAGATGCTACGACTACCTATACAGATCCTTTAATCGATTTTAAATTTCCAATCACTTATTTGCAGCAGTTTAGTGATACCTATCAGTTTACCAATGTTTCTGCAGCGAGCGGAACCACCAACGAGTCCGGGCAGGTAGACTATACGGTAGATGGCTATGGAACGGTCATCACACCTACGGGAACCTATCCGAATGTATTGAGGATGAAGAGTATGAAAGCATCAACAATCATTGTTCCGGGATCACCTTTGCCATTCAACTATACAAACGAAAATTATACATGGATCAGCCAGACCTCAGGGATCGTATTTACCTTTGGAATCAATACTTTTGCTTTTAATGGGGTGCCGAACATATCAAAATATATTTCTTATCTGGATACACTTGTTTTATCAACGGCCGGGTCTGCGGGTAGAAAAACAGAAATTTCGGTATATCCGAACCCTGGTTCCGATTTTATTAACCTGGAATCAAAAGAGGATATTAAAAAGGTGTCTGTGAATTCATTGGATGGTAAGACGGTTTTAATAACCGACAGCGCTAAAAATATTAATATTTCAAACCTTCCCAAAGGGACCTATATTCTTCAGGCCGAATTGAAGAACGGAGGGTCTGTAACCCGAAAAATTATTAAAAAATAATATAAATTTCTTTTAACAGTTTTTTTATGGCCGGGGACACACGATATAATAAACACAATGGGTCTTACTGTGGATTTCAAGGTCCCCGGTTTTTATAAAAGCTGGGAAAATTTTGTTTTTTTCTTAAAGGCTTTTTGATTCTTTTAACTACTGATGTTTTCAATAGCTTCAATCTGCCATTGATTCGCTTTACGCAGGGTATAGCGGTAGGTCATTCCGCAATTTTTTAAATGAAATTCCACATAACATAATCTATTGTTGACAGGTTTTAGATTGAAAATTATAGTTTCAATATTCTTTAAATCAGATTGATAGTAAAAAAACGAACTTACAAAAAATAGATAATCTATTTACTTTTTAATTTTATAATTCTCTCTGTAAGTATTGGCTGTAATACCCGTACAACGCCTGAAATACCGACAGAATAGGGAAGAGTCTACAAACTGCAATTGGTTGCTGATCTCTTTAATAGACAGTGAAGTTGTTTTAAGAAGCTCTTTGGCCTGTTTGATAACCCTATAACTGATCCACTGCTTGATGGGTTTTCCCGTTTCTTTTCTTATTAAACTGCTTAGATACTGGGGCGAAAGATGCAGCTGATCAGAATAATACAAGACACTTCTTTGCAAATGACCATGTTCATTTAATAGTTCAAAAAAATGGTCTATGATATCCTGACTTCTGGTTTGTAATAGACTGTTGTTTTTAATGACCGGCAAATAAAGTTTTGAAACCAGCTCCAGTAAGGCATATAGCAGATATTGTACAGACTCCAGAGTGCTTTTTTCTTTCGTTTTGGAATGATATTCCTGGATCAGTTTTACTGTAGGCCAGATCAGTTTTTTAGAAGAAGCTTCCACTTCCATGACAGGACTGAATTTTATTTCATCACTGGCCAGCAGTACCGTGAGGAAACTATAGGTACTGATGAAGTCTAAAGAAATAAAAAATACAGTCAATTCTAAATCCTTACTCCCCGAAACATCAGTCAATTCGGTATCCGGTAGAATCATGATCACAGCATTTTTCTTACTATGAAACGGAAGTGTATGGATTGTAAGGCTTAATTTACCTTCAGGTAGAAAGCAGAGTATCAGCTTGTTAAGCTTGCTGGCTTTTTTCTGAAGCCCGGTAATGTTTGCTGCCTTATATTTTTCAATATACAACCCTTCGAAATTTGGCTTACTATCTGTCATGGTACTGGTGGATGACTTCCTGGATTGGGTTAAATGTTTTTGGCTTCTGTATTTTTGTGATTAACTTCCGGACAAATGTAAGCAGTTAATTTTTCTTTTTAAACGGGTTGTTTAAAATGGAATATAAAATACCAGAAATGGAATATATTTTATTCCTGAACTGTTCCTAAATTCGCAGTCGGAAACTTTAATCAAATACTGTTATAATGCACAATACAGAATCTCCTAATGCGAAAATGCCGAAAGCCTGTTTTTTACTTTTCTTTGCCCATGGACTTGTTTTCTCTTCCTGGGCAAGTAGAATTCCTATCATTAAGGACGCACTTTCAATTAATGAAGCCGAACTGGGGACGCTCTTATTGTTAATGCCTATAGGACAGATTTCCACCATGGTTCTCGCCGGAAAGCTGATCAGTAGGTACGGAAGTTCCTGGATCATCAAAAGATGTTTTCTGCTGTATCCGATGTTTCTTTTACTGATTGGGTTAGCACCTTCTTACTGGGTTTTGGCAGCTGTTTTGTTCTTCTTTGGAGTTTCCGGTAATTTATGCAATATAGCGATCAATACACAGGCAATTGAGATAGAAGGGATTACAAAAAAAACCTTACTCTCTTCCTGCCATGGCGCCTGGTGTTTTGCAGGACTGGTTGGTGCCGTTGTGGGATTGCTGATGATTAATCTGGGAGTAGGAACTTTCTATCATTTTGTAGTTGCTTTTGTACTGGTATTTCTACTTTGGTTATACAGTAAGGCTCACCTGACCGATATCATTCATAAAGTAGCTCCTCAAAGACAGTCAATTTTCAAATCGGTAAATCCTACTTTGGTTGCTTTAGGAATCATAGGTTTTTTAAGCATGGCTATTGAAGGGGCTATGTTTGACTGGAGCGGGGTTTATTTTCAGACTATTGTAAAAGCACCGGAAAAGCTTGTGATCGTAGGATATACCAGTTTTATTTTAATGATGACACTAGGCCGTTTTGTGGGAAACCGTGTTATAGAAAAATACGGAAAAAGACTTGTTCTGCAGATGTGTGGTATTTTGATGAGTACAGGCCTTTTTCTAAGTGTTTTCTTTCCGGAATTATGGGTGTGTATTATTGCCTTCATGATTATTGGGTTGGGAAGTTCTCTGAGTGTTCCGTCTGTTTACAGCACGGTAGGAAAGGTGAGCACTGTAGCTCCCAGTATTGCATTGTCATTTGTATCCAGTATTTCGTTTTTAGGATTTTTAATGGGGCCGCCTCTTATCGGATATATTGCTGAAAGCTTTGATTTACGATATTCTTACGGACTTTTTGCATGCTTTGGAATCTTACTGTCTGTTATGGCAGGGCAGATGAAAGTATTCCGAAATAAAAATTGATGAGAGAATCTCTATCTGAATCAAAAGCTACCCGGAGGTAGCTTTTGATATTGTAAGCTTAGGATATCCATTTTTCTACCAGATGAAGCCATAATGCTTTTTCCTCACCAATGAGAAAAACAGCAGAAGATTTCCGCTTTGTAGAAGTTTCTCCCATTACCTGAATTTCGGTATAGGTAGCCAGTCCGTGACTTTCCGAATGTTGGATTTCTATATTTTCCACCGTCACATGACGATCCTGAAATTTGCCATATACCGTGGGAAGCCAGTCGGAAAGCATGGCTAAGGTAACCAGATCATTATTGCCGTTAATCATTTTAAAATCCGGAGAAAATCCGGAAAGCAATTGCCTGTAAAGCACTTCCTGATCTTCTGATTTTCCCTGAAACCATTTTTCAATATCATCATGAAAGCCCTGAATTTCTTTACTTATTTTTTCTGTAATGCTCATAGAGGTAAGTTTATATTATTTATTTCGAAAATGTGTTGATCTCTTTAAGACCGTTGAATATACTTTTTTAATCTGACAGTAATGAGTATTCCGGTTACCTGAAAGATACCAATCATAGCAATGGCTGCTGCAAAAGCTGTGGGAAATCCCAGCAAGTCTGTCAGATTAAAAAATAAAGTGCCAATAACAGCTCCTCCGGTTACACTGCCTATCTGGACTCCGATACTGATGAGCCCGGATGCCTGTCCTGCTTTATCTTTGGAAGTAAGGGAAATGGCAGTCCTCATCATAACAGGCATAATCGTCCCATGTCCCAATCCTGCTAAAAATAAGGTGATATTTGTTATATAAGAAGGTTTTTGCTGAACATAAAAGGTGATGGCACTGAGAACAAAACCTCCCATCAGTAACCCTAACCCTATATAAATCATTTTGTGAGTTTCTAGCTTTACTCTTGTCGAAACTAAGGGGCCCAGGAAAAAAGCAATTCCATAGGGAACAATGGCAAGCCCGGTCTGCATAGAGCTTTGATGCAAAAACTGCTGAAGATAATAAGGATAGCAGATAAATAAACCGGCGGTAAAGTTGTAGAAAAATATGATTAAAAGACTTAACGCAAATGGCTTATGCTGCAATAATATAGGGTCTATAAGTACCGGACGTCCTTTTTGCTGTAAGGCTATTTCATATTTTAATAATAATGTTAATGAAAGTATTCCTGTACATATAATTCCGAATATCCACCATGCCCATTGAAATTTTTGCCCGAAGATTAATGGACAGATAAGCATTAATAAAGCAAAGATTAATATCAGAGAACCTTTATAGTCAATACCCATCTGGTCTGTGCTATGATTATTGTCCATTGTAAAATGTATGCCGGCTATGCAGATGATGGTAACCGGAACATTCACAAGGAATACAAGCTCCCAGGAGAAATCTCCCCAATGCATACTCAGCAGTATACCCCCAAGCAATTGTCCGATCACGGAAGCTAATCCGAAGACAGAGCTGAAAAGACTTACTGCCTTAGGCTGTTCCCGGCTATCAAATAATGTTTTTATGGAAGCTAAAACCTGTGGCGCTAATAAAGAAGCTCCAACACCCTGGAATAATCTGGCAAAGATCAATAAGGTGATGGTGGATGAGAATGCACAGGCAAGAGAAGAAAACAGGAAGGTATACAAACCCAGGACAAAAATCTTTTTCCGGCCGTAAATATCCCCTAATTTTCCGCCCACAACAACCAGTGCGGCATAAGTAAGCCCATAAATAGCTACTACCATCTGCAACTGATGGTCGCTGGCTTTGAACGCCTCTTTTATGGAAGGTAATGCCATATTCACAATAAAATAATCCAATGGCGAAAGAAATGCTCCTGCTATCAGAAAATTTAATGCCTGCCACCGTTTGGAATAGATACTCATATTTTTTTTATGCAAAATTAACCTCTTAATGTAATAGTAAAATTGTACTTTTGGAGGAAAATTAAGTTCAAAGAATGAAAAGCTTACATCTTGAAGGAATAGACGTAAAAGAAATATGTTTGAAAGGCGAGGAGCTTCCTTTCAAAACAAAAGACTTTCTTTCATTTGCTTATGTTGTAAAAGGCGAAGGGGATCTAGCCTATGATGAACGCAGTATCCGTTTTTCTGCAGGTAAACTTTTTATTATTCCCCAACAGGAACTTTACCATTTTACAAGTAGCGATGCAGAGCTTATTGTTATCCAGTGTCCCATTGAATTTATTGATAAGATACGCCTTGAAGCAGACCGTATCGAAAGTTGTGAAAATTTATATAAACTGCAGTATGTCAGTAATAATTACCATGCGAGAGCCGGATGTGTTTTCCGTAACAAAAACGATGAACATTTTGCCGAAACGATTATTCTTCAAATCGCCAGTGAATTCAAAAATAAAACAGATGATTATCTGATCATCCGTAACTGCATTTCAATTCTGCTCAACCTTATTGCCCGAAATATCATTCAGAGTGAGACTTCAGATCTTCAGGAAAACAGGAAAGCTTTTTCCATCATGAAAATCATCACCTATATTCAGCAAAATATAAAGGATAGAGAAAAGACAGGTATTCAGACTATTGCAGATCATTTTGGGATTTCAGGAAACTATTTCGGGGAATATTTTAAACAACAGACGGGGATCTCCTACCAGGATTATCTGCTGGACTACAGACTTAAGCTTGTAGAAACCTATTTAAAATACAGCAGTATACGCTTAAGTGAAATTGCCTATGAACTTCAGTTCAGCGATGAAAGCCATCTTTCAAAGCTTTTTAAAAAGTACAGAGGGCTTACGCCGGGAGCATTCAGAAAAAATTATAAATGATAGATAACCATTGTGTTATGTTAATTATTTATTAAATATAAAGTTAACTATATAGTTGACTTTATATTTTTATATATTTACTATAAATATTTTTTCAATGGATTTTGACTTTATTAAAGAGCTGGGATACAAAGCTTTTGATAGCCGGCTGAAAAGAATAAGTGACCGGATGTCTCATGACGTAAGAAAATTCTATAAAGAGTTTGGAATTGATGTAGAGCCCAATTGGTATCTTGTTTTTATGTTGCTGCAAAAAAGGGGGGAGATTTCTATTACAGATATAGCGGAACCCCTGGGATATTCTCATCCCTCTGTAGTGGTCATTGTAAAAAAAATGACAGAGAAAGGCTATCTGCTTGTCACCAAAGACAGTATTGATAAACGGAAACAAATGATCTCATTATCACCCAAAGCTATTGAAATGCTTCCCCATCTTGAAAAAATATGGGATAGCTGTGAAAAAGCTATTTTAAAACTTTTATCAGAAGATCTTAGCATTTTATCGTATCTGGATACCATAGACCAGGAACTGAAAAACAATCCTTTTCATAATAGATTTAAACAGGAATATTTAAAATCACTATAATCATGAAAGTATTTATCCTCATCGCAGCGTTTCTTTTTTCTAATCTTATGATCTCTGCTGCGGAAACGAAAATAATGATCCGAGCTAAAGCAAGAGATGCCAAATTTATCGGAAGTTCACTTGGCGGAGCTCATATCATCGTGAGAAATAAGCTAAACCAACAGATTCTCGCAGAAGGAAATACGGTTGGAAGTACTGGAAATACAGATTTGATCATGAAAAATCCTAAACTAAGAGGAAATTCAATTGCCGATGCCCAAACAGCCGGCTTTCTGGCTTCCGTGGATATTGATGAGCCTACATTTGTTAACATAGAAGTGATTTCTCCTTTAAACAATAAACAGGCCCAAGCTACAGTAAGCACTGAATTATGGCTGATTCCCGGCAAACATATTTTGGGAGACGGTATTGTTCTGGAAATCCCGGGTTTTATTATTGATATTCTTAAACCCAGAACCCATCAGTATATTCCTCTGAATACAGTTAAAGACAAGCCATTTACATTTCAGGCTAATATTGTCATGATGTGCGGATGTGTAATAGACAAAAACGGGATATGGAATTCTGACGAAATAGAGGTGAAAGGAATTCTTAAAAAAGACGGTAAATTTATGAAAAATGTAGAGATGTCCTTAGTATCAACCAACTTGTTTGAAGGAAATACGGTAATCAATACTGCAGGGAATTATGAACTGGTTTTATACGCTTATTATGAGAAAAGCGGGAATACGGGAGTCGATAAAATTAATTATGTAGTGATTGAATAATAAGGATACAGTATAAAGCGGATTAATGAGTAGCCTGCGGTAATTCTAAATGAAGACTTGTTTATAGAGCTTAATTAATGCAGTAGAAAAGTATTATTAATAGGATGGAGACCCGGATGGTCTCCTTTTTTTGATGGCAGTGATTCTGCAATGCTTTTTGAAAACGGAAAATTTACAATTAATATGGGGCAAGATAAAAACGAACTTTGTACTTCAGGTATTGCATTAGTAAAATATTATTAAAATGAAATTATTAAATAAATTATTCTTTTCATTTTCCATTTCAATTATACTTTTTACCATTTCAATTTTAAAGTATAATATCAATTGTATGGAAGAAACTCAGCAAGGCATTGGTCATTTTCTTGTTTGGTCGGTAAGAGGTTTTACTTCTTTAAGCTATAAAGTAGATTTGTTAAGATTGATATGTGATTTTTTATTATTTTTTATTATTATTTTTTGTGCTATTTTTTTTATTAAAAAGGCAGTTAATAAATGGTTTAAGATAATAATTTATGTCATTTCATTTATAATAATTTTATTGCTAGTACCCTATTTTTTAATTACAGAAATATATTTTGAAAAAATTGCCTGCCAGGTAATTTATTCTAGTTTTTCTTTAGGTTGGTTTTAATTAAAAATGTTATTATATCAGAAATGATAAAAAATATTTTTATAGTATCGGAAGTACAGGTTATAAGATACTGAAAAATAGATAAAAGGACCTGAGATAACAACTTTGGAAATTAATATACCGGAACTGAATGTAAAGACGGAAGACTAGAACCCAGATGGGAGAAATAATAGCCTAATATAAGGCATGAATAAATGGAAAATATTTCCCGGCATCATTATTTTAATACAGCTAATAAGTTTAGGACATCTGTATTATACTTATCAATATGAGAATAGTGAGATTCCTGCAACATTTATTGAGCTCAATATTTTTGCTGGTATCAATATTATAATGTTGGTATTATCATATTTCTTTTATTTCAAAGCAGATAAAAAACATATTTTGTGGTGGGTGTCTATATCTGTATCTGTTATTATTGTTTTTACTTTGATTTGCTACATCACTATGGGAATTGATAAATATAGATAGTATCTGCTTGCTTCTGAACCTTGAGGCCGTAAAAAAATGATTAGGGGTTGAACAGGTAAATTATCCTGTCTCTTTTGAATACATTCGGTATACTTATAAATGAATTATGAAAAATATAGCAGCTTATACCATCTTATTATTCCTTACAGCAAATACTAATGTGTTTTCACAAAAAACGATTAATAAAGATAATTACACATCTCTGATACAAAAAGAAGAGGGTGATTTGAATTATGATAAAAAGAATGACAGGATCATGGTGGAAATGGATATAAAGGATGAGACCAGACCATTAAGATTACAAATATTCCTCTCCCAACCAGATAAGAAACTTCAATTAGTAGTTTCTTCTACAAAAATCATTGAAAGCCAATATCCGGTTAATAAGAAAGGAGAGCATAATGATAATGTAATTCCGGATTTTTTTATTGAAGAAGGTAAATTGAAAATGCTTACCGACATTAAAGATCGAAAAAGTAGCTATGAATTCAGGCTGAAGCAAAATAATTTTGAATTGATCAAAATATCACGGGTAATATGGGATGGAAAAGACACCACTTTTGAAACAGAAATTGACTTAATCGCAAAAACGAAAATTGAGTATGAACAAGTAACAGGTTCAGATAAACTTTTAAATAAAAAGAAAAAAATGATAAAAGTCAATGCATTGCCAAAAATCCAGGATTTAAGCTTTTACGATTTAGAACAGTACTAAAATATCAATCAAACAGATGACGAAAATTTTCTCTAAATAACAGTAAGAGAATAGTTGATCAACTAATATAACGAAAGGAAGATACAGCAACTGAAAATGGATAGGAAATCAGTAGAATAAAAGGAATGAAAGGTGTAGCAAAACAGGAATATACAAAGGTAAAGGTAGAAGGGATTCTGAACCTAAAAAACTTTCCGGAGAGTATAAGCTCACTCCGGAAGAATTGGTAGGTTTCATAATCAATACTGCAGTCTTCAGGAGTTGTTGACCTTGTCACTGCCTAAGTATGTGGAGTACATTTACATTCCTTCTGATAAGTTTGAAACCAGGGACAGGAAATTACTGAAAAGTGCAGTATTGGAAATTCCTTCCATTTTCAGTGATAAGATTTATGGAGTGATCATCAGGTTTTTACCTAAAGATCTGCAGATTCACTACAAAATAAAAGTAAAAAGGACTGCATTCCAAATTGAACTCACTAAGGAAAAAACATATGTAAACAATCAGGGAATTGATAAAATAATAGAGCAGCTGCTTGAAAAAGCAGAGCAAATTTTGTATCCGTTACAGATTTCGCTAAAGAAAAATGGAGGGCTTACCAACATTATCAATCATGAAGAAATAGTAAAACGCTGGAAAACTGAAAGACTATTATCAGTCTGAAACAACAGATCAGATATTTGAAAAAATGGATGAGATGTATGCTGATATTAATCTGAAGAAAGACTGGTTTGACAGAAGTATATTTTATAAGTTATTTTTTCTACCTGTTTATCAGGAGTACCCACAATTTTTGAAACATAATTTCCTGCAAATTTATTTTTCAGGGCTGTCTCAGGATGAGAGAGCAATATCAGAAGAGCATTAAAAAAAGAAAGAAGGTTAAAAATAGATCATAACACCTGTAGCTCTTTAAAAACATCAATAACAGCCTCAATGAGCCCTTTTTCTATGGCTGGATTTGAAGCGTTATCAGGAACGATAGCCCGTAAATTACCCTCATCATCCCGCTCAAAGACTACATCGGTACCATTGATATTGACATAAAGTTTATAACCATAGGTAAATGTGGCAAGGCGTCCGGTAAAAAGAAGGTCTTTGCCTTTATAGGTTACCGGTATTTCTAAATCATGTTCCATGAGTGTGAGTTTCTATATATTCTAAATACCGGGCAAAGGTCGGAAATCTTACCCTGAAATTATAATTTAAATAATAATTTTTTAGAATATGGAAAAAAACGTTTTCATCCTTTCAATCAATGGTAAACCGTTCATCGAATGATAAGATTAACTAATATTTCCTGATCTGGACTGAAGATACTTGCTTTATTTTTACCCTTTTTCCTACTTTTTTCAGCAGTCCCGTTTCTGCATTTCGTCTGAATACAAATGCATCTCCGCTTTGAGCATTCGTCACAATTAAGAATTTTCCGGTTTCATCAATAGCAAATACTCTTGGATGTTTCCCTTTGGTTGGCTGATAGCCTACGGTTTTTAGTTTTCCGTCATTTTGAATTGAAAATATGGCGATATTATTTTCAACGCCACGATTGGAAGCATATAAATAAAGCCCGTCAGGAGAAATATGAACGTCAGAACTTTCAAAATCTTCTTTAAATTTTTCAGAATGAGTATCTATTCTCTGAATAGGAGTCAGCTTTCCCTGAGCGTACGAATATACACTTACAGCACCACCCATTTCTTCAATACAATAAGCATATTTTCCGTTCGGATGGAAGGTGAAATGTCTTGGTCCGCTTCCTGAAACAGTCTGTGTAAAAGGAGGCTCTGCAGGAACTAAAGGCTCATTTTTCTCATTTTCAAATCGATAACTTCTGATTTTATCCGCTCCCAGATCAGGAAGGAAAACATAATCAAAATCTGGCGAAAAAACAGTAGAATGAATATGAGAACGTTCCTGTCTTCCGGGATTGATACTGCCTTCCAAAAATTGAAAATTCTGAACACCCGGCTGTATACTTCCATTTTCTAAAACCGGATAAACAGAAACACTTCCTTCTGTATAATTTCCATTAATTAACCATTTTCCATTTTGGTGAGCCATTACATACACCGGGTTTTCGCCGCCGCTTTTCTGACTGTTTATAAAAGTCAGCTTTTTATCTGAAGGATTAAATGCAAAACTGCTTACACTGCCCGCATTTTTTGTTTTGCTTTCCGTACACGCAAAAACATATTTTCCATTGGGAGATAAAGTCAGAAAAGACGGATTTAAAATACCTTTAACGGAGGTTACTTTTGATAATTTCCCCTTGATGGTATCCAGTTCATATACATAAATTCCCTCAGCGGTTTTATCACGGTTAAACGAACCGAAAAACACATACGTATTTTGTGAATATAATTTTGTAAAGGCTAAAATTATAAAGACTAAGCTTAGGGTCTTCTTCAAGGGTATAAATAATTTTTAGATAATTTAAGGCAGTACCGCCGATAGATTGCAAATCTACATATTTAGGTTGGCTTGACGGCATATTTCTTTATGAAAATGAGTGTAACTCTAATGTTTTATTCGTAGTTAAGAATTTTCAGTC
The DNA here is from genome assembly GCF_024586575.1 of Chryseobacterium sp. WG23. NCBI lineage: Bacteria > Pseudomonadati > Bacteroidota > Flavobacteriia > Flavobacteriales > Weeksellaceae > Chryseobacterium > Chryseobacterium sp. WG23. The sequence continues at coordinate 68,327 of NZ_JALCZE010000018.1, forward strand.
ATTTCGTTTTTATTGCTCTAGGAAAACCATTATATTTCCCGGTATAAAGATCACCTTAGCAGATAAGTAAAAGAGAAGCTTTTATGAAGACTGCGAACGCAGTTCAGCCAGGGTAAGTTTTACGGTAAACTTTACCGTGCAAATAAAATTCGAAAGCTAAATGATAAATTTTGTTAAAAGATATTACACTATAATATTTGCTATTTTAACTATAGCAATGATCTTTTACCAATATCATTTTATAAGAAAATTTAAAAGTTCTTATAAGCAAGATGGCCTTTATGCAATTGGTACAATAAAAAAAATTAATGGTTATGGAAGAGGGACTGGTTTCAATTTTATATACACTTTTATTGTAAACGGAAAGAAATTTACATCAGTATGTGATATTGGAGATTTATCGTTTTCAACTGCACAGAAAGAAGTAGATAAAAAATGTTTAATTATATATTTGAATAATGATGTTCATAACAATAGACTTTATCCAAGTATTCCTTTAAATGATTCTCTAAATAATGATATTAAAATACGAAAGTGGATTGATAGTAATTCTAAGGTCAAATCTAAAATAGATCCAGTTCCTTCACCAGGTTATTTTTTGCAAAATTATTTTTAGAAATATTTAAAAATAGTTTTCAACTCTGTTACTCTAATGATTTTCTTGAAGTGAATCAATACTATTCCCTAAAATCAATGCCTACAATATTTAAAAATAGCCCCACCAGGAATCGAACCTGGATCTAAAGTTTAGGAAACTTCTATTCTATCCATTGAACTATGGGGCCTTTGGAGTCGTAAAGATACATATTATTTAAATCTGTTTTAATGATTTGAAGATGGCAGAATGGAAATTGGTATTGGTTTATCCAACAAAAAAATAAAAGAACCCGCTCTTTAGGAGCGGGATTCAGTAGATAAATACATCTCATTTTTTTAATTAGACAACAATAAAAAGCACAGCCGACAATGCTGTGCTTAAATTTTTATTTCAAATTTAATTGCAATTTCAATAGTAGTAAGAAAAGCAAATAAAGTTTCCACTTCGATTATTATTACATAGTAAATGTACAAATAATTCTCATACGAAATATGAACTTAATGTTAAAATTCACAAGTTATCCACAATTTTTTGTGGATAAGTGTGGTTGTGCAGATTTTTCGACTCACAGAAGAAGGGAGATAAAAAAAACAGAGAGCTCGGTGGCTCTCTGTTTTATAGTTAGTTTTCAAGTTTTTCCTTGATATATTTTGCAGTATAAGACTTCTTATTTTTTGCTAAATCTTCCGGGGTTCCGGCGAATACCACCTCACCACCATGTTTTCCGGCTTCAGGGCCGATATCGATAATATGGTCGGCACATTTGATAATATCCGGCTGGTGTTCAATAACGATCACAGAATGTCCAAGATCAATCAGTGCCTGCAGAGATTTCAAGAGTTTCTGAATATCATGGAAATGAAGCCCTGTAGAAGGCTCATCAAAAATAAATAGGGTTTTATCTGTTGTAACGCCTTTAACAAGGAATGATGCCAGTTTTACACGCTGTGCTTCACCACCGGAAAGGGTAGAAGAACTCTGCCCCAGCTGCAGGTAGCCCAGTCCAACCTCCTGTAAAGGTCTCAGTTTGGTGACAATTTTTTCTTCATTATTATCTTTAAAGAATTCCAATGCTTCATCTACTGTCATATGAAGGATATCAGAAATATTCTTTTCATCAAATCTCACTTCAAGGATCTCATTTTTGAAACGTGTCCCTTTACAAACCTCACATTCCAGTTCAATATCAGCCATAAACTGCATAGAAACATTGATTACCCCTTCACCCTTACATTCATCACATCTTCCGCCATCTACGTTAAATGAGAAATGTTTAGGTTTATAACCCATCATTTTGGAGATTTTCTGCTTGGCAAAAAGATCACGAATATCATCATATGCTTTCAGATAAGTTACAGGGTTGGAACGGGAAGACTTTCCGATCGGGTTCTGGTCGATCAGTTCAATATTTTTAATCAGTTTTTTAGGGAATTCTACAGAATCATAATCACCTTTTTTACCACCCATTCCTAACTGGATCTGGATATCATTGGTAAGGATTTCTTTCATCAAAGTAGACTTTCCGCTTCCTGAAACTCCCGAGATCACAACCAGGCTTTCCAAAGGAACATCTACATCAATATTTTTAAGGTTGTTCTGGCGTGCCCCTTTGATATGAATCCATTCCTTGGCCTTTCTGCGTTTTTCAGGAACTTCTATTTTCAATCTTCCGGTAAGATATTTTGACGTCAGTGTGTCAGCGTTTTTCAGATCTTTGTAATCGCCTGCAAATACAAGCTCTCCACCAAGATAACCAGCTTCCGGACCTATATCTATAATATAATCGGCGGTTCTCATTACATCTTCATCATGCTCTACCACAATAACCGTATTTCCTAAATCACGAAGGTTTTTCAATACCTCGATCAGGTTTTCCGTATCTTTAGAATGAAGACCGATAGAAGGTTCATCCAGGATATAGATAGACCCTACTAAAGAACTTCCCAAGCTTGTGGCAAGATTAATTCTCTGACTTTCACCACCGGAAAGTGTATTGGAGGTTCTGTTTAAAGTTAAATATCCTAAACCAACCTTTAATAAAAATTCCAGACGGGTCGTGATTTCATATAACAGTCTTTTTGCTACTTCCTGATCATGTTCAGACAACTGTAATCCGTTAATTAAAGGTGCCAGCTCATCCAAAGGAAGTTCAATCATCGATTGGATGTTATGTCCGTCTACTTTTACCCAGCTGGTTTCCTCACGAAGCCTTAACCCTTCGCAGGTATGGCATAAGGTTTTTCCTCTGTAGCGGGAAAGCATCACACGGTATTGTATTTTATACAGGTTTTCCTCAAGCATCTTGAAGAAATTATTGATAGAAGGGAAGCTGCTCTTTCCGTCACCTTTCCAAAGGAAGTTTTTCTGTTCCTTTGTTAATTGATGATAAGGCTTATGAATAGGGAAGTCGCCTGCCTTTTTTATGAAATCTTTTTTCCATTCGCTCATGGATTCCCCTCTCCAGCATACTACGGCATCTTCATAGATGGATAACGTTTTATTGGGTACCACAAGATCGTCATCAATTCCGATTACTTTTCCATAGCCTTCACAAGCGGGACATGCCCCATAAGGATTATTGAAGCTGAAAAAATGAACATTGGGTTCCAAAAACTCTATCCCATCCAGTTCAAATTTATTGGAAAATTCTTTTACCACTCCCGTATCCGGATTTTTCAGCGCACAATATCCACGGCCTTCATAAAAAGCCATCTGGATAGAATCGGCAAGTCGCTGTAAGAAACTTTCGTCTTCCTCATAAGAAAAACGGTCAATCACAAGATTGATGATCATTCCTTTTTCAGGGATAAATCCGAAACTCTCCAAATCTTCTATTCCCGCTACATTTCCGTTTATTTCAAGTCTTGTGAAACCGGCTAGTTTTAAAATATTCAGTGTTTCTTTAAAATTATCTGCATCGTATTCCAAGGGTGCAGTCAATAAAAAAGGAGTGTCTTTTTTTGATGCTTTAATAAAATCTACCACATCAGAAACAGAATCCTTTTTCACTTCCTCCCCGGAAACCGGAGAAAAAGTTTTCCCGATCCTTGCAAACAGAAGCTTCATATAATCGTAGATCTCAGTAGATGTTCCTACTGTAGACCGTGGATTGGAAGAAATTACCTTCTGCTGGATGGCAATGGAAGGAGCCAGCCCTTTAATATCATCAATTTTAGGTTTTTCCAGTTTTCCTAAAAACTGTCGTGCATAAGAACTTAAACTTTCTACATATCTTCTCTGTCCCTCTGCATAGATTGTATCAAAAGCCAAAGATGATTTACCGCTTCCCGAAACTCCCGTAATCACGATCAGTTTGTTTTTAGGAATCAGAACATCTATATGTTTCAGATTGTTAAGATGTGCATTCTTAACGAAAATCTGTTTTTTTATATCTATTTCTGTAGTATTAGCCATATTTTGTTTATTCATATAGAGTATATTCTGACTGGAAGGTATCGCCAGCCAGTGTGATTGTTTTGTTTCCGTAGCTAATATTTACATTTGCCACAACTTTATTTTCTGATTGGGTTTTGACTTTAGTCATTCTTTCCTGATCATCATAAGAAAATGTTTCCACATAACCGGGCTCTTTACCATCAAATAATGTAATTCTCTCAGCAAGTAAGCCATTTTGATAACTGTATTTAAAAACAAGTGAGCTGGTACTGATAGAAGTGTTTTTATCTGGATTGTATGAAGATTTTACCATTTGTTTTATTCTGTGGTCTTCATCATAATCATATTGCCCATCTTCTGCTTTATTTCCATTGTAAGTAAGAATATAGTTTGTGAGAAGATTGTTTGTATAAGAATACCTTTTTTCTATAGAGGTTCCCGTATTTTTAAAAGAATCTGATAGAATATTGCCATCTGTATCATATGAAAAAGAATTAAGGCTTGTTGATAACTTGCCCTTAGAAGAAATATATTCACCGGATATTACAGCCACTTTTCCTTTAGCATTATATTCATAGGTGATTACACTCTTTTCCCCAGCATACTTTTCAATTTTTTTTACCAATTTCCCCTTTTCATATATATATTCATATTCTTTCCCCTTTCCCGTTATTTTTGAAATATTATTTTTTAAGTCGTAAAATATCTCACTTTTATCTGTGGGAAGGTCAAGAGATGATTGCTCAAAAGAAATGATTCTATTGTCTGCTACAGCAATTTTATATTCATCCTTTCTTGTTGGTTTATTTGATGTTTCTGTTATATCACTGGCGAAAAGTATATTTCCTTGAGGATCAAATTTCTTAAGTTCAATAATAGTCTCATTTTCTTCTCCTTTTGTTTTTATGTATGATTCTTTAATCTTTTGTTTTCCAATAATCAAATTAATGAGCTCATCCTTTTCTATCATATCTTCTGCAGGATTAGATATCTTAGGATCTGGATAAGTAAACTGAGCATTTACATAAATGCCTATAAAAAATATAGAAAAAAATAATGTTTTCATTGTAAATTTAAGACCCACAAAATTACGAATTTTTAGTGAAAATTCTATGCTTGTTCTGTTTTCAAAATAAATAGCAGAATAAGTGAAAAAAAGTGTTTTGAAAGCTAAATAATGCACTGATAAAAAGAAATTAGAGGCTTTTTTGCTGCATTTACTTTTTTAGAATATTTATTTTTCATTGTATTTTAAGGAATTTTATGATTTTGATTATGTTTTTTTACGCAAGTATTGTTTTATGTTTAAAAATTATTTAAAATTGTATTCATAAATATGTAATATAGAGATGAGGAAATTATTCAGAGATCTGGTTACACATTTAATGAGAAAAAGATAGAAAAAATTACTCCCTCAACACAAGATGCAGCACCCCATGCTGCATCTTTTTTTATGACAAGTATCATTTGTCTGTCTTAGTGAACTCCCTTACTTTTGGAATCTGTTATAAAAGAAAATTACGGATACGTTATGATCAAAAAGATAGGAAGTGCTTTTTTTCTGGGATCTCTGCTTTGGGTACAGGCACAGGAAAAGACAACAGATATTGAAAGCATTGAATTTCAGGGGAAATTTATCTCTACACCTTATAAAAATGCCAATCAGAATATCAGTGTCATCACCAAAGAAGATATTGCTCATTCTCCGGCCAGAAGTATTGATGAAATTCTTCAGCAGGTTTCAGGAATGGATATCAGAAGGAGGGGAGCCAACGGGGTGCAGAGTGATATAGGCTTCCGTGGAAGTTCTTTTGAACAGGTCTTACTATTGCTGAACGGGATCAGAATGAATGATTCCCAAACCGGGCACAACAATATGAATATTCCGGTAGATTTAGCAGATGTAGAAAAAATAGAAGTTATCAAAGGTCCTGCTGCCAGACGATTTGGTCAGAATGCCTATGCGGGGGTAATTAATATCATCACTAAAGTAATCCCAGGAAAGCGAGTGAAAATCAATGCAGATGGGGGAGATTATGAAACGTATGGCCTCGGTTTCAATGCTCAGTTGGGAAATGAAAAATTTTCAAGCGCCTTTCAGGCAAATTCTGCTTCTTCACAGGGATATATGTACAATACTGATTATGAAATCAGGAATGTATTTTACCAGGGCCGGATGGGGATTAAAAACGGAGATCTTAAACTTCAGGCAGGTTTTTCTGAGAAAAAGTTCGGAGCTAATGGATTTTATGCTTCTAAAAGCGCTACAGAACAGTATGAAGAAACCCAGGCATCCATTGTAAGTTTGGCCCATCAGCAAACTTTCGGAAAGTTGAAGCTTAATTCTAATGTATATTGGAGAAGAGGGCAGGATATGTACCTTTATAACAGGCAGAATCCCTCTTTTTACAGGAATATGCATATTGGAAATAATATAGGAGGAGAGGTGAATTCCAGTTATCAGTGGGGGCTGGGAACAACCGGAGTTGGCGTGGAACTGAGGAAAGAATTTTTGGTAAGCAGTAATTTGGGTAACCCCAACCGTTTTGTGTCCCAGGTTTTCTTTGAACATCATTTTTCATTACTCGATAAAAAGCTGAATATCAGTCCGGGAATTTCATGGGCTAATTACTCCAAAGAAGGCAATTTTTTCTATCCGGGACTTGATGTAGGCTATAATTTCGATGCGAATAATAAAATCTACGGAAATATTGCAAAAGTACACCGTATTCCAACATTTACTGAGCTTTATTACGTAAGCCCAACCGAACATGGTAATATCAATTTGCAGCCTGAAAATGCCGTTTCCTCAGAAATTGGATATCAGTTTCAAAACAGTAAAATTCTTGCGAAAATCAGTGGATTTATGAGGAATTCCGATAATTCTATCGATTGGGTTAAAAATACGTTCAATGATAAGGTCTGGTATGCCCAAAATGTTGGTGAAATTAAAATAAAAGGTATAGAGGCTGAAGTAAATCATAAGGTAAATGATTGGTTGAGATATTCGGTTGGATATACTTTCCTGGATAGTAAATACAAAGAAAATAATGAGTTTGTTTCAAGGTATATTCTTGATAATCTGAAACATCAGGTGGTAGCCAGACTGGAGACGAAATTCCTTAAAAACTTTACGAATGAGCTTGTGTACAGATATAATGAAAGAGAAAATCTGGGAACCTATAATCTGCTGGATGAAAAATTAAGTTTTGCCCAAAAGGACTTTTCAGTCTATGTTCTGATCAATAATGTGACCAATACAAATTATACTGAAGCCTTTGGAGTAGAAATGCCCCAAAGATGGTTCCACATTGGGTTTTCATACACTATTGATATTAAGTAGCTGTTAATTTAATATGAATTAAAGTTAATATTAACAAATTGTTAAAAAATATACATTTGCAAAAATTTTTTTATGAAACTTTTTTTAAGTCTGAGTTTACTTTTGAGTATGACATTATATAAAGCCCAGGAACATCTTTCCAGCTTCAATGCTGTGACTTTAACCTATAAGTTTCATCCAAAATTTTTCATATATGCAGAAGGGCAGCTTCGTGGCAATGAAGACTATACTTACCCCGACTATTATGAAATAAAAGGTGGACTGGGATATAATCTTACCAAAAACCATAAACCTTTTGTAGGGCTTGGGAGATATGTCAATTATAAAGACCATAGCCTGAGCAGAGAAGAGTTCAGGGTATGGCTTCAGGATGTAATCGACTTTAAAAAAGGTATCGTAAAATTTGAAAACCGTTTCCGTGTTGAAAAAAGCTGGTTTTATGAACCGCAGATAGACAAAACCTCTCAAAGGATGCGTTACCGCTACCGTTTGAATGTCAGTGTCCCTTTAAATGCTAAAACAATAAAGAAAGGAACTGTTTTTGCCAATGTCTATGACGAAATTTTCCTTGTATCACCTATGAAGCCTACTTTCGCCAGAAACAGGGTATATGGAGGGTTCGGCTATCAGATCGATGAATACTTTGGAATTCTAACCGGATATCTTTGGCAGCGTGAATTTGAAGCCAAAGGAAATAAAAACTTACATTTCATCTACCTTGCCTTGAATATCAATATTGACGGTACGGATCATCACGTGAAGACGTACGACTTCCCGGGTGCTGATTAATATTTCTCTATCAGGTAATGATAGGCTTTCAGATATTTATTAAACCTTTTGATATCCTTAGGACTAAGCTCCCTGTTTACTCTTCTGAGGTCCATATTGTCGCGAAGGTCATTTAACTTTACAGCAACAGCCAGCGGTGATCTTTCGGTCCTTTTCACAAATTCGTCGTAATCTTCTTCCGGATCAAACTTGGTAAGACAGCTGATCGCGAAAATGATATATTCCGGAAAACCTTCGGTTCTTAAATAATCCAGACTGAACTCCACCGGATGGTCTTCTACGACATCGTGCAGTACACCCACTATTTTTTCATCCAGTGTTTTACCATACTCCATAACCCGCATCACATGAGCTATGTAAGGAGCATGATACTTATCCGTTTGTCCTTTGTGTGCTTTGGTCGCTATTTTTATAGCTTTATGTAATAAATCTTCTTTTGTCATTTTTTCTAAAAAATAGAGTGCAAAAATAAAAAATGCCCTAAAAAGATAAGACATTTTGTTGATATTATTTCAGATGTTTTTTATAAATCTGTTTCATCATCTAAAGAGGCATGGGGAGCATTGTTTTTTACGGATTCTATTCCGTTTTCCATACCGTTTTCAGATTCATACATCTGGCTTGATCCTATGATCTGTCCGTTTCCAGCTTTAAGATTAAAATAACATCTGTCATCTTTAGCCTTATTTCTTTCATATTTTGTGTCATCCTGAGAATGGGTTCTCACAGATTCAACTCCTTTTTCACAGGAAGATTTTGAGCTGTATCCCTGGCTCGTTAAGATCACCTGTCCGTTTCCTGCTTTAAGGTTAAATTGAAATTCACTGTTTGTTCTCTTTGAAATAACGAATTTTCCCATATGTTTTTATTTTGAGTTATTAGTTTATAAGGCTGTACAAAAGCTGAGTGAAACGCTATAAACACTTTAGTTTATTAAACTTAAGCGTTCAAGAAACGCTGTAACTTTTATGGTTAAAATAAAAAGTGTAAACAAGTTCTGTTAATAAAATTAGGAAAAAATATTGAATTCCGGAGTTTTCTGAAATTCGTTTGCTCTTTTATACTTTGTAATTAAACATAAAAACGCCCCAAAAATGGGACGTTTTAAAATCAAATTTATGTTATAAAGACTAATAAGCTCCTTTTTCGATATAATGAGCCGCTACTTTTTCAGTTAGGGCCACTACATTTGGATGGTTAGCATATTTTGTAAATCTTCTTAACCCTGAAAGCATCATTCTCTGTTCATCACCTTCAGCAAAAGAAATAATTCCTTCTTTAGCGGCTACGATGATTTTCTCAACAGCCTTGTAAAGGTTTAACTGAGCCATTGCAGCTTCTACAGAATCAGGAGAGAAGTGTTTCTCAGCTCTCAATACAGCAGATTCAGCCATGTAGATCTGGTTAAGAATTTCAGAAGCATTTAATAATAAATGCTGTTGTTTCTCAATATCCATCATGTATTTCTGAAGAGCAGCTCCGGAAACCATTAAGAACACTTTCTTAAGGTTTGCGATAATTGATTTTTCCTCACTCATAAATTCTGAATAATCAGGAACTTCAAATGAAGGGATTCCCATCAACTCTTTACTGATAGCCATTGCAGGAGATAAAAGGTCTAATTCACCTTTCATCGCTCTTTTAATAAGCATTCCTACCGCTAATAATCTGTTGATCTCATTCGTTCCTTCATAGATTCTTGAAATTCTTGAGTCTCTCCATGCAGATTCCATTGGGGTGTCTTCAGAGAATCCCATTCCTCCATACACCTGGATACCTTCATCAGCAGTGTGCTGGGCAAGGTCGGAAACGAATACTTTAAGGATTGAACATTCTACAGCGAATTCTTCAACACCTTTTAGCTCAGCTGCCTGATGATCCATTCCGCCAGCTACCAACTCATCAATTTTATCCTGAATATCTTTTGCTCCTCTGTAAGAACCAGCCTCACTTACGAAAACACCGGTAGCCATTTCTGCAATTTTCTTTCTGATCGCCCCGAACGTTGAAATAGAAACTCCAAATTGCTTTCTCTCGTTAGAATACTGGATAGAGTGGTTTAAAATTCTTCTCTGTGCATCTAAACAAGCTGCTGCTAATTTGATACGGCCAACGTTAAGCGCATTTAAAGCAATTTTAAAACCGTTATTTCTTTCCCCTAAAAGATTTTCTACAGGAATCTTCATATCATTGAAGAATACCTGACGGGTAGAAGAGGCGCGGATACCCAGCTTATGTTCTTCTTCACCGAAAGTTAAGCTTTCAGGATTCTCAAGCTCTGAACGGTTGATTACAAAACCTGTGATATTTTTATCATCATCAATTTTAGCGAATAGTGTGAATGTATCTGCAAATCCTGCATTGGAGATCCACATTTTCTGACCATTGATGATATAGTGTTTTCCGTCTTCGGAAAGTTTAGCTCTTGTTTTTCCTGAGTTAGCATCAGAACCTGCATCAGGCTCTGTTAAACAGTAAGCCCCGAATTTTGTTCCTGTTGCCAGGTCCGGAAGGTATTTTTTCTTTTGCTCTTCCGTTCCGTAAAGAACGATAGGAAGTGTTCCGATACCTGTATGAGCTCCGTAAGCTGTTGCTAACGATCCTGTAGTTCCAGAAAGATAGTCGCAGGCAAGCATAGTGGTTACAAAGCCCATTCCCAAGCCTCCGTACTCTTCAGGAACAGCAATTCCCAACATTCCCATATCTCCAAGTTTACGCATTGTTTCTTCCGTAAATGCATAATCTTTCTTTTCAAAACGCTCTTTTTGAGGAACCACTTCTCTGTCTATAAATTCTTTTGCAGAATCACGAAGCATTTTTTGTTCTTCGTTCAGTTCTTCAATACTGAAAATTTCGCTTGCAGGAATTTGTTTGATTAGGAATTCCCCGCCTTTTAATGTAGCCATATATTATTTTATTTTTTAAGATTAAAGAACAAAGAGAAAAGAATAAAGACTTTATGATATTAAATTTTTTGAAAGCCAGAAATCATTCTCTGTAGTTCTGTGATTTTATTTTCTATTTGTTCAGTTGTAGAAAACTCAAAATAATTTCTATTAACTGAAATAATAAGTTGAGTTTGCAATTCGTAAAGAGAGCCGAGACTTATTTCTAAAAAACGATTAAAATCTTTAGTTGAACTCCGGCTTGAGCCTTCAGCAATATTTGAAGCGACAGAAACTGCGCATCTCCTAATTTGAGACTTTAATCCGAATTCTTCATTTCTTGGAAAGGTATCCGTGATTACATAAATTTCATCAGCTAATTCTATGGATAGTTTCCAGATATTGAGATGTTTGAAATTATGTTTCATTAAAGTCTTTACTCTTTATTCTTTACTCTTTTAATCTATAACAATTCGAAAATTGAAGCTGCCCCTTGTCCTGTTCCTACACACATAGAAACCATTCCGTATTTGTTGCCACGCTTTCTCATTTCGTCTAAAAGCTGAACAGTAAGTTTGGTACCTGTACATCCCAGTGGATGCCCAAGAGCAATAGCCCCTCCGTTTACATTTAAAATATCAGGGTTTAAGCCTAATTCTTTTTTAATAGCAACAGACTGAGAAGCGAAAGCTTCATTAAGTTCAATCAAGTCGATATCTTTTAATTCTAAACCTGCCTGTTTTAAAGCTTTTGGAATCGCATAAATAGGTCCCATTCCCATGATTCTCGGCTCAAGTCCCGCAGCCGCATAAGCTACCAGTCTTGCCTCCGGCTCCAGGCCCAATTCTTTGACCATTTCTTCACTCATTACCATTACAAAAGCAGCTCCGTCACTCATCTGAGAAGAGTTTCCGGCAGTTACACTACCTCCGTTGGCAAATACAGGTCTTAATTTTGATAACCCTTCAAAAGAAGTGTCTTTTCTTGGACCTTCGTCTACAGAGAAATCAAACTTTTTAGTCTGCATTTTCTGATTTTCATCAAGGAAATTATATTCTACTGGGATAGGAACAATCTGATTGGCAAATTTACCTTCCTGATTAGCCTTTAAAGCTTTCACATGAGATTCAAAAGCAAACTGATCCTGCTCTTCTCTTGTGATATTATATTGCTTGGCTACTTCTTCAGCGGTGTAACCCATTCCCCAGTAGTAATCAGGGTTAGTCTTTGCAATATCCGTTTCAGGAACCGGTTTGTAACCTCCCATTGGAATATAAGACATAGATTCTGTACCACCGGCAATAATACAGTCAGCCATTCCGGCCTGAATTTTTGCCGAAGCAATAGCGATAGCCTCACTTCCTGAAGCACAATATCTATTGACCGTTACTCCCGGAACTTTGTCTGTATTTAATCCCATTAAAGAGATCAGACGTGCCACGTTAAGCCCTTGTTCAGCTTCCGGCATAGCATTCCCAACAATAAGGTCATCAATTCTGTTTTTATCTAATTGTGGAAGCTCAGCCATTAATTTTTCAATAACGGTAGCTGCCATGACGTCAGGTCTTGTGAATCTTAAACTTCCTTTTGGAGCTTTTCCAACGGCAGATCTAAAACCCTTTACTATATATGCTTGTTTCATTTTTTTGTTTAATTAATTTGTTTTTGAAATTTTTTTGCCTCGTAGAGATAAACTGTTCATAGCTGTTTATTTGTCTTCGTATTTTTTGTGGAGCTCCGTAGGAGCGACCTGTTAATCTTCAATCCATTCAAATAGGTATTTTGGATCATATTCAATTTCGAATTTTGACATCAGATTCAGATACTCTTCTCTAAAAGTTTTCTTTTTATGATGCTCCTCCTGGTTTAAAATATATTTCAATACCGGATCAATACTGCTTTTAGAATAAGAAAACGCTCCGTATCCTTCCTGCCAATTGAATTTTCCATTTATCCATCCTTTTTCATTAATGAATTTTGAAGAGCCTGCTTTAATATCTCTTACTAAATCTGAAACTGACATTGTCGGATTCATACTTACAAGAATGTGAACATGGTCAGGCATTGCAAAAACTGCGAATAATTTTTGATTTCTATTGGAAACAATACCTGTAATAAATTGATGTAATTCTTCTCTGTTTTCTTTCGAAATCAGGTTTTGTCTTCCTTTAACAGCGAAAACAATTTGAATATAAATTTGTGTGTATGTGTTTGCCATAAAAACTAACAGGTCGCCTCTACGAGGCTCTGCAAAAATTGTAAATTATTCATATAGCTATTAACAGCCTGCTCCTACGGAGCCGCCCATTAATTTCTCAACGGTTTACCATTTTGTAACATGTACTGGATTCTTTCAAGGGTTTTTCTTTCTCCGCAAAGTTGAAGGAAGGTTTCTCTTTCAAGGTTCAGTAAGTATTGTTCGGTAACTACTGTTGGTTCAGATAGATTTCCACCTACCATTACATTAGCCAGCTTATCTGCAATTTTCTTGTCGTGAGCAGAAATATAGTTTCCGGCAAGCATCTGGTCTGTTCCTACGTAGAACATTCCTAATGCGTCCCTACCCAATACTTTTACTCTTTGCTCAATAGGCTGGGTATACCCTTGTTCAGCGAGTAGTTTTGCTACTTTTTTAGCCTCTGCTATCTGTCTGTTTTTGCTTACAGAAACAATATCTTTACCTTTTTCAAGAATTCCCATATCGTAAGCTTCGTAAGCTGAAGTGGCTACTTTACCCATAGCAATGTTCATGAAAGCTTCACGAAGTCTGTTGTTTTTAACATCATCGCTATGGAATTCTCTTGAAGTTCTCAGGGTAAGTTCTTTTGTACCACCCCCTCCAGGAATTACACCCACTCCGGTTTCTACCAGTCCGATGTACGTTTCTGCTGCGGCAACCACTCGGTCTGCGTGCATGGTCATTTCACAACCACCTCCTAAAGTCATTCCGTGGGGAGCAACTACTACAGGAATAGAAGAGTATCTTACTCTCATCATTGTTTTCTGGAAGTAGGCGATCGCCATATTTAGATCATCCCAATCCTGCTCAATAGCCATCATAAGGATCATAGCAAGGTTAGCTCCTACAGAGAAATTTGTTCCCTGATTTCCTACCACTAATCCGTCATATTCTTTTTCTGCTAAATCAATAGCTCTGTTTAATCCATCGAGAACTTCGCCTCCAAGAGAGTTCATTTTTGAACGGATCTCGAAGTTGATGATTCCGTCTCCCAAATCTTCAATAGCAGCACCCGAGTTACTCCAGATTGTTTTATTCTTTCTGATATTATCTAAGATGATGAAAGCATCCTGACCAGGGATCTTGTTGTATTCTCCTGAATTTTTATCAACGTAAATACTTTGTCCTTCATCATTTACTTTATAGAAAGTTTCTACATTTTTCACCCAGTCTGAAACTTCGTATCCAGCATCTTTTGCCAGTTCAATACCCTTTGCAACGCCTACGGCATCCCAGATTTCAAATGGTCCGTTTTCCCATCCGAAACCAGCTCTCATGGCATCATCAATTTTGTAAACCTCGTCAGAAATTTCAGGAACTTTATGTGAAACGTAGGCGAATAGTGCCCCTAAAGATTTTCTGTACAATTCCCCTGCTTTATCTTTACCACCGATCAATACTTTAAATCTGTCAATAGGTTTGTCGATCGCTTTTGTAAGCTCAAGGGTAGGGAATGAAGATTTTCCCTGAAGCTCATATTCTAAAGTATCAAGGTTTAATCCGTGAATTTCAGATTTACCTTCAGCATTTTTTACTTTTTTGTAGAATCCCTGTTCTGTTTTTGATCCTAACCATTTATTATCCATCATTTTCTGGATATAACCCGGAAGAGCAAATACATCATTGAAATCGTTAGCTTCAGCACCGCTTTGACGAACTCCGTTGGCTACCATTACCAATGTATCAAGACCTACTACATCAGCGGTTCTGAATGTTGCAGATTTAGGACGTCCAATGACAGGACCTGTCAATTTATCTACATCAGAAACCGTTAATCCTAATTTCTGTACATTATGAAGAAGATCCATCATAGAAAATACACCGATTCTGTTGGCGATGAAAGCCGGAGTATCTTTGGCTAAAACAGTCGTTTTACCTAAGAATTTTGCTCCGTAGTTCATATAGAAATCTATAATCTCAGGATCTGTATCGTTAGTAGGGATAATTTCTAAAAGAGGAAGATATCTCACCGGATTAAAGAAGTGTGTTCCTGCAAAATATTTTTTGAAATCCTCACTTCTTCCTTCTGTTAAGAAATGGATCGGAATACCGGATGTATTAGAAGAAATTAATGTACCCGGCTTTCTGAACTGTTCAATCTTTTCATATACTGATTTCTTGATATCAAGTTTTTCTACCACTACTTCAATGATCCAGTCTGTATTTTTTATTTTCTGTAGATCATCATCGAAGTTTCCTACTTTAATTCTATCTGCAAACTTTGGAGAATAAAGAAGTGCAGGACTTGCTTTTTTCAGTTTTTCAAAGTTTTCGGTAGCAATTCTGTTTCTTACTACTTTGTCATCTTTGGTCAAACCTTTTTTCTGCTCAGCTTCAGTCAGTTCAAAAGGAACAATATCCAAAAGTGACACTTCAACACCGATATTGGCGAAGTGAGCCGCGATACCGCTTCCCATAATTCCTGAACCAAGAACCGTTACATGTTTGATTCTTCTTTTCATATGTAAATTTTTATTTTTAATAAGGTCGTATGTAACCATACGGTTTCATTATAATTTATTTTCTGTTGTTTAATAATTCGTTGGCTATCTTCATGATTTCAGTCATCACATCTTTAAAAGTATCCAGCTTCTCGGGAGCAATTTTTTCCATCACCTTTTTATTAAAGTTGACCACTACTTCCTTAGACATATTTCTGGAATTTAACCCTTTATCTGTAAGTTTAATAATGACCTCTCTTTTATCAGTGGTTGTCTTTTCCTTATAGATATATCCGTTATCTTCTAAAAGTTTGATGATTCTCGTTAAAGAGGTGGGCTCTATGGCCATCTTAGGGCCAAGATTCGTACTTCGGGTTCCTTCTTTGGGATCTATCTTAAGAAGGGTGAGGGCTTGTACTGCTGTAGAATCATGTTCCTGAGCTAATTCTGTGTACATTTTTGAAACAGCCAGCCAGGTCTGCTTCAAAATTAAATCTACGTTTTCTATTTTATCTTTGTCCATCATTTTTGCGCTAATGGTTTTACCCAAATTTAGTAAATATTATGCATGCATAGTATTTATTAACGTTAAATTTTGTTAATAATCTGATAATAAGCGGATTAAATTGTATGATTAGCATAATACTATGCATGCATAGTATATGAAATAAATAACAAAAACTAAGTATTAATGAATGTTTTCAACGAAATTGATGATTTCTTCAAAGGATTGATATTGTTGTTTGGTGTTATTCTTAGTAATTATCCAAAAATGGTTCTGAAGCTCAAAATGAAATGAAGAAAGATCTTTTTGGAAGTTTTTTTGAAGCAGAGAATATAACATTTCTTTATAAACCTGGGGTGCCGAGATATGAGGAGCTATAAAATTCTCACTCATTTGAAATAAAGAAGTAGTAGTCAGTTCCTCATTCTGAAGCAGAATATCTTCTACAATTCCCGAATATAACTGATAGTTCTTGATATACCATATTTTATCTGCAAATTCTTTTGCCAGCCTCCAGTCGTGAGAAGAAAACAGGATAAGTTTATTCTGTTCTTTAGCCAGCTTTCTAAGGGTTTTAAGAATGATAATCTTATTTTTTTCATCAAGATGAGTAGTAGGCTCATCCAAAATAATAATAGGGGAGTTCTGCGTTATAGCCCGCCCGATAAAAGCTTTCTGAAGATTACCATCCGAAAGATTTTTAAGAAGGGTATGTCGATATTGGGTTAACTCTAATTCTTCTATAATGTGAGCGACTTCGTTCCGGTCTTCTTCTTTTAATTCAAAATAAAAAGGATAGTAAATATATTTTCCCAACGAAATAAGGTCTTCAACCGTATAATGCTGTGGGACAACCGATTTTGAAAAAACAACAGCAATCTGCTCAGCAATTTCTTTTACCGAAAACTTTTTTACATTTTTACCATTAATTAATATTTCTCCACTCTGTAAAGAAATCTGATGGAGAATAGATTTGATTAATGTTGTTTTCCCAACCCCGTTATTACCAATCAACAGACATACATCGCCAAGCTTAATCTCTGCATTAGCATTTGATATTAAAGTAGTATGGTAACCGATGTTAGCTTGTTTGATTTGTAGATGCATATTTGAGATGGTTAAACGCAAGGCGCGAAATATCTTACAAAAATACTGTTTTTAAGGCGCAAAGAATTTGACTTTGCCAGTTTTTTATACTTTTTATAATTTATAAATGATTGACGACTCTTGTTACTCCATCTTTGAAAACACCAGATTGGAAGTTAAGTAATAAACCTAATTTGCAATTTGCCATCTTTAAATAGGTTAAAAGTTGAGCTTTATGGGTAGGGTTTATATAATCAACTGTTTTTATTTCTAAAATCAATTTATTTTCAATGATAATATCTAACCTGAAAGCATTCTCGATTCTTAAATCTTCATAAACAATGGGGAGCAATTTTTGTTTTTCTACTAAAAGTCCTGCTTTAGTTAGTTCATAAAACATGCATTCTTCATATACATGTTCAAATAATCCTGCTCCAAGTTTTTTATGAATTTTTAAACCCATATCAAAAACAATTCTTGATAATTCATTTTCTGTCATTTGTGGTATTTTAAATAAATATATGAATTGTTGGGTAAACGCAAAGGCGCAAGGGGGGCTCCTGAATTACGTATATTTTAAGGCGCAAGAAAATCAAAGATTTTCAGGAAATACTTTTGGTATCGATTAGTATATAAAAACTACCATTTTAGCAATGTGGGATTTAATTTTATCGGAGAT
>NZ_JALCZE010000019.1:0-53262 GCF_024586575.1 Chryseobacterium sp. WG23
TTATAGCATAAAGTATGTAAAAACCCTTTGCGCCTTTGCGTTTCCAACATTCTATTATCTGAATGAGGTTTATGTTATAATGTGTTGGAAAAACGCAAAGACGCAAAGAAAAAATAAATAATATGTTGTTTTAAGGTGCAAGAAAATCAAGGATTTTCAGCAAGGTTTATCAAATGAATATTTGTGGTTTTAGATGAGCAACACTCAATTTTATCATAGATAAAATCCTTGCGTCTTATAGCATAAAGTATGTAAAACCTTTTGCGTCTTTGCGTTTCCAACATTCTATTATTTGAATGAGGTTTATGTTATAAAGTGTTGGAAAAACGCGAAGGCGCAAAGAAATTTCATTATAAACAGCTTTTAAGGCGCAAGAAAATCAAAGATTTTCAGCAAGTTTTATGATATTACTGCTTTAGATGAGCAGCATTCAATTGTATCGAAGATAAAATCCTTGCGTCTTATAGCATAAAGTATGTAAAAATCTTTTGCGTCTTTGCGTTTTTCCAACACTTTATGATCTCAAAAAATAACGTTTCAAAGAGCTTATTAAATACCAATTCTTGACACAACCAGTAAAAATGGTAGGTGAAAATTTCAATTTTTTATTGCAAATTTGTTTAATCACTTTATATTAAAAATTAAAACTAAGAGTTTATGCAAAAGAAAACCTACACAGGGCAGCCTGTGGTAACCTTAAATAATGGGATAGATATTCCTGCTTTAGGATTTGGAGTATGGCAGATGGAAGACCTGAAGGAATGTGAAAGTGCAGTCATTAAAGCTATTCAGACAGGATACAGAATGATTGATACGGCTGCTATTTATCAGAATGAAACTGCGGTGGGAGCTGCTGTGAAAAATAGTGGAATCAATAGAGATGAGCTGTTTATCACTTCAAAGGTTTGGGTTCAGGATCATGGATATGAAAAAACAAACAGTGCATTTCAGAGAACATTAAACCGATTACAAATGGACTATCTTGATATGTATCTAATCCATTGGCCTTATGGAGACTTTTTAGGAACCTGGAAAGCTCTGGAAGAATTGTATCAGGAAGGAAAAATTAAAGCAATAGGAGTTTGTAATTTTACGGTTGAGAAACTGGAAGAATTAAAAGCTCATTCAGCTGTTGTACCGGTAATCAATCAGATTGAGCTACACCCAGTCTTCCAACAGAAAGAATTACAGGTTTACGACAGAGAAAATAATATTGTAACACAACCCTGGAGCCCGCTTGGAAACGGAAATGCTAATCTTTTGAACAATATTGAATTAAAGGCTATTGCCGAAAGATATGGTAAAACTGTAGCTCAGGTTATTTTAAGATGGCATTTACAGGAAGGTTTCGTGGTCATCCCCAAATCAGTAACTCCATCAAGGATTGAAGAAAATTTTAATGTATTCGACTTTGAGCTGACGGAAGATGAGATGAATGCTGTCCGTTCTTTAGATACAGGAAAAAGACTGTTTTTTGATCCGAAAGATCCGGAATGGGAACAGAAGATGCTGAATGCTGTAGCAGATATTTAGTACTAAAAAGTTGAAATAATTCCCCACAGATTCCACAAATTTTAAGATTCAAAAGGTCTTTATGCCCGGTGGGATCTGTGGGATTCTTATTAAAATTATCTTTGTGAGCAATGTCATATTATTTTAATAATGAGCATTGTCTGCTTATCCGTAACTTCTAATAAAAATAATCCTTATGTTTTGGCCGGATACAATCAGTAAAAAATTAGGGACAAAATATCCTGTAATTCAGGCTCCAATGTTTGGAGTAAGTACACCACAGATGGTTGCAGCAGCAACAAAAGCAAATTGCCTGGGATCTTTGGCGCTGGCTGATCTTTCAGCCGATCAGTCTATTGAGCTGATCAGAGAAACCCGGAAACTTACTGATAGGCCTTTTGCAGCAAATATTTTTGTACATTCTATTCCAGAAGTCACAGCAGATCTAAAAACGAAATTTGTAAAAACCAAAGAGTTCATAGAACAGCTGGCCAGAGAGCATACTATTGAAGTCAGACTTCCGGATCTTGAAGCTATTCAATTAAGCACCTATCATGAGCAGGTAGATGCTGTAATAGCTGAGAAGTGCAGTATTCTAAGCTTTACTTTTGGAAATTTAGATGATAAAAGTATTCAGAAGCTAAAAGAAAATGGGCTAACCCTTATTGGAACCTGTACTTCTGTAGAAGAAGCTTTAGTTCTGGAGAAATCAGGAATTGATATGATTTGCGTTCAGGGAATAGAAGCGGGAGGGCATAGAGGAAGTTTTGATGCGGATGATATTCCCCAGATTGGAGGCTTGTCTCTATTGTCACAGGTTTATGATCATGTGAATGTTCCTTTGATTTATGCAGGAGGAATTTATAATGCTAAAACAGTACAGGCAATCAATGATTTGGGAGCACAGGGTTTCCAGGTAGGTAATCTTTTGCTAGCGTCTACAGAAAGTGCTCTGCAGCCTTTTGAAAAAGAGCGTCTAAAGAAAGTGAAAGAGAACGAGATTGTTTTAACGAAAAGTTTTTCAGGAAGATATGCCAGAGGGGTTAAAAATAAATACATTGAAGTCCTTGAAAATTCGGAATATATTTTACCTTATCCGTATCAGAATAAACTGACCAATCAGCTGCGTAAAGCTGCAAAATATTTACAGAACTCAGATTTTCTGGGACTTTGGGTAGGGCAGTCCATTCATCATTACAGTGAGCTTTCTACTGAAGACATTCTGAGGAATCTCATTACCGAAGTAGGTAAACTTTAAAAAATAGTACTATTATCTTTCCAGATTAACCCAAGCTGTTATTAAAAGAAAAGGTATTTTAAACGAATTAACTAAATGAAAAACCTCCTTTCAGCTGAAAGGAGGTTTGTTTTATACAGAATTCTGAAATGAAATTCATTTTCAGATTAGCATTACTTCGTAAGATCCAGGCCGCCGAAGTTTCCGGAGCTCATCATCAAATAAACACCATTGGTCTTATCTAAAGTGTTCCAGTAGGCATGAAGATCTTCAGCATTGGTGAAAACCTTTAGATTTTCATTTTTGAATTTTTCTTTAATGAATTCGGGAGAGATAGGTTCCATTCTTTTGATTTTTAGGGCGTCTTCAGAATAAAATACAATAGCTTCTTCCAACCCATCCATTGCATGGTCATATTGCTCTAAAAAGGCAGGATTTAAGCTGGAATACGTATGAAGTTCAAGAAACCCATATTTCTTTTTATTCTCAAATTGTTCTTTGAAGGCTTTTACCGCTGCCTTCACTTTACTTGGAGCATGGGCAAAATCTTTGTAAAGGATTCCTTTATCTTCTCTTTCTACTTTTTCAAGACGTTTGGAAGCTCCTTTGAAGCTCATAATTGCTTCATAGAAATCTTCGTCCATAATCCCAAGCTGGCGGCAGATATGTCTTGCCCCTTCCATATTTAATAGATTATGTGCCCCGAAAACAGAAAGAGGAACATCTCCCATTTCAGTTTGTAAGTATACCTGTCCATTATTGATTTCATATTCAGGTGTTTTGTAAGGGATTTTTCTGAAATAATTTTCAGCATCTTCCACTACTTTTACCACTTCCGGGTCTTCTTCGTTGTAAACCAAAACCCCGCCGGCAGTAATACTTGCCACAAATTTTCTGAACTGCTCAATATAATCATCAAAAGTTTTGAAAACATTGATGTGGTCCCAGGCAATACCGCTCATTAAAGCGATATTCGGTTGGTATAATAAGAACTTTGAACGCAGGTCAATAGGAGAGGACAGGTATTCATCACCTTCCAGCACCATAAAATCATTATCCTGAGTAAGTTTTACCATACAGTCAAAACCTTCCAACTGTGCTCCTACCATGAAATCCACTTCCTTCTGATGGAAGTTCAGAACATGAAGGATCATTGAAGTGATGGTTGTCTTACCATGTGAACCGGCAATTACCACTCTGGTTTTATTTTTTGACTGTTCGTATAAAAATTCCGGATAGGAATATATCTTTAAGCCCAATTCTTTTGCTTTTGCCAATTCAGGATTATCCTGGTGAGCATGCATTCCCAGAATAACAGCGTCAATATCTGAGGTTATTTTTTCCGGAAACCAGCCCATTTCCTGTGGCAGGAGTCCTTTTTTTTCCAATCTGGATTTTGAAGGCTCAAAAATAGCATCATCTGAACCTGTAACCTGATATCCTTTATCTTTTAGCGCAATAGCAAGATTATGCATAGCGCTTCCGCCAATGGCAATGAAGTGGGTTTTCAATTGTATTTACTGTTTTTTAACATTATTATTAATGAGCTCCTGGAAAGCCTGGAGTATATTGTCCCAATTGGTTTGGTAGTTGGGAACAATCAGGCTTGCATCTGTTTTACTGCCTTCATTGGGCCCTTTCTTGATGTTGATAGAAGTGGTAATGTTATCGTAAAGTTTTTTACGGCTTTCCTGAATTCTTCTAAAATTGTTCTGAGAAAGGGTTTGATCCAGTTTTTTTAAATCTTCGTTTGAGATTTTAAAATCCTGTTTGTATTTTTTACCCTGCCCTTCGAAAGAATAGTGTGCATTATTACCTTTTATAAGCAGGTTTTCATATACCGGTGCATATCCTCCACTTTTGGAATAACTTATATCAAAATCTGAATATACTTTTTGGCTGTTACACGAAACTAATACTATGATGGCGAATAAGATTCCTATTATTCTGTTCATAATTTTTTAATTTACTTTAATTATTAGGGTCCTGTTGTTCTAATTTTTTAGCTTTAAGTTCTTCATCATAAGTGTGTAGGAGGTTGAAATCCTCGGTCTGCTCAATAGCAGTCATAATTTTTAATAAAATTTCCGGTGCTTTTTCATTATCATAGTCGATATCCAGAGGGGCTTTGAATTCCATCGTTGGCTTTACTCCGGTGACTTTTACACGAAGGCCTTTTTTATCAAAAGCTCTTCTAAACCCGTTTATTTTAATGGGAATGACAATAGGACGCTGGTTTTTCACCAGTTTGGCTGTACCTCTTCTTCCCTGGGCAAAAGCTGATGTTGTTCCCTGTGGGAAAGTGGCTACCCACCCATTGTCCAAAGCCTTCATAATATTGTCAACTTCACTCATATCTACCATTCTGTTGACATTCTTACCTTCTGCTCTCCAGGTTCTTTTTACGGTTACAGCTCCTGCAATTTTGAAAATTTTCGGAAGAATACCTTTATTCATGGTTTCTTCGGCTGCTACATAGTAAAAATCAATCTTTGGATTCAACAGGTAGATCGGGTTTTTTATGGTATTTAAATAGCCATTATTTACGGCACAGAATGCATGATACATTGCTGCCACATCCGCAAAATAGGTTTGATGGTTACACACAAAAAGTACATTGGAGTCCGGAAGATCCACAAGGTGCTCTGTGCCGGTTATCTTCAATTTATTAAAGCCATTGAATCGCCTATAGGATACAATTCCTAAAATAAAAATAACTAACCTTTTTAAAAAATAAGGTGTTCCGAATGCATCGGTGAAAATATTTTTCTTCGCCATCTCTCAATTAAACACGGTTGTGCAAAGTTACATATTTTTCAGCAACTGGCTGAATTCACTTAATATCATCGCTGTAGCGCCCCAGATAATATATCCATTGAAATTAATCACAGGAACTTCATGGCCTCCTGCACTGGGAAGAGCCATCATTTCCGGAATGTCAGACAGATTTAGAAAAGAGGTGATAGGAAATTCAATGGTTTCCACGGCTTCGCTCTGCTGAAGAACGAAAAGCGGGTTCTTTTTAGTATACGAAATATAAGGATATACATAAAAGTTACTCGGTGGAACATAGATAGGAGACATTTCCCTGATAATCCTCAGATAATGTTTATCGATTCCAATTTCTTCAGACGTTTCCCTAATGGCTGTTTCAGCAAAATCCTGATCCATTTCCTCCCGTTTTCCGCCGGGAAGTGAAATCTGGCCGCTATGTCTGTCATGCTCATTAATGGTTCTTTGGATCAGAGGAAAATACCATTCATTGTCTTTTAAATACAATACAATATTAACTGCTGCAAATTTGGGATTCTTTGCCAGTACTTCATCAAACGTAAAAACAGGACGGTAAGGGGGCGAGAACACCCCATGAGCGTGCTCACCAGGCAGCTCTACATTAGTTATTTTCCTCAATAAATCTTTTCCAAAATTTTCCATACTTCAAATTTAACAATATATCTTGAAGAATTAAAGGGCTTAACAATAATTAACCTACGTTGTTTTTTGAGTGATAGAACTGGCAGGAGTCAGTTTTTGCTTCACAAAGTCAATAGTGAATTTTTTGCTTCTCAAAATGAATAGTGAATAGAACGTGCATAATTAACAAGCGAAATGGATTGACCATTGAAGATTCATGATCTCAATACTTTATTTTCCAATAACTGAAACCAATGGGATGTGTTTTACAGGGAAATTAACGGAATTGGCAATAAAACAATATTCATTGGCTTTATAATGGAGCTTTTCTGCAGTTTCAATCATAGATTTTTCAGCTACAATAACTGTGGGGTGTAGTGTTACTCCGGTGAAATGCCCGCTACCATTGGATGTTTCGGCCATTATTCCCGTAGCTTCGTCTGTATAGTCTATAACAATAATGCCTGCTTCAGAACAAAAATGGAGATACCAAAGCATATGACATGAGGAAAGTGATGACAAAAATATTTCTTCCGGGTTATATTTCATTTTGTCTCCCCGGAAAGAAGGGTCGGATGAACCTTCAATATTGGGTTTGTTTTCTGCTGAAATCGTGTGACTTCTTTCATAATCTCTGTAGCCGCTGGTTCCGGTTCCTTTATTTCCGGTCCATTGGACAATGGTTTTGTAGTGGTGCTCTTTACTCATTCTGTAAATTTATTTTGTTTAAGCTTAAAAACAAAAAAGTATTTACTTAAACTGTAAGTAAATACTTTTATCAGACTGAAAAAATTTAAAAAGGAAATTAATCCTTTATAAGTTTTTTTACAGATGTTTTTCCACTTTCAAATATTACTTTTGCAATATAATTCCCCTTTAACAAATCTGAAACATCAGTATTATTGTCTTTTAAAACTTTTATGGTTTTGCCGTCCATAGAATAAATTTCTATTTTGATTACTTTTTCTTTTGTGTTGAAAACCAAATCTTTCTTAACAGGGTTTTCGAAAGAAAATATGCTGTTCGTTTTTGTAATATCCGTTGTTGATAAAGTCGTATTGTTTAGCAAATATTTAGTAACATAGCCGTTTCCGCAAGCTATAATATTAGTGTCATTCACAATCATATCACCAATAAATGTTAGTTCCGGATTGGTCTCGGAGTAATAACTGAAATTGGAATTTATACTACCATTTTGATTGAGTTTGGAAATAAAATGAGTAGGTCTAAAATCTCCTTCACCACTTCCTCCAATGTAATAATACCCATCCTTTTCAATAATGCTTGTAATCCATGCACCACCATTGATGCCGGAATGTGAATATAAATCATAGTTGAATGTAGTATCGGGAGTGCCGTCTGCATTAATTCTGAAAATTTCATCATTTATGTTCGAATAAATAATTTTATTGTTAGTATCCATCAATACACAGCCTGCATGATTTAAACCGGATGTCATTTGTAGAGTGCCATTATTCCCAAAACTTACTAATGGCTGGCCGTCTGCAGTAAGTTTTTTCAGAATACCAGTATTTGTGATGACCACTATATTGGATTGATTATCTGTAAGAACAAATGTTCCGTTTGACCAGCTTCCTTCAGTGAATACAGAACCGTTATTTCCAAAAGTGTTATCAATAGCTCCTGCGGCAGTAAGCCTGTAAATTCTGTGTTGATAAACCTGACCGTTTGAGTAGTCAATGCCGTGAACAATTATTTTTTCGTTTTGCAGGATAAGACCGTAGGAACGGGTATTTCCATCATTACCAAGTGCTGCTATGAAAGCAATGCCATTGGAGCCAAAAGTAGGATCTAATTGTCCGTTTGGAAGTATTCTTGATATAGATGCTCCCGTGTCTGAAAAACCAAATACCACAAGCTTTCCATCAGATTGTTTTTTTAACTGGCTGTCTGTAGCAGAATAAGGTAGCTGAAGTTCCCCGTTGATTCCAAAAGAAGTATCTATAATTCCGCCGGGGCTAAGCTTAGATAAAAAAGATTTTTCAATTCCTGTGTTGCTGTTATGGGTATTATAGGTGAAATAAATGCTGCCGTCCGGGTTTTGAATCATTCTCGACCAGGCATTATTACCAGACATAGTGTATATTCCGTTTGAAGCAAATGTTGGATCTTTGGAAATAATTTGTGCAAAAGCAGTTTGTACAGCAAGAAGCAGTACGAGAAATAATTTTTTGTCATTGTTGTATTTTTAGTTTTTAATTGAAAATGAAAAGTGCTTGTTAATAGTAATCAAACACTTTAAGGGTAATGTTGAAAATATATATTAGTTTTTGATCAACTTCTTTGTGGCTGTCTTCCCATTTTCGAAGACAACTTTTGCAATATAAACACCTTCTGGTATCTCAGAAATGCTGGTGCCGTTACGTTCTATATTTTTGATACGCTTCCCATTTAAATCATGTATTTCTATGGATTGTACTTTTTCTTTTGTATGGTAAACCAAGCTTTGTTTAATTGGATTTTCAAAAGCAATATCAGAATCAGTTTTTGTAATATCTGTTGCTGATAATGTAGCATTATTAAGCAGGTATTTTACAATATAATTATTGCCTTTTACGATAATAGTATTGCTATTAACAATCATTTCGCTTATTGTTGAGAAAGGCGGAGTAAGATAGGGAGGATCAGCGAAATTTGATTCTATATAATAGTTGAAGGTAGAATTCATAGAACCATTTTGATTAAGTTTTGAAATGAAATAATTAGTATTAAATAAAGTATTTCCAGCATTTCCTCCAACATAATAAGATCCGTTTTTTTCATGTATACTAAAAATCTCCGGTCCTGAATTTAAGCCCAAACTGGTATATAAATCATAATTAAATGTGGTATCAAGGGTTCCACTCGGATTTATTCTGAAAATGCCATGATTCCCGTTTGTTGAGAAAAGAATTCTATTATCACTGTCTATCATTGCGGTGCTAACATTTCCTATAGGGGAGCCATTAATGTTAATTTGTGCCACTCCATTATTTCCAAAACTTGTCATCGTATGTCCGTTGGAGTCAAATTTTTCAACAATACTGATGTTATCACTGAAACTGATAATATTTGATTGATTATCAATGAATACGAATGTTCGGCCTGTAATGTTACCCTGTGTGGTTACATATCCGTTGCTACCAAAAGTTTGATCTATACTTCCGTTGGTATTCAGCCGGTAGATGGCATGATGCGGATTCTGACCTCTCCGGATACCATGCACAATTATTTTTTCATTCTGTAGAATAAATTCATAAGAATTATAAAAATCATCATGGTCCGCATATATTTCAGGAGAAATACCATTTGTTCCAAATGAAGGATCCAGCTGACCGTTAGGGAGCATTCTTAGTATTTGAGCATTGCCCCATAAACCGAGAATTAACAGTTTCCCATCTGTCTGTAATTTTATTTGGTTCATGAATGGTTCGGAAGCTAGCTTAACCGTTCCATTATTTCCAAAAGATTGGTCCAGGGCCCCATCAGGAGTAAGCTTGGATACAAATCCATGGGTGACTCCTGTGGCAACGTCCACATTATAAGTGAAATAAATTTCTCCATTAGAATTTTGAACCATTTGATACGAGTTACTTATAGAATAGCTGGGGATTTCAGCGACTCCATTTGAAGCAAATGTTGGATCTTTAGTGATAATTTGTGCAAAAGCAGCCTGTACTGCAAGAAGCAGTACGAAAAATAATTTTTTTGTCATTGTAGTTTTTAGTTTTTAATTGAAAAATGAAAAGTGTCTGTTGTTAGTAAGCAGAAACTTTAGAAAATATTGTAAAATAGGTATGTATTAATTCTTGATCAACTTCTTTGTGGTCGTCTTCTCATTCTCGAAGACAACTTTTACCATATAAACACCTTTTGGTACCTCGGAAATACTGGTGCCGTTGCTTTCTATATTTTTGATACGCTTCCCGTTTAAATTATATATTTCTATGGATTTCAACCTTTCTTTTGTATGGTAAATCAGATTCTGCTTAACAGGATTTTCAAATGAAAATAAAGGGAGAGCGGCTTCCGGTACTTTGGCAGCGGTTCCTAATGTTGAATTACTTAATAAAAATTTTAAAATATTGGTTCCTTTTTCTGCAATGATCGAATTGTTATTGATAATCATGTCACCAATTCCTTCTGAAGTGGGAGTAGTTTCGGAGTAATAATTAAAAACGGGATCTACCGTTCCTGAAGGCGTCAGTTTTGAAATGAAAAAAGTTTCTCCCATTGCTCCTGTCTGTCCCGCAATATAATAACTGTTGTTTTTTTCAATTACAGAAGATAAGCTAATGATTGCAAAAGGATAGGAATTAGTACTGTCAAATGCAAAAGAGCTGTCATAGATTCCGTTGGCATTAATTCTGAAAATTTCGTTATTCATATTATAGCAGATAATATTGTTATTGCTATCTATGAGGGCATTTCCTACCATTCCCGGATAATTGTTAAAAGCCAGAGTTCCGTTACTTCCAAAACTTGTTAGAGGCTGTCCATCCGGACTGTATTTTTCCAAACCTCCGTTGGGATACAGAGTAGCTGCATTGGTGTGGCTGTGATCGCTAATCAGACTTACAATATTTGACTGACTGTCTAGAAATATGTAATTTCCCACTGTCTTGATCAAGCCGTTATTGCCAAATGTATGGTCAATACTTCCATTGTTGTTCAGCCTGCATATTGCTTTATAAAAATTGGATTGTCCGTCAGTTGATAATCCATAAATAATGATGTTGTTATTTTGCAGATATAAACCATATCCATACCCATTGAAGTCGGTAAAAATATTGGTAATTTTTGAAACTCCATTTATTCCAAAAGTAGCATCAACCTGACCGTTGGATAGCAGTCTTGTGATAACAGATCCCTCGGTATTGAAACCATAGATCAACAGTTTACCATCTGCTTGTTGAGCTAATTGGCTGTCTATGCCTGCAAAATAATTACTGATTACGGTTTCTCCATTATTTCCGAAAGCAGAATCAAGGGTTCCATTAGGATTAAGTTTTGATACTACACATTCCGGGCTGCTTAAAACAGCATTGTCTCTGGCATAGGTGAAATAAATGTTTTCGTCGGTGTGTTGAAGTATTTTAGTGGGATAACTGGCATTGGCGCCTGCTGTAATAGCATATTTTCCGTTTACAGCAAAGCTGTTGTCATAAGAAATGATCTGGGAATACACACTCTGAGTAATCAGAATGAGTACAAGAAATAAACTTTTTTTCATTGTGTAAATAAATTTGGCGTAAATGTAATAAAAAAACCTTCAGCATTGCTGAAGGTTTGAATTTTGTTCTGATTTAATTAGAATGTCCTATCAATTCTTCTTTTTTGGAATTGTAAATCCGGTATTCTAAATACTTAAAAGAATCCCTTGGGATAATGGTTACCCATTTTTTGTACTTTATAAACCATTTCATCTGAATGCTTTTGATGCCTTTAGTAAGGTAAGCTTCTACAAATGGATGTACATGAAGGTAGAGTTTACCTTTTTCTTTTTGCATAATGGTTCTGATGGTATCACCCATTTTTTCCACAATAACAATAGGAGCGGTAATTTCTCCATCTTTATTAGGGTTTTCCTCTTTGGTGTCGATCTGTTTTTCCGGACGGTTTCTTTGTCTGGTAATCTGGATCAGTCCAAATTTACTTGGAGGTAAGATTTTGTGGCGTGCTTTGTCACGCTTCATCTCTTCTTTCAGATGCTCGTAAAGATCTCTTCTGTGGTCGGCATTAGGCATATCGATGAAGTCGATAACAATAATACCTCCCATATCTCGAAGACGCAGCTGTCTGGCAATCTCTGTGGCTGCCATTTTGTTCACTTTTAGAGCGTGCTCCTTATTGACAGCAGTTCCGGTAGTAATATTGTTTCCGGAATTGACATCCACAACATGGAGTGCTTCTGTGTGTTCAATAACAAGATATGCTCCTTTTGAGCTTGGAATGTTGACGTGTTTACCGAAGCTTTGTTTAAGCTGTTTTTCAACATTGTAATATTCCAGAAGTGGAATATGAGAGTCATAAAACTGGACAATATTTTTTCTTTCAGGAGCAATTACTTCAACGTAATTGGTCATCTCTTGTACCATCTGTTCGTCATCACAGATAATACTGACGAAATCCTGATTAAAATTGTCTCTTAAAATAGCGGAAGCTTTATCTTCTTCGCTTAAAACTTTAGACGGAACTTTATTTTTCTGGATGTTCTTAAAAGTGCTTTCCCATTTTTGAATCAGCTGATTCATATCGTTATGCAGGTCAGCTACTTTTTTTCCTTCGGCTACCGTTCTGATAATAACTCCAAATCCTTCAGGTTTTATACTGTCAATAAGGGTTCTGAGTCTTTCTTTTTCCTCAAAACTTCTTATTTTTTTGGAAATGGAAACTTTATTATCGAAAGGAATCAGAACCAAAAATCTTCCTGTCAAAGAAACCTGGGTAGAAATCCTGGGGCCTTTTGTGGAAATAGGTTCTTTAGTAATCTGCAGAAGAACCAAATCATCCTTTGCAATTACTTTGTCTACCGTTCCGTTCTTGTCTATTTCGGGTTGTATCTCGAAATTTTTTAAGCTTGAAGTGCTTTGTTTTTTAGAAATAGTATCTTTTAAAAACTTTCTGTATGTAAGATATTGTGGGCCCAGATCCTGATAATGCAGAAAAGCATCTTTATCATATCCAATATTAACGAATGCTGCATTCAGGTTAGGTGCCAGTTTTTTTACTTTTCCTATAAACAGATCTCCAACTATAAAATCGCTTTTGTCCTCTTGCTCATGAAGTTCACATAGTCTTCCGTCTTCCAGCAGTGCAATCTTTGTAAGATCATCTTCATGCGAAACTATTAGTTCTTTCTTCATTTTGTTATAAGATAAAATTGTTAAGATTATAGGAAATTGGCTGGTGTCTCTGTTAATTCATAAATATAAATATAAGGATTTAGAATGAAAACCATTATATTTTTATTAAAATAATATTTGAAACCGGCTGTCTTCCGCGGAATCTTATAGTTGTAAATAAAAATATAGTCGGTGGGCCTTAAAACTTAAAACCACCAACTATATTATTATATTGTAAATCTCGAGAAGAAGAGATTATTTTTTCTTATGTCTGTTTGCTCTTCTTCTTTTCTTTCTCTTGTGTGTTGCAACCTTGTGTCTTTTTCTTTTCTTTCCGCTTGGCATAATTTTAATTTTTTAGTAACTAGTTAATATTCAGTTAATGTTCTTATTTTACTGCGACTTTAGTTTTTACTTTCTCCACAAAAGATTTTGATGGTTTGAAAGCAGGAATGTTATGAGCAGGAATCTCAATTGCAGTGTTTTTAGAAATATTTCTTCCTGTTTTAGCAGCTCTTGTTTTAATGATGAAAGATCCAAAACCTCTTAGATAAACGTTATCCCCATTATACATAGAAGTTCTGATCTCCTGCATAAAAGCTTCTACAACTTTCTGTGTTTCATTCTTTTCTGTTCCCAACTTATTTGAGATGGTGTTTACCAATTCTGCCTTTGTCATTTCCTTATTTTAATTTTAAATTTTAGGTGTGCAAATTTAGTTAAAAAAATTGAATACTAGCAAATTAGTGGCGAAATATTTTTGTTCTGATCGTTGAGTTTTTATTGTAAACACTATATTAAGGCAGACTTATGATGATTTAATAAATTAATAATATAGCGGTATGACAATGGTTAAAGTGAAAAAGAAGCATCCTTAGCCGGTGCAATAATAACTCCTCTTTAACACATTATAATTATTCAAACTTTTTTACATACTGGAATTATAATATCCGTTTTCTACACAAAAACGGATGAGGTGAAGTTTTGTTTTTAATCCCAGTTTTTCTGTAAG
Organism: Chryseobacterium sp. WG23; assembly: GCF_024586575.1. Taxonomy (NCBI): domain Bacteria; kingdom Pseudomonadati; phylum Bacteroidota; class Flavobacteriia; order Flavobacteriales; family Weeksellaceae; genus Chryseobacterium; species Chryseobacterium sp. WG23. Next base: position 14,021 of record NZ_JALCZE010000019.1, read on the forward strand.
CCTGTTGATGTAAGTGTCAATAGTTCTTGTGCTTAAGTTAAGCTTTTCTGCAATTTCTTTATTGCTGTATCCTTCGTAGCAGAAGCGCATCAGCTGTATTTCTGCAGGAGAAAGTTCTTCCTGGCTTTTTTTCTGCCTGTCCATGTATTCCTGTACGGCAAGTGGCTGCTGTTCCCATTCTTTGGAATAAGTATGGTAATCAAACTCATCTGAAGCAATAGTACCTTTAATGATATCCTTAATCGTATTGCTTTTTTTCTGACAGTAATAAGTATTGGGAATCTTTGCAAGAATTTCGGCCATATCTTCCTGAAAGGTTCCGGAATAAGTAACAATAGGAGTTTCTGCATTACTTTTTCTGATGTATTTTATGGCTTCAATTCCGCTTAATACCGGCATAAAGAGCTCTATAATGAACACGTCTTCCTGTCTTCTGTAGATTCTGTTTACCAGCTCATGGCCGTTATTACAGTCGTTCAGAAGCATATAGAAAGGGTTTTCCATAAGCGTTTTGATCATTATTTTTTTAAAATAAAAATCGCTGTCAGCAATGGAAAAACGCACGGTATTAGATAATATTTTACTCATTCTTAATATCGATTTGGCAAATGATATTTGAAATTCAGAGGCCTAATTTATGAAAAACTTATCAAAGAGAAAATTAATATTGGGTTAATCAGGGTTTTCACGAAATTAGCATGGGGAAAATACGTATTGTGCATAAAATTTTTTTTTTATATTTTCACAGGCCAAACAAATCGCAATTTATGTCTTCAAATCGGGAAAAAAAATTGAACAAATCTGACGTCAGAACGGGCATTTGGAAGTTTATTCTATCTTTTGCCGTTTTGTCTGTGGTTTCTTTTGCCTGTCTATTTCTCTTCTTTAAGAGTTATGATATGCAGAGAGAGGGAATCAGCAAGGAAGCTGATGCCTATAAGGAACTGATGCAAAGAAGTGATGTACTGAAAAATCATGTGGATATTATTTATGACCAAATGTCCCAACTTAATATAAATAAGGTGGAGAATGATGTTTTTCTCCGTACCAGTATTATGGATAATGTAAGGGATGCCAAAAATATCATGAGTAAGGATAGTGCCGGAAGCCTTAAGCATTATGCTGTTTTGATGAAACAGATAGGATCTATCATGAATTTAAAAAGTAAGATCATTGAAGTAGAGTATAAAAAGAAAATAGTCTTCAGAGATCTTGAAGAATGCATGGGTAAAACGGTAAGAGCCAACAGCGAACTGAGAAAAGACCCTACAAGAAATTTCACCGGAAGTAAAAGAAGAAAATAAAAAAGAAAACAATGCAAGGACAAATTACATTATCTAAAAAGGAAAGGCATTATCAGTTTTTTTATTTAATACTGATGCTTGTGATGTCTATGCTTTTTCTGGGAATTATCTTTTTAAAGGGATTTGAATCTCCATTTTCAGATGAAGATGTAAGAGGCATCCAGAATCTCGAGCAGAAAGCAGAATTCGAACAGCACCAGAAGATTGTTCTGCCTATCATGGACAGTACCTATACGATGATCACCAAACTTACGGATGAAGCCCCGCAGCCCTTTGTGGAAAACAATATTCAGGTCGGTATTAACGATTTGAATAACTACTTTAGCAACTATGATATTTCCGATATCCGAAAAGATGCTTACCCTCAAATTGCCAGGTTTTATAAAATGTATTTTGAAGACAAAAAAGTAATTTCAACAACTACTGAAGATATCAAAAGATTCGAAAAACAGGTTGAAGACTGCAGAATTGGCTTTAAAGATAAACAGAATAAACTCTATGAGCGTGAAAGTGCACTGAAAGCACGAACCCAATAGTCTCAGAATAAAATATTAGGAACTTAAACAGAAAACATCACAATTATTAACTATGAATTATTTTCAAAAGAACAAAAAGAACATTATCATTGGTGTTATCGCAACATTGCTCATAGCAGCACTCGTTGCACTATGGCTGCAGAAAAAGGTGATTCACTCTGCGGATGATATTGTTGGGGTGGTTTATCCGTCCTCATTGTCTGTGGGAGATACACTTCTATTTGAAGATAAAACCCAATTTGCAAAAACCAAAAGATGGAATTTTGGAGATGGTACAACCTCTGACAAAAATAGTGGTATTCACTTTTACAACAGACCGGGATATTATCAGGTCAGCTTAATCGTTGACAATAAGTACACGAAATCTTTCCCTGTAATGGTGGCAGCAAGAAGCCTTCAGAAGGCTAAAGATACCTCAAAAATCAAATCGACCATTGAAGCCCCTACCCAGGCAATGCAGAATGAAAACGTACAATTTCGTGCCATTTCTGAAGCTAAACAGTTTGCGTGGAAATTTGGAGAAACTGGAAATACAGATTCGAAAGATAAGCTGGCAATCTATTCTTATAAGAAACCGGGTGATTACCTGGTGACTTTATACACTGAAGAAAATCAGGAACCTATCTATCACAATATCAAAATTCTTCCTGCTTACAATGCTCTGGAAGAGGATGAAGTATCTGTAGGAGATGTATTTGATAAAATAGATAACGACTTTAAATATCATTTACAGCAGATTGCCAATGGAAACAGTTTTAATATGCACTACAACTACTTGCTGAAAACTTACCTGTGCAACAATGAGAACACCGTGGTAAAAGTAAATGACAGCAAAGTAAATAATTTCTATATGTACTGTGCAGGTCTTCAGTTTGACAAGAATACCGTGATCCAAACCGTAAAGGTGAATTTTGATGATACACAAAGCTGTGTAACTAAAGTAGATATTAACCAAAGCAAATAATACCTTCCGGCCCTGCCGGATGCGCCAATCATAAAAAGATAAAATAGGATGAGAAATACATTTCCTCTAGCAGCATATTATATAGGACTTTCAGTATTGTTGACGAGTTGCCAGGTAAAGCTTCCGTCAAAGAAAACTCCCGAGCCATCTCAGTATGGAAAGGTAGATAATTCAACTGTTGTCAATGGATATCCCAAGAAATCCGTTCCATGGATTGTGATTTCAGACCGGTCAAGAAATACAGCTTATTTAGATAAAAATGACGAAAAATCATATAAAGAAGTTAAATTTTTAGAACCTTTAATGGTTTTAAAACATAGAGACGGAATGGTAAAGGTGGCCGAATATGTTCCGGATGCTTTAATGAAGAAAGTTTCATCAAAGTCTATTAAGACATATGGCTGGATTCCTGAGTCTGACCTTTTGTTATGGAACAATTCTTTAAAAAGTGAAAGAACAGGATATCCTGTAAGAGCAGCTGTAGTACCTAATAACAGCGAGGTGATCAGAAGTGCCGAAAGATACTATAAGAATGACTCTATCATTGTATTTAACTCACCAAGTCTTATTGAAACTGCCAATGTGAAAATTCCTAACGGACAGATGGTGTATGTTTATAAGCAGGCTGAGAATAATAAGAGGTTTCTGGTAGGTAAAAAGCCTTCTCTTGACATAGACAGTATCAGTACAGGTCTTTACGGATGGGTGAGCTCCAATGTAATCTCTACATGGGGAGAACGTTCTGCTATAAAGCTGAAAAACACCACAGGAATTAATGATTCCGAATTAGGGATACATGAAGGTTATCCGGGTGGATCAGCCTCAGATGCCACTAATAAAACAGCTATTCTTATTTCAGATATCAACAAAAGATCACCTTTGGAAAATATTTATCCGGTGAATCTGCCGTTGGATGAAGCTCCTACTCCTGATATCAAAACAAAATATTTTACCAATATTTTAGATTACAGTAAAAACTATGTTTACAATGTTTTAGGTGAACCTATTTATTTTGACCGTTACAGGGAAATTACAGAAAGGGATAAAAATATCAATATTGTTTTTGCACTGGATGTAAGTGCGCCTAATGCACCATACGCACCTATTGTAAAATCATTATTACAGGATTTACAGCTTAGATTTGAAAAACCATCTTATTTCAGTAACGTTAAGTATGGAGTGGTTTTGTATAAAAATAACCCTTGCGGAAGCAATACTTCAGTTTCGAACTTAAGTGCAGACTACAGTAAAATCACAACATTCATTACTGAAAAAACAAATGAAATGAACTGTAGCAGTAATAGTGGTTATCAACCGGTAGGAGAGGCACTTTCTGCGGCAGGAAATCTTCTTTCAAACGTTCCGGATGAAACAAATATTGTAGTAACTGTAGGAACTTCTGCCAACCAAAGCGGAAATATGTACAGTGTGATCAGTTCTCTTACCCAGGCTCAGGCAAGGCTAATTATGTTCCAGACAAGCGCAAGATCATCAGATACTTATAACGACTTCGTATTGATGGCCGAAAATATAGTAACCAATACGGCGAAAAATATTGCAGAGCTTAAAAAACAAAAGATCATCAATCAATATGATGTTCTTACCAAGAATAATTTCAGCCTTGTAGAAGGGGATGAAGGGTTCTTCTCATTGGCCTATCCTAAGCAGAGTATGTCTCAGGGCTATGTTATTTTTCCTAAAAAAGGGGATATTGCAACTCCGGGATACCTGAAAAAATCTGTGGATAGCCTTATAGCACAGGTTACTGCCGATAATGAGGCTATTGACCAGTCGCTTAATGAGTATTTCCATTCTTCCGTAGGAGCAGGAAAGACGGATGTTGACTTAAAATATAAATATCTGTATCCGGGACTTACCAATCCTGTATCTGCAGGAATTGCAGCTCAGCTGATCAACTATGGAAGCCCGTTCCTGGTAAAAGGATATATCCCGAAAGATTTAAAAGAATTCACACCGGTAATAGAAAAAGGAATCCTTATTTCTGAATCGGAATATGATAATCTTAAAGCTTTCTATACTGAAGTATACAGGAATACAGAAGCTGACAAGCCTGGATTTAACCAGTCAAAAGCGGTTAAAGAATATGTAAAACTTCTGAAGAAATACAATCCAACAATAAAATTTCTTGATAAAGGAGCTCTTTACGAACAGCCGATGTCTTATGCAATAGGAATGAGTACCGGATTTGATCTTACAGAAGAAGAACTGATGGCTAAATATAAGCTTAAAGGCTGGAGAAAATCTAAAATTGTTCCTAGTGAGACCGTGAAGAATTATTTCCATCATTATAAAGACCTTGCAGATAGAATGCTTGCCAACAGAAATAACCCGGCAGTGAAAATTCAGCAGAACGGACAGACGTTCTATTGGCTTAACGAGTACTTTACCCCAACAAGAATTCCAACAGAGCAGCCGGAATACACTAAACATTAATTGTTTATTTTTATAATATCAAAAGCAGAAGAGACCTACTTCTGCTTTTTTTGTGTCTGTTTGGGGAGGAAGGGAGTTAAGAGTTAAGAGTTAAGAGTTAAGAGTTAAGAGTTGGGAGGCAGGATATGGTATATACCTAAGATTGAATATTAGTTTTTTGCTTGACCTACTAGGATGTATGGATACATCAAGTAACATTTAAATATTGATTCATAATTCTTAATCAAAAAACAAATTTAGAGGCTCATTTTAGTGCTGTAAATTTAATTTTTATGCCTTGAAAAGAGTTCTATTTCTCTTTTAAGTGGAAAATTACTTTTTTAACTTAAAAATTGAAATTATTTAAATCCCTTTACTGGAGAGAGTTACCTGGATGTTTATAAATCTAATGTCGTAGAATTACTACACAAAATCGTAGAACTACTACAATTTTTCAGATTTACATTCAAAAGTTTTTTTTAGAGAAAAAGACCCTCTATATTTGCTGAACAATCACCGAATCACAAAATATTATTAACGATTAAAATTTACAAATCATGGCAGAAAGAAATTCGAGAGGAATCTTAAAATTCAATGGAGGAGAAGGACAAAAGCTATTAAAAATGAAATATAGCGTATCCAGATCTACCGATGTATCCGGACGTGTAGCATCAGATCCTTCTAACGCATTAATCAAAGTAACAGTAGAAGCAACAGAGAAGTCTGATATTCTTGAAAGTTTACTGAATGGTAAGTATAAGCCTACTGTAGGTGAAATTACATTCAACAAATCTCACGAAGAAGGAACATTAATTACTTTGAACTGGCAAAACGGATATGTCATCCAACACCAGGTAGAATTTGATGCTATTGACAGCAACAGTATGTTGATCAGCTTCGTAGTAAGCGCTGAAACAATCGACTACGGTACTTCTCAATATGCAGGACTTTGGCCAAGCAGCTAAAATTGACACATTATCACACATTCATACGAAAAAAGACTGTCCTTATCAAAGACGGTCTTTTTTTCTAAGATAAAGGTTTACGGAAATTCATTTTTATCACTTCGATAGAAAATACTAAATGATTATTTCGTGAAATATTACTATCTTTAAACAAACACAAACACAAAATACATATGAAAACTGACTTAAACGGATCTTCCTTCCGTCCGTCACAAAATGCAGATGCCATATCCGAAAACCATCATGCAGGGATCAACCGGTTAGTGAAATTATCACTGGTTGTGGAAGGTAAAATGATAAGATACTATAAACATTTCACTCTTAAGCAACGGGCAGATCGTCACCATGAATTTACTCTTATCCTTGCCCACGATGCTTTGGAAGAACAGCAGAATCATACCCTTGAAGAAGCTAATAAATTTTTAGGAAAACGCCTTACAGCAGTTATATCCTATAAAGACATTGAGAAAAGCCCGGAAAGAAACTTTGTGGGGATTATTACAAAAGTAGGTTTCAGCCAGGATAAAATGAGCCTCGGAAATATTGTATTGTCAGGGTATAGTCCTACCATATTATTGGATGGAGCTTCCCATATTCAGAGCTTTGGCGGAGGCCAGCCCGTTAATATGGGAATTATTGCTGCAGATGTTATCAAACAGGGGATTGACAAAGAACGTTTTGATATAAGAATTGATACCAACGATTACTCCCAGATTATCTACAGCAGCCAATATGATGAAACCCATTACAACTACCTTGCAAGAATGGCAGAAGCTTATGGCGAGCAGTTTTACTATGACGGCGAAGTTTTGCACTTTGGAAAACTCCCGCCACAGAATAAACCGATAAAACTGATCTACGGAAGTAATGCAGATAACATCAAAGTAGAATTAAAAGCGGTACATACCAAGCCTCAATACTATGGCTACAACAGCAGTAAAAATGAAAAACTGACTTCCGGTGATACACCTGTTACCCATGTGGGAGATCTTGCCAAGACAGCATACAGCCATAACGAAAAAATTTATAAAACTCCGGCACTTCAGGTAGCCCCTATAAAGGCATCTACCCATTTGGATGTAGAACATTCCCAAAAAAGTACTTCCGGAAGTGAAGCCGTAAGTGTATTTTCAGTTTCAGGATCTACAACAGTCCCTTTTCTGCACCCCGGATGTGTGGCAGATATCCATATGAGAAGACCGGATAGCAATGAAACCTCCTATTTTACTAAAGTGATGGTGACAGAAGCTGTACATGAAATTGATACCATTGGACATTATACCGGCAGTTTTGAATCTATAGCTGCCGATACAGGTTTCCTGCCGAAACCGGAATTTAAAGTACCTGCCGCACAACCTCAGATTGCCACAGTCATTTCCAATGCCGACCCTGAAGGACAGGGAAGGGTTCAGGTAAGATTCGACTGGCAGATGAATGATACTACCCATTTTATAAGAATGATGAGTCCTGATGCGGGAGGAACTGATCAAATTACTCAAAACCGGGGATATGTAGCCATTCCTGAAGTAGGAGACCAGGTGATGGTTAATTTTGTTCACAGCCACCCCGATAGACCATTCGTTATGGGCGGAATGTTCCATGGGGGAATAGGCCTTGGAGGCGGAGCAGATAACCGTGTAAAATCGATCCAAACCAGAAGCGGCCACAAGGTAGTTTTCACAGAAGATGAAAGCATCATTATCACGGATAAGAGCGGAAATGAGATTCACCTGGATACTACAGGAAGCAATATTAATATTACCGCACCGGAAACCATGACCCTGAATTGTAAGAACATGAATATCAATGTGAGTGAAAGCATGAATACAACGGTGGGGATGAATAAATCGGACAGTATTGGCCTGAATAATACAAAAAGTGTGGGAGCAATGAAGCTGACTTCCGTAATGGGTGATGCAAGTACATTTATTACGGGAAAACTGACTGAAATTATTGAAGGAGATGTGCACAGTGAAACAAAGAAAGGACGGAATGAGATTTCTGAAAAAGAAATGAACATAAGTTCTAATGCTTCGATTAATAAACATGCACAGAAGGAAGTACAAAATAATAGTGGGGAGAAATCTAAAGCACATTAATCATGAGCCGAACAAGAATTGTAAAAGGTACTTATAATAAAATCTCTCATGAAGACCACAATATGTATTCTCAGGAGAATATTATTTCGCGTGCCTATAAATGGTTTACAGAAAAAGGTGATAAAAAAGGGGTGAGTCATGGTACACCAAATGATCCTCCTCCTCCAGAAATAAAAGCAAAATGTGTTGTACATTTTCGTAGTAAAAATGGATGGAAAGGTGAAGAATATGGTTTTGACTGGATGAGATTAGGTGAAACATCCAATTTTGGTGATGTTAATTATGAAGATATTGTAGCGAAGCAATATACAGATGCCACTTATGCCACATTAGAAAGAGATATTAATGAATATGATGGAAGTTTTAAAAAGGCTCCTACTTTATATTCTAAGCTAAAGCAGGTATATGGTGTATACAGTATTCCGTGGAAGAAAAAAGCGGATGGTACGCTTGAAAATTATTACTGCTCCTGGCTATCACTTTATCCTTCACAAATTAAAGATACTAAAACGAACCAGCTTACCGCTTCCAATTTTAAAAATACCAAAGCTATTTTAAGCCTGAATATTGAAGTTGATGAGGAACCGGATACTTTAAGATTTAAAGAAAATAAACTTTTTAAAATTTCTCCCATGGAGATTACACCTAAAACAAAAGGTAAACATGATCTTAAAGATTTTGTAACTATAGAATGTCTGGAAGAATTTTCAGATGATCAGATTATAGAAGTGATTGCCGTTAAGAAAGACAGTGCTGGTCTTGAAGTTTCTGAAGTAGCGGGCAGATTAAATGTTTGGGCTAATCATGCTGCAAAAAGGAAAAAATCAAAAATACTTATTATTAATTTAGAAACCGATATAAATGGTAAAAAGGCAGGGAATTCTACTGGTCAAAAGGAATTATTTGAAAGTTACTTGAGACAAGCACTTATAGAAGCAGATGTAGAAACCGAAACTGTAGATATGTCTGGTGATGCTCATTTTCAAATTGGAGGTAGATATGTGATTGGAGGGAAAATAGCAGCTTATTATGAGCCTGCTGGCAATGCTCCTTCCGGATTTGTTGCATTACAAAACTATGTTTACAATAAAGTGAAAGAAAACTTAAAAAGTAATAATATTCCTGAAACAAAATATAACAAATACTATGTCGCTATTTATTTAGGTGAAAATGGAGGTTTTGTTGATGCATCAGGAAATGTTAGGGGGCTTAATGGGTATAGTTCTGGGAATTTTGTGGTATTATTTCCTACAAAAAATAATCAAACAGCAGCTCACGAATTTCTACATAGTTTTGCATTGCCACATAGTTTTACCAATTCAGAGGCTGATGCAAAGGCACAATTTACTTATGAATATGCCAAAACAGAAAATATTATGGACTATTCACATCACATTCCGGAAACACGTTATAATCTTTGGAAGTGGCAGTGGATAATCGCTAATGACAATGCAAAATAAAATTCTATGAAAAAAATAATGTTTTTTTTAAATTTACTAATAATCCTTTCTTGCAAATCACAAAATACAAAAAATATGTTGCCTATTGTTGATAATAAATTTGAAACATTTGATAATATCAGATATAATGAACTCCATCAGAACAAATCAAGTTCTGTTTATGAAAAACTAAATGATGGGACAATTATAGAAAGGATTAAAATAAACTCAGGATCTGCCTATTATGAATCACCTCCAAAATCATATTTTATGATTTTTAAAGATTTTTATCCCTCTGATAATATAAGAAAAAAAGGGCTGAAGTTTAATGTGTGGGGAGGTTTTCAAAAAGGTACTTGGTATGAATTTGATGAAAAAGGAAATTTAATAAAGGAAATAGATTATGACAAACCTTACAAATTTTCATTTGAAGATATCTTAAGATTCTGTGAAAAAGAAGGGATTCCTTTAACCAAAGGTCCTGTATTACAAAGTACAGGTTTTCATACAACGATTACCCGCAGAATGGAAAAAGAAAAACCAATTTGGGAGATAGAATGGCTTAAAAAGCCAAGTTTAGTTGAAAATATTATTTTAGATGGTATTTCCGGCAAAGAAATTTCGAGAAAAGAATCGAAGTTTATTAACAATTAATGTTTGTTGTTACAGGAACAGGAATAAACGATAATAATATAAAACAGAATTTTATGAAAAGAATAATGTTTTTTCTAAGTTTAGTAATGATCTTTTCTTGTAAATCACAAAATAAAAAAAGTATGTTGCCTTTAATAGATAATCATAGTGAAATATTCAATGCAAATAAGTTTCCTGATATTGATAAATTAGAAAATGTAAATAAAAAGACAGATTCTGGTTTTATTGAAATAATGAAAAATAAAACCAATATTAGCTATAAATTCACACCTAATAATTCGTTATTCAAGATTGTAAAAGTATATTACTTAAATAATATCATACAGACTAAAGGTATAACTCTTAATTTGCCCTGGAGTACCTTTCTTAAGGGTACTTGGTACGAATTTGATGAAAAAGGAAATTTAATCAATGAAGTAGATTATGACAAACCTTACAAATTTTCGTTTGAAGATATCTTAAAATTCTGTGAAAAAGAAGGGATTCCTTTAACCAAAGGTCCTATATTACAAAGTACAGGTTTTCATACCATCATTACCCGAAGAATAGAAAATGAAAAACCTATTTGGGAGATAGAATGGCTTAAAAAGCCAAGTTTAGTTGAAAATATTATTTTAGATGGTATTTCCGGCAAAGAAATTTCGAGAAAAGAATCGAAGTTTACTAACAATTAATGTTTGTTGTTACAGGAACAGGAATAAACGATAATAATATAAAACAGAATTTTATGAAAAAAAATATTGTTTTTTTAAGTTTACTAATAATCCTTTCTTGCAAATCACAAAATACAAAAAATATGTTGCCTTTAATTGATAATAATTTTGAAAAATTTGACTCTAGTAAGATAAAAAAATCTTCTCAAAACAATTCTGATGTATTAAGAGAGTTTTTACCAAATGGCAATTATATTGAAATTAATATTGCAAGTTCAGGAAAATATTATCTTGAGACTTTTAAGAATTCCTATTATACAATCTCAAAATCATATTATTCTAATGGGAATATAAAGTCAAAGGGAATTGGTTTTAATGGAGATGGTTTTCAAATTGGTAAATGGTTCGAATTTGATGAAAAGGGAAATTTAATCAAGGAAGTAGATTATGACAAACCTTACAAATTTTCATTTGAAGATATCTTAAAATTCTGTATGAAAGAAGGAATTCCTTTAACCAAAGGTCCTGTATTACAAAGTACAGGTTTTCATACCATCATTACCCGAAGAATAGAAAATGAAAAACCTATTTGGGAGATAGAATGGCTTAAAAAGCCAAGTTTAGTTGAAAATATTATTTTAGATGGTATTTCCGGTAAAGAAATTTCGAGAAAAGAATCGAAGTTTATTAACAATTAATCTTATCTCAACAAAGAATTTTTAATTAAGATAAACGTAGGTGAAGAATCCATATCGACGATTCCAGTGATGAAAAGGAAAATCTCCATACCATTTGATATGAAGAGCGGAATCAAAGGGTTACATAGCCAATATTTATTCTATATCTCTTTTTTTATTTTATACTATATTGCCAACAAAAACAAAACCATAAAACCAATTAAACAAAATCTGCCAATGAGTACCATTACTACCCATTTAAAATACTTTTCAAAACTATCTGCAGCATTTATTTTCAGTGTCCTGCAGATTTACGCAATAGGAGTTTTTTCCACCATCATTACCCTTGTACTGGGAATTTATATTTTAGCAGACAGTTTAGGTTCGTCATTAGGACACAGTGGTGCACTGGCTTTTTTAGTGGCTACCATTACGGCAAAACCGGTTTCTGCGGGTATTTTCTATCTGCTGATCATCATAGCCCCTTTCTTTACTGTTATATTTGCCACAAAATATGCGATGTCTGTGGTGATCAGTAAACTGTTGCAGGATCATTCCAAAACCATTGTAGTTCCTTTTATTGAAAAGGTGATTGGGACATGTAAGGCAAAGCAGCCTACTGTTATCCGGACCGGTTCAGATTTTGCCATTGCAAAAGTCAAACTGTTGAATGAGTTTAAAAACAGCTCAGAAAATAAAATAGTAAAACGCGCTGTAAGCTATGCTTTAGGTAAAATAAAATTCGATGAACTGAACTTATCTGCGGATAATGCAGATTTTTCAGATATCATTAAAGTGGCACTTATTGAAAAACTTCAGGAACTGGCAGAGCCTTCTGCTATGTTGTTCTATATCTTTATTGGCCTGCAATGGGTAAGTTTAATTTTACTTTATTTTCTAAAAATATAAAATGTTGTATTCTACATAGAAAAAAGGCAATCATTTGACAACGCAGACCTGTCCTGAAAATTAAAAAATAGCATGGTTACTTCTCTAATTGAAGAATTAACTATCTTTATCTCGTTTTAGAATAAAATATTTAATTTTAGGCAGATAAAAAATAATGGCTTCTGATTCTCCGCCATGAGATCATAAGTCTTACAAAACAGAGCGCAAATATTAATATAAGAAAAATTATAAATGGGAGTACTAGTAACCAACGAAACAGTAAAACAGCTATTTCATATTGCTCAGTCTATAGCGAAGGAAAATTATAATGCTACTTATGGTGGACCTCATATTCTTCAGGCTTTAATGCACAAAGATATCGGACTTAATGAATTTTTGAAAAGCATCGATAAAGATCCGGGATATTTCTACGAATGGGCAGATGTCCGTATTGAAGAATATCCTAAAACAGCCCACCTTCCTGATGAAGTGGCTCAGGATGATGCCATTGATACCCTTGTGGAAGAAGCAGACGATATCCGTTTAAAATTAGGTTTGGATGAGATCACACCGATCTGTATCCTTACTGCTATTGTAAAACCACAGGTTGTATTTACTCTTCAGCAGCTGAAATCACTTCCATTGAGAGAACATGAGATATTTAACCTGTATAGAAAAGATACTCCTTTCACCGTATCTGAAAATGGAGATTTTGCTTCTTTATTTTCAAATGGTTCAGATTTTTCAGACTCTTCTTTTCCATCTATTAAAAGCTATTGTGTAGACAGAACAGCACAGGCCAGAAACGGAGATCTGGAAAATATAATAGGACGAGACAAAGAACTTAGAATGCTGGTAGAGATTCTTTGCCGCAGAAGTAAGCCGAATGTCATTATTATTGGTGAACCGGGAGTTGGAAAAACAGCTTTAGTAGAAGGTTTTGCTATTGAAATCACCAAAGGGAATGTTCCTGAAATGCTTAAAAACGGAACTCTTTTAGAACTGGACACAGGAGCTTTACTGGCCGGAACTTCTTATAAAGGTGAAATAGAAGACCGCCTCAAAAAAATAATCAATGAATGTAAGAAAATTGAAAAAGCAATCCTTTTCATTGATGAAATTCATACCCTTTTAGACCCGAAAGGCAGCATAGGAAACGTTGCCAATCTTCTGAAACCGGAATTGGCAAGAGGTGAAATTACGGTCATTGGAGCTACTACCCAGGAAGAATATAGAAAAATTATAGAACCGGAACAGGCTTTCAACCGTCGTTTTGAAGTGCTGACGGTTAATGAACCGGATGAGCAGACTTGCGTGAAAATGATCGATGTACTGCTTGATGGCTATAAAAAGCACCATGGTATTGAAGTGGAAAAAACTGCCATTCCGGAATGTGTACGTCTGGCTAAAAGATATGCAAAAGGTAAAAAATTACCCGATGCAGCCATCGATTTATTAGACAGAACCATGGCTGCTATTAAAATGCTTGACGAACTTTCAGAAAAAGAACTGGAAAGCTGGAAAGCAAGCTATGAAGAGATTTTAAAAGAAGAATATACAGACAATAAAGACCAGGCTGATGAATTGATCTGGACTTATAATCTGTTGCGTGATAAAATAAGCCCTATTTTATGGGGATCACTGAGCGAACAACCTGCTATTGACAATTCAATGCCGGTAGAGCAGATTCATAAAATTATTGATGATACTTACGAAGAGCTTCTGCAGCATGCAGCGAAGAAAAGAGAAAAAGTAGGAAGATTAGAGCTGGCTGCTGTGATGGCTGCTAAAACCAATATCCCAATCGGTAAAATTCAGGCTCAGGAAAAAGAAAAACTCCTGAACATGGAATCCCTTCTGTTAAATAGAGTAGTAGGGCAGGATCATGCATTGAAAATCCTTTCCGATGCTATTGTTGAAAACCGAAGCGGATTGAATAAACCGGGACAGCCCATTGGTTCGTTCTTCCTTTTAGGACCTACAGGAACCGGTAAAACTGAGCTTGCAAAATCAATGGCAGAATTGCTTTTCAACGATGAAAAAGCAATGGTACGCTTTGATATGTCAGAGTTTAAAGAAGAACATTCTGCCGCGTTACTATACGGTGCGCCTCCCGGATATGTAGGATATGAAGAAGGAGGTATGCTGGTTAACAAAATAAGACAGCAGCCATATACTGTTGTTTTATTTGATGAGATTGAAAAAGCTCACCATTCTGTTTTTGATGTATTCCTTCAGATCATGGACGAAGGAAAGGTTCATGATAAACTTGGAAAAGAAGGAGATTTCAGTAATGCATTAATCCTCTTTACATCCAATATCGGAAGTGAAGAAATTGTAAAACAGTTTGAAGAAGGAAAAATTCCGGAGTCATCTTCACTGATGCAGATCATGTCAGGTTCAGGAAGATTCAGACCCGAGTTTTTGGCAAGAATTACAGAGATTATTCCTTTTGCACCGATCACAGAGTCTATTGCAGAAAGAATTTTCAATATCCAGCTGAAATCACTTCATACTTCATTGACGAGATTAGGAATAGCCTTAAAAATTAGTGATGAGGCTGTGAAAAACCTTGCATTGGGAGGGTTCAGCAGTAAATACGGAGCAAGACAGATCTCCGGAGTGATCCGTGCCCAATTGGCAAGGCCTATCTCCAAAATGATTGTAAGAGAAGAAGTGAAATCCGGCCAGACCATCCATGTGGATTGGAATACAGAAGAAGACAAACTGAGCTGGAAAGTAGACTCATAATAAAGTAAAAAGGCTGACTGGCAAATCTGCTCTTTAGCCTTTTTATTTTTAGCTTTATAAACATATTTAAAATGAAAACTATTGTCAGAAATATCTTTACAGGTTTAATGCTGGTAGGAACCGGTATATTTGTAAACGGACAGTTTTTAACGGCCTCTGATACTTCAGAAAGCAGCGTGAAAAAATATAAAGGAATCATAAATTCTAATAAAGATCTTGTGGAATTTATTGAGCAGTTACTCCTTCAGAAAGGACTTCCCAAACATCTGAGAAACCTGGCCCTGATTGAGTCCCATTTTAACAGAAATATTACCTCAGGTGCCGGAGCAGTAGGAATCTGGCAGCTTATGACAGCACATGCCAATCAATATGGACTTACAGAACAGAACCGTACCGATGTCTATAAAAGTACAAAAACAGCTGTATTATCATTAGGAAACCTTTATAAAAAGTATAACAACTGGGTAACGGTTGTTGCAGCTTATAATTGTGGAGAAGGAAATATAGCAAAAGCAATGCAGGCTGCAGGCTCTTCGCAATATCATGAGTTTTCAAAATACCTTCCCGAAGAGACGATCAACCATGTAAAAAAATACCTGAACGCCTGCTATGCGACAGGAGAACTTCAGAGTGTCCTCAGTAATTATAATGCCTCCAGAATTAACAAAGTCTTTTTTGAAAATGGCGGCAGCAATGTAACAAATGAAGCGCTTTCGGAAACAGAAATCAATGCCGGCTTTAATTTAAAGGTTGTTGCAGATGAGCTGGATGTGGAAGTAGATAAAATCCTTGCCTGGAATCCGGGAATAGTAGAAGAATTGCAGAAAAAAGGAGAAAGTCCTTTCTACCTTCCCACAGACCTTATGCCCGATTTTCTTTTGAGGAAAAATAAAATACTTATGCGATCTATAAAAGAAGGTGGAAGTGCCCAGTAACAATTTATAGCAAATATCAAAAAGTAAAGAATCTGATTATGATAATAGTCAGATTTTGTATTGTTTTAATTCGATCTTTTTGAAACCTAATCTGTAAAATGGAAATTGAAGAGCCAAATATATGATCAGTAAAAATGGAGCCTGGTAAAAATAGCCTGCAGCCAGTTCACAGCCTTAGAGGTTTTAAAATCTATAAGGTTAAAAAAAAATAAACGAATAATATTTTCGAAATTTTTATAATTCAGATCTGTTAAAGCATGCTAAATTATATTAAAAAACCTTAATATTTCTCATTGCTGTGGAAAATGCCTATTTTGATCGATGTTTTTATGTATTTATACATCATTGTATATCATGTTTTTATATATAATTGTTAACTCTATTGTCGTAGAATTACGACATAAAATCGTAGAACTACTACAAAATTTCAGATTTGTATTCAAAAGTTTTTTTTAGAAAAAAAGACCCTCTATATTTGCTATACAATCACCGAATCACAAAATATTATTAACGATTAAAATTTACAAATCATGGCAGAAAGAAATTCAAGAGGAATCTTAAAATTCAACGGAGGCGAAGGACAAAAATTATTAAAAATGAACTACAGCGTATCGAGATCTACCGATGTATCCGGACGTGTAGCATCAGATCCTTCTAATGCCTTAATAAAAGTAACAGTAGAAGCTACTGAAAAGTCTGATATCCTTGAAAGTTTATTGAACGGAAAGTACAAGCCTACTAAAGGAGAAATTACATTCAACAAATCTCACGAAGAAGGAACATTGATTACTTTGAACTGGGAAAACGGATATGTAATTCAGCATGAAGTAGACTTCGATGCTATAGACAGCAACAGTATGTTAATCAGTTTCGTGATAAGCGCAGAAACAATTGATTACGGTACTTCTCAGTACGCAGGACTGTGGCCTTCATCGGGTAAATAAGCCGATATTCATCATCTTAGTAAAAATAAAATTGGTACAGGACAGCGCGCTCGTGAGGGTATGCTGTTCTGTTTTTTCCATTATAAACACTAAGAAGAACATTAGGAATCATTTTTTAGAAAAAAAGAGTATAAGATGTTCTGCTATTTTTGATTCCATGTATGCTGTACAGCAGTAGTTTATTCAATAATTATTTAATTCAAACAAAGACGCTATGTTTCAGGATGATAAATCAATTAAAGTAGAGGGCCAACATACAACAAAGGCAGATGCCGGCAAGTTGAAAAACACAGTAAAGGAAAAAACTATCCAAAAGGCAGAAGGAAAATTAAATAAAGCGGGTGAAGAAGTAAAGAAGGCAGCAAAAGCAGGACAACAAAGCTTAAGCGCTGCACAGGGTGCAGATATGTTTATGAATCAGACCCTGGTTTCTAATAAACCTTCAATCATTGAAAATAAAGTATGGGCAAAACAGCCCACTTCAAAAATACATAATGCTCCAGCCATTGCTGAAAGCTTTATTGCCGGTATCAACCGTGTGGTAAAGCTGGATGTTATTGTTGAAGGGAGGATGATTAAGCATTTCAAACATTTTAAGCTGGTTCAGAGCGCTGCTAAACATCATGAATTCAGCTTAACACTGGCTCATGATACCTTAGGAAATGCGGAAAACCACAATTTAGAAGAAGCCCAGAATTTTCTGGGAAAAAGAATTACAGTAGTCTTTAAATATAAAGATATTGAAAAAGGAGCTGAACGTAACTTTGTAGGAGTCATTACAGAAGTAGGCTTCAGCCAGGAAAAAGGAAGCCTGGGAAATATTGTCCTTAAAGGATACAGTCCTACGGTACTTTTAGATGCTGCACCCCATATCCAGAGTTTTGGGGGAAGTCAGCCTGTCAGCCTGAACAGTATTGCAGATCAGGTAATCAGAGAAGGACTGGGTCAGAACAAATTTGATTTCCGGGTAGATGCCCAGCATGGAAACGTTTCCTACAGCTCTCAATATGAAGAGACTCATTATAACTATCTTGCCAGAATAGCTGAAGCCTATGGCGAACAGTTTTATTATGATGGTGAAGTACTGCATTTTGGAAAGCTTCCACCACAGGAGAAACCTGTGAAACTTACCTATGGCAGCAGTGTGAGTGATATTGCTGTCAAAATGAGAGCACAGCATGTCAACCCAACATTTTATGGGTACAACAGCAGCAAAAATGAAAAATTGATTACCGGAAATTCAAAAATAAGCCATACTTCAGATATTGCACGGCGTGCTTACGAAATATCAGAAAAAACATTTACAACACCCTCTTTGAGAGTAGCACCTATAAAAGCTACATCCTTTATGGATATCGATGCTTCTCAGAAAGGAACGGCAGGAAGTAAAGCTTCTGAAGTTTTTATTACTTCAGGAACTACCACAGTTCCGTTCTTATATCCGGGATGCCCCGCTGATATTGAAATGCGTAAATCCGGAAGCAATGAAACGTCCTATTTTACCAAGCTGATGATTCTTGAAGTCACTCATGAAGTAGATGCCAGAGGATATTATGACGGTAAATTTGAGGCCATTGCTGCAGATACAGGATTTATCCCCCGCCCGGAATTTGAAACTCCAAGAGCTGAAGCTCAGTTTGCAAAAGTAATTTCCAATACAGATCCCCAAGACCAGGGACGGGTTAAGGTACAGTTTGACTGGCAGAATGGTCCTGATACTACAGAATTCATCCGCGTAATGTCTCCGGATGCCGGAAGCAGTGATAAGGTGAATAAAAACCGGGGCTTTATGTCAATTCCTGAAGTGGGAGACCAGGTGATCATCAATTTTGTACATCAGCATCCTGACCGTCCATTCGTGATGGGAGGAATGTTTCATGGCGGCATCGGCGCAGGAGGTGGAGCTGGAAACAATGTGATGAGCTTTAGCGGAAGAAGCGGAGCCGAACTGAAATATGATAATGGAGCAGGATCAATGAATCTTAAAGACCAGGGCGGAGCCAATATGTTTTTTGACGGAGCGGGAAATGCGGAAACCAATACAAATAACAATAAAACGGTAACCGTAGGAAATGATAATACAAAAACAGTTAAGAATAAAAATACTACCAATGTAGGCTGTAAACATACAACAAACGTAGGAGAAGGTCAAAGCATACTGACAATGGGAAATGATGGT
Source organism: Chryseobacterium sp. WG23 (assembly GCF_024586575.1). Lineage (NCBI taxonomy): Bacteria > Pseudomonadati > Bacteroidota > Flavobacteriia > Flavobacteriales > Weeksellaceae > Chryseobacterium > Chryseobacterium sp. WG23. The sequence goes on from NZ_JALCZE010000019.1 coordinate 33,442, forward strand.
GTAATTGATCTTAAAGGAGCAGAAAAAGTTACTTTAAAAGTTGGAAGTAGCAGCATTGAGATTACAAAAGATCAGATAACGGTGAAAGCTGATACAGTGAACATAGAGGGGGTCAGTATTACCAACGTTGGAAAAGCAAAAGGAAGTCCAGGAATGGTTGTAGATAACAATGTTACAATCAAAGGTACCCAGGTAGATATAAATTAACGCATATAAATAAGATCTTCAGATAAACATATCGTTGATCTTATACATATTTTTAACTATAAAATAACCAGAAATCCATTGTATGGAATACAGTACGCATCAGATAAAAAAAGGAGATACATTAGAATCAATAGCAGAAAAATATCAGATGACGGGCAAAGAGCTGCTAGCCTTTCATAATTTATATTCGCCCCTTACCCAGCAATTTTTTGGGGATTACCTGCCTATTCATATTAAGACTGTTATCATCCCTTATCAAAAGAATAAAGAGGAGAAAAAAAATATTGATTATACCGTATTTGAACAAGAAAGCAGATACAGAACTGAACAACTGAATATAACCAGAATTGAGGATGAGGTAAAAAGTTATTCCCAGCTTAAAAAAGAATATGATGTGAAATTTAATCTGCCACATCACTTGGTACAGGTTAAGCTTTGCGACTTCTTTTATGAGTTTAATCCACCGGCATTGTCACGTGTTTTTGATTTCGTGTCTGAAGTTGATTATATCAGAAATAACTGTTTGGTAGAAATCGATAAGCTGGGGAGGTTTTCCAGACTTGTTGATAAAGATAAATTAAAAGTAAATTGGGACAAATTTAAAAATGAAAGACTCAATGAAATTGAATTTGTAAAAGTTATAAAACAGACCAAGCCGCAGGAATATGTAAAGCTTCTGCAAGAAGGAGATTTTCAGTTTTCTGATAAATATAATGATGAAAAGGACTATAACAGAGATCTTTTTTACCTTACATTATTGGACAAATATCTTTATTGCAGCGAAGAAAATATGGAAAGAGAAGAATACACTTATCAATCTCAGCTTTTTCCTGATGTACTTGTACCTATGACTGTGAGATATGATATTATTAAAAAAGAAGAAGACCTCATTACTATTAGAAAAGTTTGGGAAACAGTGGAATCTGAGGAACTCTTGGAAAAAGTAACCAAAGGATATGAAAAGTATCATCAGCCTCTTATAAAATATAAGTTTTCTGAATATAAGCTGGATTTAAGAAATCTATTCACTTATAATCTGAAGACAAAAACTCTGGAAAAAGCAGAATTGTCAATTATTGAAAATATAGAGAATAATATAAAATCCGAATGCATATTTAATCTGAGAAAGATATAAGGAACATTAATAATTCTAGAAAAAAATGATTTTTATAAAGACTTTAAACAATGGCAAAAAAATAGGTGTTGTGCTTGCAGCACTATTTATTGTTCTTATATATTCTTATTTTGTACCGGGATGGGAATATCTTGATTTTGTACTTCATACTCCAAGTCTTAAAATAGATAGAACTTTTCTGTATTTTGTACTCTTTGTGTTTTATTTGTTTCACTGTATTGTTCTCTATAAAATTCTGGATTATAGTTTTTCACCAATCGGCAGTATCAGGGAAGTTGATGATCAATCAGTCAGTATTGAGTACAAAAAGAATAATTATACAATATCCAAAAATGAAATAAAAATAGAGAATAATAAAATTCTTCTCCCATTGAAGGCCGAAAAAATTACAGTCTCAAAACATCCTTTTCAAAGCAGTGCAGAAGAATATAATGACTTTTTAATGGATTTACAGAGAGGTAAAACGAGTAAGACAATAACCAGTGCTGAGCAGATTCCGGTGAGTTCTTTTTTGATTAAAAACCCAAAAATGAAGTTCATTATTTTCTGTGTATCAGGCTTTGCATTTATGCTGCTTTTTAGGAATATAATGGAACCTTTCAAAAATGATATTGGCGTAATTACAAGGACTGGGAATGTGTTTTTAGAGATTTTGGTAACACTTCCTTTCCTATTCTTATATTGTTTTCTGGTATATCTGTACTTTTATTTTACTTCTGGAGTTAAAACTATTGAACTGTCAGCAGATACATTGATTTTTAAAGGTTCCGGGCAAATTATTTTACCGAAAAAAAAGGTAAATGAAGTACATATTGTAGAGAATGCGGGTGATCATAAAGTTTTGCGGATATTGTTTTATACAAAAGATAAAAATACATATTCATTGAATTTTGTGACTCCAAAGATTGTAAATTCTATTAGTGATTATTGGGAATTCAATGTGTTTTCCCCTGAAATTGCTGTAGGTACAAATAAAAACCAAATAAAGAAAATTTATAAATTATGAGTAGGTATCTTCCTCAGGAAACACATGTAGTCTGTAGCTATCAGATGGATCCCTCCCCGGGAGTTTTGCTTGTAGATCCTAAAATGTGGAATCTTTCTGTTGTCTATAAATCGGAAAAACAACCATTGCTTACAGAAGTAGATATGGTACTAAAGGATGATTTCGAGTGTAAAAGCAATTGGGGAAAAGCTGCTGCATGGTCATTTTTAGTGGCTGGTTTAGCCCTTGGACTTGCTGTAGCGTTTTCAGTTTGTACTTTGGGAGTGGGAGCTGTCGTTCTGGGAGCACTGGCTGTTGCGGCAACAGTGATTATAGCATCAAATAGTACAAAATGTAATCCTAATCTTGTAGAATGGGTTAATCCTCACGCAAGTGTTAAATTCGAAGGACATAAAGCGCTTACACAAAAATCATTTCTTACCTGTTCTGCTGGCCCGGGAATTCTTACACCATTTTTAGATGAAGGAGAAGCGAACGCTGCTGCGAAAAATGTGGCTTTCAGAAATTGGGGCGAAGTAAGTTTAACAGCTGTAATCAGTGGACTTTTCGGTTACGCTATAGGATTTTCTGGTGGAACAGCCTTCACTGCTACCGGTGGCGGATTAGGGGCAGGCCTTTTTGCAGGAGGAAAAGAAGCTGCAGTAGGAATAGTAGGTGCATATCTTATATTTCAGCCCATTTCCTATTTGGAAGCACAGGGAATGCAGGGAATGTTCAGTAGCGATGACAAAAGTACTGCTTACGATCAGATGCTGGCTTCCCGTAAAGAATTAGAAGGACCCTTTACTGTGGATACACCTGATGATCCATATATAGGGACATCACAAACAAGTGCAGCCGAAAACCTTCTTTATCATTCTTATGACAAGTACAGACAAAAACAGAACGAAAAGTATATCAAAGAAATCATGGAACTGAAAGGTACCCGTGCACAACGTGAGGCGAGAATTGCGGAAATAGTAGCTGAAATGAAGAAAACCAGATCGGGAGCTCAGGCTGTAGAAGCAATGAAGAGAAAAAACAGCGGGAAAATTCTTCCAAGAATAAAAACAAGCAATAAAGGTAATAGAGTAATTAATGAACATAAGGCAGAAACCAACAAAGGCATGAAAGCTGAGACCGCTAAAGGCTTTGGAGGAATAAATGGGGTAGGGCTTATACTTCCCTTACTGGTATCTCCTCTTAATGAATGGACTTTTAATGTATTAGCGGATTCATTTGAAAACCAATCAGGAGGTGGGGTAACAATCAAAGCCGAACAAAATTAACAATAAATATATTTTGTATTTTAGATAAAGCATCAGAATATTTTTTTTGCAATCTTCAATTTAATCATATAGACAAGATTAAAAGGTAGATATTTTTAGTTGGATGGGGTCCTTATATTTAAGAATAAGAATTATTAAATAGATAATTGGGTATTCAAACATTCAATTTTAAATATTGTCTTTTATCCAAACCTGTACAAAAAGTACCCGCCAGAATAATTTTAAAAATCAAAATAATAGAGTCTTTATATTAAAATATTTCCCATAAAAATGTATTAATGTATATGTTATTGCTGTTTTTGAATTATGGATAAAATATTTATTAATAAGCGATTGGGGAGCCATTTAACTCTATTGTCGTAGAATTACGACATAAAATCGTAGAACTACTACAAAATTTCAGATTTCTTATCAAAAGCTTTTTTTTCCATACCAGGGTCTTTATCTTTGCTATATAATTATTGAATAACAATTTATTACTAACGATTAAAATTTACAAATCATGGCAGAAAGAAATTCAAGAGGAATTTTAAAATTCAACGGTGGCGAAGGACAAAAATTATTAAAAATGAACTACAGTGTATCCAGAGCTACTGATGTATCCGGACGTGTAGCATCAGATCCTTCTAACGCATTAATTAAAGTAACAGTAGAAGCAACTGAAAAGTCTGATATCCTTGAAAGTTTATTGAACGGAAAGTATAAGCCTACTAAAGGAGAAATTACATTCAACAAATCTCACGAAGAAGGAACATTAATTACTTTGAACTGGGAAAACGGATATGTAATTCAACACGAAGTAGACTTCGATGCAGTAGACAGCAACAGTATGTTGATCAGTTTCGTAGTAAGTGCTGAAATAATCGACTACGGTACTTCTCAGTATGCAGGATTATGGCCAGGTAAATAAGCCATAAACCAAACAAAAATAATACAGAACAGTGTACTCTTGAGTATGCTGTTTTGCTTTTTATAACAGTATACGGTTTTTTTTAAACTGGGGATAGCTTAGACCTGTCACAATTTTTCCAAGTAAAAAAATGAACCTTGCAGATCATCTGTTTTTTAGCATAAAGCTTTATTCTAAAACATTATTTCATTTTAATTAGTGTAATAATACTCAACCTGTTTAAACTAATTAAAAATTGAGTCACAAAAACTGAGTGAAATGCTATAAACACTTTAGTTTATTTTAAGTTTAAACTGATTGAAAATAAAAAGTACACTTAAGCAAAAAATCTTTGATTTTCTTTAAAATTACGTGAGATTATTTTCACAACTTTATTAATGCATAAAGCTGATACCTCAGATAACTAAAGTGTTGTAAATCTTATGTGACTTTATGATTTCTGTGCGAGATAAGAGATAGAAGCCAATACCAACAGCTTTTATTGTAAATTTTAAAAACGGAGACCAAAAACTCACATCCCGCATCCCGAACCTCACAACTCATATCTCGAATTTTGCTCCTATTTTCATATATTTGTTCATTATAGACAATATGGACGCAACACAAGATAAAAGGCTATTTCTCATCGATGCTTATGCGATGATTTTCAGAGGATATTACGCACTGATCAGAAATCCGAGACTCACGAGCAAAGGTTTGGATACTTCTGCCATCTTCGGTTTTACAAATTCTTTGATTGAATTGATCAGAAGAGAAAAACCAAGCCATCTGGCCGTAGTTTTTGATGTAGGAAGAGCAAGTGTAAGAACTGATGATTTTGCAGATTATAAAGCTAACAGAAGTGAAACTCCTGAAGCAATCAAAATTGCTGTTCCATACATTCACAGGATTTTGGAGGCGATGCATATTCCTATTTTGGGAGTAGAAGGCTATGAAGCGGATGACGTGATAGGAACTATTGCCTGCAAAGCAGAAAAAGAAGGCTATACCACCTTTATGGTAACACCGGATAAAGATTTTGCACAGCTGGTTACTGATCATATTAAAATTTATAAGCCGGGTTTAAAAGGGGGAGATATAGAAATTCTGGGAGTAGAAGAAGTAAAGGCAAAATATGAAATTGAAGATCCCAAGCAGGTTATCGATTTCCTTGCTATGATGGGAGATGCTGTAGATAATATCCCGGGACTGGAAGGTGTTGGAGAAAAAACAGCAATGAAGTTCCTGAAAGAATTCGGAAATATCGAAACTTTATTGGCAAACACTGATAAACTGAAGGGAAAATTAAAAGAAAAGGTAGAAGCTTCTGCAGAGCGGGGAATTTTGTCTAAAAAGCTGGCTACTATTATTTGTAATGCTCCTGTAGAATTCCATCAGGAACAATATGACCTGGAGACTCCGGATTTTGAAAAAGTAAAGGAGGTTTTTGAAGAAATTGAGTTCCGAAGACTCTATGAAAACCTGTACAGAGCTTTTGCGCCTGCAGCAACAGAAACAGTAGTGGTAAGCGAAATTGAAGTAAAACAAACTCCGGCAGGTACTGAAGTAAAAGGACAGGTCATGCAGCTTGACCTTTTTGCTAATTTCGAAGAACTGGATCAGGCAACCTCCACGAAATCCACCATTGAGCAGAATGACCACCTTTATCAGTTTGTAGATAATCCAAAAGCCCAAAAGGCACTGGTTAATAATTTATTGAAACAACAGGCCGTTTGCTTTGATACAGAGACCACGTCATTAAATGAACTGGAAGCAGAACTGGTAGGAATGAGTTTCTCTTATAAAAAAGGTCTGGCTTATTATATTCCTTTGTCTGAAGATAAAGGAGAAGTCTTGCAAACACTGGAGATTTTCAGACCGTTTTTTGAAAAAGAAGATCTGCTGAAAATTGCTCACAACTTAAAGTTTGATTATAAAATATTAAAACAATACGACATCACCGTTAAAGGGGCTATGTTCGATACCATGATTGCCCATTACCTGCTGAATCCGGATGGAAGGCATGGTATGGATTATCTTTCAGAAGTGTATCTGAACTATAAACCAGTTTCTATTGAAACCATTATCGGAAAAAAAGGTAAAAATCAGGGAACTTTCAGAGATGCTGATCTTAGGACACAAACAGATTACGCTGCAGAAGATGCAGATGTTACCTTCCAGCTGTATGAGCTGTTTGCTCCACAGCTGAAAAAAGAAAATTTAGAAGAGCTTTTCTATACGATTGAAATGCCTCTGATGGAAGTTCTCGCGAAAATGGAACTTTCCGGAATTTCTTTGGATGAAAAGTGGCTGGCACAGGAAAGTATTGATCTTGAAAATGACCTGAAGCAGCTGGAAAGCGCCATCTTTAAACTTTCAGGAGAAGAATTCAATATGAATTCACCTAAACAGCTCGGGGAAATTCTTTTTGAGAAAATGCAGCTTGACCCTAAAGCTAAAAAAACAAAAACAGGACAGTATGCTACCTCAGAAGATGTACTTCAAAAGCTGGTTTCAAAACATGAAATCATCAAGCATATCCTGGAATACAGAACCTATCAGAAATTAAAATCCACTTATGTAGACGCTCTTCCTTCACAGATTGAGAAAGAAGATAACAGGGTACATACCAATTTTTCACAGACTACAGCCGCTACAGGCCGTCTGGCAAGTGTGAATCCTAACCTTCAGAATATTCCGATCCGAACATTAAGAGGCCAGCAGATTCGTGGAGCTTTTGTTTCCGGAGAAGGGAAGAAAATCATCTCTGCCGATTATTCACAGATTGAACTTCGTCTTATTGCCGAGATTTCCGGAGAAGATAATATGATCAAAGCTTTCCAGGACGGAGAAGATATTCACGCTTCTACAGCAGCTAAGCTATTTAAAATTCCATTGGAGGAAGTGTCTAAAGTACAGAGAAGCCAGGCAAAAACGGTAAACTTTGGAATCATTTACGGACAGGGAGCTTTTGCTTTGGCAGAACAGACCGGATTGTCCCGTACGGAAGCTAAGCAGATGATAGAAGCCTATTTTGAGACCTATCCAAAACTGAAGAAGTATATGGCAGAACAGGTGAATAAAGCACGTGAAATGGGATATGTAGAAACTATTCTGGGGCGAAAACGCCATTTAAAAGATATCAATTCCAACAATTTTGTTGTAAGAGGACATGCAGAAAGAAATGCCGTTAATGCTCCGGTTCAGGGAAGCGCAGCAGACATTGTAAAAATTGCGATGATCAAAATAGACAGAGAACTTGAAGAACAGCAGTTAAAAACAAAGATGCTCCTTCAGGTACATGACGAATTGGTATTTGAAACCCCTGCAGATGAAGTAGAAGCGGCTTCAAAATTGATAAAAAAAGAAATGGAGAATGCCTTAAAAACACAGGTTCCTTTACTGGTAGAAATTGGAGTAGGAGACAACTGGCTGGAAGCGCATTAAAAGAAGGACAGTATACTTTTAAAATCAGCTACATCATATAAACTTCCGCCTATAAAAGCGGGAGTTTTTGTTTCAGATATCTTCTGAGTCTGTTTATTTCATAGAATTATAGGTTTTTACAATAATATCCTTTGGCGATGCATCCTCAAATAAAAACCTTTCTTTAGCTACCTGAAAATTTTTAGATGCCGAGGGCATGTTTTCCTCCATCGTATTTACTGTTTCTTCTATTACTTTACCCTTCATAGGCTCATAATATAACCCGGAATGAGAACCTGCACCCATATTATAGGTTTCAATAGAAGTGAGAACAAGATCTCCATTAAAATATTTGAATTGACTGAAGAGGTTTCCATTGGGACCTATATCATATAGATTGATATTTAATATTCCTTTATCGATACTGATATCCTCCGTGTTATATATTCTATAACCGGCTTCATTATACTCTTCAGGAAAAACAGTATCAGAGGCTTTATCCAGTCGATAGGTTTTATCGGGATTTTTTAAAAGGATCAGCATCTTTCTGCGGTCCAGGGTATCCGTTTTCTTTCTCAGAACCAAAGCGATATCTGTAAGGCCGTCCAGGTTGAGGTCACCTTCAGTTTCATATTGAACTTCATATGTATTGGAAACAAAATCCGAGGGCTGTTTTCCTGTTGTTGAAAATTTCTGGTGAGCCAATGTATGAGATTGTACTGAATCGGTTTTAACTGTAGGAGAGGCAGAATTCTTTTTGTTATCCACCGCTTCCTTATTTTTATCACAAGAAAGAAGAATGAAAAAAAACAAGGTAAGAATAGGAATAAGGTTTTTCAAGGTATCATTTTTTATAAACTAAATCTAACTTTTATTTCTTTATAATGCAGCAATAAAATGCATAAACATCCAAGGCTGAGAACGGGTAAAACCGAAAGATCTATTGTATAATAAAATTCCGAGCTAAAGTCATAGGTACTCCACGAAGACTCTCTGTCCACAAAAATGCTGTAGTTCCAGAATATCCACAGACTTATTAATAATAGAAACTCAATAGCTACCTTAATGAAAATCTTTTTTACAAAGGAAAATAAAAGGAAAATAGCCGATAAGAATACACTCGTAACAGCAGACATGTAAATAGTATCTTCAAAGAGACTGCATTCCAGACAACTACTTGAGGTATGGTCGGAAAACTGTCCCACAGACCAGTAAATCTGCAGACTGGTTATTGCGAAAATAAGAGCTATAGAAATAGAAAGTCTCTGTAAAAAAGGAAATAATCTTGGGGCTTTAGAAGAAGCTGTACTTTTCAAAATAAGATGTTTATGAGTCGGATGGCTTTAAGGATGAGAATTTTTCTTCACAGTGTTAATCTCTTTCTGCATTCTGTCTTCCCACCCTTTGCCGTTTCTCCGGTCAAGATAGGGATATACTATTTCTGAATATTTTTCCTGGCCTGTGGTTTCAAAGCCGTCAATCACACAACCGGTATTGATATATCTTACTCCATACCTTTTCCGAATACTGTCAATTTTATTGAGCGTTGCAGGGTCATGTAATAATAATGGAAACCCTCCGCCAAATTGTATAGTAACCTGATCATTTTTAATATCCTGGGCAGCCTGTTGGGAATACCTATTTTCTATTGCTGAGACTTTTCTTTGTTTTTCTACCCATCCGTTGATTGATAAATAAATAAAAAATGCCAGAACCGGAAAATTGACCATCGGAAAGATCCTTAAAAATTTAGTTTTGAAACTTAAACCTTTAATATCCAAGCTGCTTATCAGATAAGAAACCAAAGCTGTAACACTTAGTATTACAGCCAGGTATTCTAATCTGCATTCTTTACTACTATAGATGAGGTTAAACACCATCGGATAATTCTCTACATAATATTCAAAAATATACACCGCTATAATGAGCAGAATCAAGATGATATTAATAAGTATGAATTTCCTGTTCATAAGAAATGATGTGAAAACCTATGTTGTAATTTAAACGTCAAACTCAATCTCACCAATATAATACAGCTTGTTGTCATCCTGCTCTACAGAAACAGGGTTAGGAATCACAAATCTGCTGGCAAAGATAATGGCGTTGACCGGAGTATCGAGGCTAAGCTCATTGAGTTTGCTTTCCAGTACAGGAAGCCATTGGTCTGCATACGAATACTCTGAAAACTTTTCATAAATTCCCAGATTTTCATTCTCAAAACCATACTCTATAAAATCGTCATCAAACCATTTTATATTCTGTGATTCTGCAAATTTTGAAACATATTGGTCATCAGTTTCTTCTTCTATATAAAAATTTTCATCCTCTTCTACAAAGTCATAAAAGTCTTCCTCATTTTTAAAATATCCCAGCCAGAAGTGAGAAGTTTCCTTATCCATAAATTATTTTTTTTGTATTGTAAATTTATTCTAATCTTTTTAATTGTCCACTTTTGTCAATTGCTTTTTCCAATCTTGAAAGCCTTGTCTTTTCCTGTTTTGCACTCATAATCCAATGGATGATTACCCTTTTATAAGAAGGAGGCTGGGCTTCAAAAAAATTCCAGGCAGTTGTATGAGCCATAAACTGGTCTTTATAAACTGGAGCCAGCAGTATATTCTCCTTTTCATGAGAATAAATACCGGATTTTTCTTCTTTTCTAAGTGCAAATGCCTGTTGACCTGAAGGGGTCATAAGGCCTGCCTTTGAAAGCTCTTCTACCTTTTTGATATTAATAAGACTCCAGATACTCCCGGATTTTCTTGGGGTAAACCGTATAGAATACCTTTCGTGGTCTATGGATTTTCTTACACCATCTATCCAGCCAAAACACAAAGCCTGATCTACAGATTCAGACCAGCTCATAGAAGGTTTCCCACTTCCGGTTTTATAGAATCCTGCTAACAGCTCTTTTTCTTCTGTATGGTGTTTTTCCAACCATTCTCTGAATTCTTCTTTTGTAGCAAAAAAAGTAGCTTCCATACTATAATTGGCTTCCTATTGAGACTGTAATATTACAAAAGTTTTCCGTTAAAAAGGAATTTTTAATATCCGGATAAAGTCTGAATTCAAAAATAGTTCCGTAAATTTTTTTGTCGTAATTTTATTCTACACTTAATTTTTTTTAAATGGAATTTCTTCAGGACCATTATACCGTTAAAAACGAACTTATACTGATTTTTATTTCAGTTATCCTTGGATTGCTGATTGGTGCTGAACGTGAATACCGTAATAAGTCGGCTGGCCTTCGTACATTTATTTTAGTCTGTTTTGGTTCCTGTCTATTCACCATTCTTTCTATTAAAATAGGAGTTGCCAATCCGGACCGCCTTGCAGCCAATATTATTACAGGAATTGGGTTTCTGGGAGCCGGGGTTATTTTTAAAGGCGATAACAAGATCGATGGGATCACCACTGCCACCACAATTTGGGCTACAGCCTCAATAGGAATGGCGGTAGGATCAGGATATGTTTATTTTTCCCTGTTAGGAACAGTGCTTGTTCTCTTGATTTTGAGTTCTCTTACCTATCTTCAGACCTTTATAGACAATTATCATAAGATCAGGGAGTATAAAATATCAGTAGCAGGTTCGGAAGATGTGAAACATTGTGAGGCTATTTTTAAAGAACATCACCTGCAATATATGATGATCAAACAGCAGTATACACAAGGGAATTTATCCGTTACCTGGAGACTTACAGGAAAAAATAACCATCATGAAGAAGTCATCAGTTGCCTGATGGATGATGAGAAAATCATAGCCTATCAGTTTTAATATAAAGCAAAAAAATAAAGGCCTGAGCCTTTATTTTTTCTTGAAGACATATAGATCTTTATTGGGACCGTCAATTTCTTTTCCGTCCATATCCAGCTGGATAAGTATGTTTTCTCCAACCTTATATTTATAGTTGGCTGTTTTACCTTTCAGTGTAATGATGCTTCCTGTGGTATCCCATTCAAAAGATCCTTTATCCTGACTCTTTGAATTTCTTTCAAGATACTCCTCATTGATAATAAATGTTTTGTCGTTATTCAATGTTAAAGAAGTCTTGATACCAGGGCAGTCAGCACACGGAACAACAGCCTCATAAGTACCATTCCAATCCAATGCATTTTCAGAAGTGTCACCCGCAGCAGTAGGAGTGGCCTTTGAAATACTGTCTGTAGGAGTAGGTTGCACACTGGTAGAATCTGTTGTAGAACCTATTGTTTCAGTTGTTGTATCTTTTTTAGAACAAGAAGCAAGAAATAAAGCAGCCCCGATTCCCAGGATAAACATTTTGTTTTTCATCATAATAATTATTTAAATATTGTTAATTTTAAACTGACTGGCATCGAACAAAAACCAAGCCATATCAGGTGGGAGAGTTTGAGGGTTTGAGAGTGGGAGAGTAGATGAATGGTCAATTTGCTTCGCCTGTGAATTTTTACGGAAACTACATTCACTATTTACTTTGCGGAGCAAAAAATTCGCTATTGATAAAATTACAGTGTGAATGGGTAATGGTCAATGGTCAATTTGCTTCGCTTGTGAATTTTTACGGATACTACATTCACTATTTACTTTGCGGAGCAAAAAATTCACTATTGATATGGTCATATTCAATACCTCAGTTCTATCTCAATTTCAAAAGTCTGTCATCTGAAATTTACTATCTCCATTCTCTAAAAATATCCATTCCAACTTTACACCCGTTTTATGAAGCCTGTTCGTATTTTTCTTCGTAAATTCGGGCAAAATTATGATTATGACAAAAAAGATACTTTTATCCGTATTTCTTTTGCCGGCTGCAATGGCATTTGCACAACAATATGGAGGAATGTGGATTCCTACAGAACTGAATGAGAAGGAAATGAAGGATTTGGGAATGAAGATTTCTGCCAAAGACATTTTCAACCCTCAGAAGCCGAGTATTAAAGATGCAGTAGTACAGTTTAACGGTGGATGTACCGCAGAAATTATTTCGCCTAAAGGACTGTTGCTTACCAATCACCACTGTGGTTATGGGCAGATTCAGGCACATTCTACAGTTCAGAACGACCTGCTTTCAAATGGTTTCTGGGCTAAAAATATGACTGGTGAATTACCTAATCCAGGAGTAAAAGTAGACTTTATTGTAGATATAAAAGAAGTGACATACCAGGTGTTGGAGGGTACAGATAACCTTACAGAACCTGAGCTTACTAAAAAGATCAATAACAATATTGAGGTTTACAAAAACTCTCAGAAAACTGAATCATACCAATCGATCTTAGTAAAGCCAATGTACTATGGAAACAAGTATTACGCTTATACCATCGAGACCTATAAAGATATCCGTCTTGTAGGAGCTCCACCACAAAGTATAGGAAAATTCGGTAGCGATACAGATAACTGGGTTTGGCCAAGACATACCGGAGATTTCTCAATGTTCAGAATCTATGCAGACAAAAACAATAAGCCTGCGGAGTTTTCAAAAGATAACGTTCCTTATGTTCCCAAACATTATTTACCGGTTTCTATAAAAGACAAAAACGAAAATGACTTCACTTTTGTATTCGGATTCCCAGGGAAAACTACAGAATATCTTCCTGCAGTAGCTGTAGAGAAGATCATGAAGGATATTGATCCTGCAAGAATTGCTGTACGTGATGTGGCTTTAAAAACATTGGACGAAAAAATGCGTGTCGATAGTGAAACACGTATCAAATATGCTTCAAAATATGCATCAGTAGCCAATTATTGGAAAAAATGGATCGGTGAGGTAGAAGGATTGAAAAAATCCAATGCAGTAGAAAAGAAAGTAATGTATGAAGGTTCTCTTGTCGCTAAAAACCCTGAGATCAAGTCTACTTTAGATCAATTGAATAAATTTTACAATGATCAGGCTCCTTACGCATTAAACAACGCTTATTATACAGAAGTTGTAAAAAATGCTGAAACATTGAAGCTTGCAGGTGACTATTATGACTTTATAACTGCTGTAGAAGCAGGGAGAATGGATGAAAAGGAACTTGCAAAATTAAAAACAAAATTATCCTCTTTCTATAAAGACTACAGTGCAGAACTGGATTCTAAAGTAACGGCTAAATTATTGGCTTTATATGCCAATAAAACAGCACCCCAGTTTTTGCCGGCAGGATTTAATAAATTTAAAGACGAAAATGCAAACATCCCTGTAGTGGAAGAGATGTCTAAAAGCTCTATCATCACAGGAAGAACAGCAGTAAACGGGGCTGCCCTGACTGCTGATATTGAAAAAGGATTCTCTAATCAGGATAAGCTGATTAAAATGTTGAAGAAAGATCCTGTTTATCAATTGTACGTTTCTATGAGAGAAACTTACATGAAAACTGCTGATCCGCAATATACTTCACTTCAGGCCAAGATTGATGCTTTGCAGAAGAAGTTTATGGCACAACAAATGGAAACAGATAAAGACAGAAAATTCTTTCCGGATGCCAATTCTACCCTTCGTGTAACATACGGAAAAGTAAAAGGCTCTGCACCAAGAGATGCTGTTTCTTACGGATATCAGACTCACTTAGCCGGAGTAATAGAAAAGTATGTGCCGGGAGATTATGAATTTGATGTTCCTAAAAAACTGATCGATCTTTATAATAAGAAAGATTTTGGAGCCTATAAAGATAAGACCGGAGATGTTCCTGTTGGATTTACTGCAACAAACCATACTACCGGAGGAAATTCTGGAAGCCCTGCGCTGGATGCTAACGGAAATTTAGTAGGCCTTAACTTTGACAGGCAATGGGAGGGTACAATGAGTGATATCAATTATGATCCCCGTTTCAGCAGAAACATCATGGTGGATACAAAATATATCCTGTTCATCATTGAAAAATTTGCCGATTCAAAATGGCTTGTTGATGAAATGAAAGTAATCAAATAAAGAATAATGATAAGAACCTATTTAATCAAAAATTAAATAGGTTTTTTTATTTGATAAAGATATCGTAATCTTTAATGCGTAAGGGAAATTTAAGATTTTATGTATAGGTTAATTCTATGGATAAAGTGAATTGCAATATATTATATCTATGTAATTTTAAATAAAAATCTTATGAATAAGAGCGATAATAAACTTAAAATGTGTGCTGAATGTGGTACACAATATCCGGAAAGTTATACGGATAATGCCTGTATTATATGTGAAGATGAAAGACAGGCAGTACCCCAAAGTGGGCAATCCTGGATCAGCCACGAGAAACTTTTAGAAGAGCACAGTGTCAAAATAAAAAAAATCAATAATAACCTGTATGAGTTTGTGGTAAACCCTCGGTTTTCTATTGGTCAGCGTGCTCTTTTTGTGATTTCAGAAGATGGAAATATATTGTGGGATTGTATCCCATTACTGGATGAAGGAGTGGTAGAATTTATTAAATCAAAAGGAGGATTAAAAGCGATTGCAATTTCTCACCCTCACTATTATTCAATTATGAAAATGTGGGCAGAAACTTTTAACAGTAAAATCTATATCCATGAAAAAGATAAAGAATGGGTGGTGAATGGTGGAAGATTGGTAGAATACTGGACAGGAGATCATATGAAGCTTTGGAATCAGCTAACACTTCATAATATAGGTGGACATTTTGATGGAAGTTCGATCCTGGAAATTCCCTGGATGAGTGAAAAAGGAACGCTTTTAATTGGAGATACGATGTATTTATCCCCATCCATGAAGCATTTTGCGACCATGAGAAGCTATCCGAACAGAATTCCTCTCCCGCAGAATGAAATTAAAAGAATTGAAAAACGATTTGAAGAGCTCAGCTTTGATACAGTTTACGGTTTCTATTCCTATCAAAATGTAGAAAATAATGCCAAAGAAATTGTGAAAGATTCTTTTGCTAAATATCAATAAAAAAGAACGGAGATATTTCCGTTCTTTTTTATTAAATATAGAAGATGTATTAATGTCCAAAAATATCCTGTAAACTTACTTCTGTAAAAGTTCCCATTTTACTTACGGCTTCCATATTAAGGTTTTCTTTTTTACCGATAATAGCCGTATTAAAATGTACAGGTTTGATCTCTGCCTGATAAAACTCTTTGAGGTCTTCAAACTTCAGCACCTGAATCTGCTCATAGATGTCTTTTCTGAAATCGTGAGTAATATTCAGTTTTTTCAGTCTTAATGTATTGAAAAATATATTAGTCCTTGTAACCCTTGTTGAAGCGATTTGTTTTAAAGCGGCATTCTTTGAATTTTCAAACTGAGAGGGAACTTCCGGAAGCTCACTCATCAAATCATTCATCGTATCTACAGCAATCATCAGTTTATCCGGCTGAGTACCAATATAAGTGGTAATATAATCAGGATGGTTCAGTTCTGAATGGGCACTGTAAGAAACATAAGCAGAATAGGCAAGACTCTTGCTTTCACGGATTTCCTGGAAAACAATGGAGGATAATCCTCTTCCAAAATACTCATTGAAGACATTTACTTTCCCAAAATTGGATGGATTGACAGGATTTCCCTTTCCTGCTTTGCTCATTTCCATCTGAACCATGTCATAATTAATGAAAAATACGTTTCCTCCTGTATTGGGTTCTGGATAAAGCTTCGGTGCCGGAATCTGAAGACTTTCAGCTTCTATATACTTTCCAATATATCCTTTAAAGTTTTCAAAATCTTTTCCATAGAAAAAAATTTCATATGGATATTTGAATAGATTCTTCATTCGGTCAGTAAAAACTTCTGCTTTACTGCTTTCAAGCTCCTCCTTGGAAATAATATCCAAAAACCGGGAAGTACTACCCAGTTTGGTGTAGGTGGTTAAGGCGGTCATAATTCGGTTTTTATCCTTCTTTACAGCCTCACGGTTTTCCAGGATAGTATCCACAAATTGAGTATAAATCTCCTGATCCGGTTTTACTTCATACATCCAGTGCTGCAAAAGGCTGATCCCTTTTTCAATATTTTCCTCCAGTCCGCTTAACGTGACCAGTAGCTGATTATTGGTCGTCTTAAAATCATTACTGACCCCTATTTTAAAGAATTCTTTCTTTAAATCTTCAGGAGAAAACCTATGAGTTCCCACATATTGCAGAAATTGAGTTGAAGTTCCCAAATCTCTGTCATTATCACTTCCGAAAGGGAAAATGAAATGTACCTGGGCGATATCATTATGCTTATTTTTAACAAAGCTTAGCTTTTTATCCCGAACGTGATCTGTAGCAATTTCTTTTTGGTAGTCGATAAATTCAGGTTTAATATCTTCAGGCTGGTCAGCCAAAATCTCTTGTAAAAATTCAGATTGGGCATCACGGTTGATTTTAACAGGAGTAATGCCTGGATTTTCTACCCGTACCAATTTATCATTAACCCCTTTTTCTTTATAAACAACAACATAATTGTTTTTGAAGAATGCCTGGGCAAAATGTATCACATCTTCCTTGGTGAAACTGGAATATTCATCCATTTCATTAAGTTCCTGTTCCCAGGTTCTTCCCTTTATATAGGTGTCATAAAGAGTCGTGGCCAGGCCTTCTGCCGTTTCAAGGCCCTTCATTCTTTGAAGTTTGAAATCATTAATAATAGCAGGAAGCATCCAATCAGGGAAATCTCCCTTTTTGATCAGTTCAATTTCTTCCAGCACCATTTCCTTCGCTTCATCCAACGTCTGTGTTTCCTTGGGAACAGCTACAATAGAAAAATAGCCATATTGTTTTAATCCTACAGAAAAAGCCTGTGCCCACAACATTTTTTGAGTCTGATTAATATGGAGGTCCAATAAACCGGCCTCCCCTCTGTTGCTAAGGATGTTGGCTACAATATCAGCAAGCATGGCTTCCCTTGTACCATAGCTATCCGTTCTCCAGGCCAGCTGAACCCTTGGAGTAGTGGGGCTTTTTACCGTTTTCGTAACAACCTCAGTGATGGGCTTTTCAATAACCGGAGTTTTCTCAGGAAGCTCTCTGTAAGGAATAGCCCCAAAATACTGATCAATTAATTGGATTGTTTCTTCAAAATCAAAATCTCCAACCAATACCATTGCATAATTATTAGGAACATAATATTCATCAAAATATTTATGAATAGCTTCCATAGAAGGGTTTTTTAAATGTTCCGGCTTACCTAGGGTAGTTTGCTGCCCGTTAGGATGGGTGGGAAACAAAGCATCCATCAGTTCATAGTTCACCAGTCTGGAATCATTATCCTGGGCTCTGTTGAATTCTTCGTATACAGATTCCAGCTCCGTATGGAAAAGGCGTAATACGATTTCAGAAAACCTTTCCTTCTCTATTTTCAGCCATTTTTCAAGCTCGTTGTTGGGAATATTATTCTTATAAACCGTTTCATCAAACCAGGTATGGGCGTTGGTTCCGCTAGCACCCAAAGACGAAATAGCTTTGTCATACTCATTGGCGATAGCATATTGACTGGCTTCCTGAGAGATCTGATCTATTTTTTTATAGATTTCCTTCTTTTTTTCAGGATCCTGCTCTGCTTTATGGGCTTCATAAAGTGCTGAAATCTGATCAATAAGTTTCTTTTCTTTTTCCCAGTCCTGAGTTCCTATCTTAGAAGTACCTTTAAACATCATATGTTCAAGGTAGTGGGCCAATCCCGTATTGTCTGCCGGATCATTATTGCTTCCCGTTCTTACCGGAATGAAAGTCTGAATTCTTGGTGCATCAAAATTTTGGGCAAGGAAAACCTTTAAACCATTCTTCAGCATGTAGACTCTTACCTTATTTTCATCGTGGGTTACTGTAGTATATTCGTAGTGGTTCATATCTGTATGAACTGTTTCCGTATATTTCTTGTCAATCATAGATAAACTCATTTCATCCTTTAAATTCAGAATGTACTACAAATGTAAGCAATCAAAAAAAATGTTTCCCCTTTTTTATGACTATTACATCTATTATGATCGTTGAAAAAGTGAATAAGAGTAAAGCATATAGCCAATATAAGTATACAGCAGGGGATAACACACCATATATATCAATAAACTATTATATAATATATATAACTTCATTTCACTCCCAACCCCTCCACCTTTCATTCTCAGACTCAAACCTCTCCAACTCTCAGACTCTCCAACCCTCCAACTCTCCAACCCTCCAACTCTCGAACTCTCAAACTCTCGAACTCTCGAACTCAAGAGGAGCTTTTTCCCGCTATCCACTCATACTCCTCGCGCCATGGCTCCCTGCGCTGTATCCCTCCATTTTCCAAGCTATGCTGCGGGGTACCCGTTACTATCGGGGCTAGGGTAGGAGTGATACATTACAAAAGAAACCTGATAAAAAGGTAGTAAGTGAACGGTCAATGGTCAATAGCCAATAGTGAATGATCAATAGCCATCCGCCAGTAGCCATCCGCCAATAATAAACCCATTCTTTCCGAAACACCTGTTCAATAGGGATGGGCTTTAGCCCGCCCACATAAAACAACCCCCATCCATTGGCTTTAGCCAAAACCAAATCCAGGACCTTCAGATAAGACAACCCGATCATATAAATAATATATAGTAAAAGAACAATACCATATATATGGAATAACTTCCATCACCTATCACCTATCACCTATCACTCACAACTCATAACTCATAACTCATAACTCCTCAAACATTTGTTTAAAACTTTTCACCTTACCTTCCAGCGTGTTAAGATAAAAAATGAACGTAATATGAATTTAGTGTTACATAAACTTGTTTGGTATAGGTAAGTTGGCTTACCTTTGCCGCACTGAAAAACGAAAGAGACTCAGTAAGCGCAGAAGAGCTTTTAGATAAGCATAAAACGGTATACTCGAAAAGAAAATAAGTCTAAAAAAAGGCTTCAAAATTTTTAGAAATAAAAGTTGCGGAAGTAAAAAAGATTTGTATCTTTGCAGTCCCAATACGGGAGCGCAGGAGTATAGAAGATTAAGGGTTATAGAA
>NZ_JALCZE010000020.1:0-36148 GCF_024586575.1 Chryseobacterium sp. WG23
CAATATTTCCTGTGATTCCAGAATGGTTTGGAAAACAGAATCGTTTATAGAAATTGTTGTCACTGAACTTGTCACTTTTTCTATAGTACTTTCTTCGGCAATAACAATTTTGCTGCTTGTATCTTTAAGAATATGTTCTATTCTGTCTGAAGGATAAGAGGGATCCATAGGAACATAGGCTGCCCCGGATTTTAATACTCCTAAAATAGCAATCAGCATATGTTCTGAACGCTCCAGGCATAATGGAACCAGATCATCCGGTTGAAGTGCATGTGTTTTTATCAGATAATTTGCCAACCGGTTGGAACGTTCATTAAGCTCTTTATAGCTTAATTTAACTTCTCCATAAACCAAGGCAACCGCATCCGGCGTCCTTGATGCCTGAGATTCAAATAACTCATGAAGGGTTTTATCTGAAACTACAGACCCTATCCCGTTCCAGGATTGGATGAGCTTTATTTGATTATCAGAAACATAAGCAAGTTGATCTGATGTGATTTTCTTATTTTTAAGAATCTGATCTAAAAGAGTTTCCATTCCTTCAATCAACTGCTGTATCGTTTGTTCTTCGAAAAGAACGCCTTCATAATTGATCTTAACGGTTACACTATCTCCCTGTTCCGAAGCCATAATTCCCAACGGATAATCAAGCTTCTCTACAGAGTCCATGAATACAAATCCTAACTCATTACCCTCACCTCCTTTAGGTACAGGATAGTTCTCATACACAAATAAACTGCTGAAGATCCTGCGTCCATCATGGTGCAATGCTGCAAGGTTGATGTCACTGTGCGTATTGAGCTCACTGATCCTGTTCTGAATCTCTGTGATCTGATCCACAACCCGGCCATCTGCATGGCTCACAATCAATGGCAACGTGTTGATATATAATCCGGCTGAAGATTCTATTCCATCAACCGGTAAGCTTCTTCCTGAGACCGTTGTCCCCACAACACTTGTTCCTAAGCCACTGTAAATACTCAGCTGCTTATGCCATAGGTATTGTAAAACAGCATTCACCGTAAAGCCTTGCTCTTTAGTGAAGGCCTTCAACGTATGGTACTGATCTCCACCAATCTGCATTTTTATATGCTGATGATCCTGGATATGACGGTAAGTTCCTAAGTCAATATGGCGCTGGTCTTCTTTTACCAGGCTGCTCAGATCTTCCTGGTCTTCCAGTAAGCCCATATAGGTCTTCCAAAACTCTGCACTGTCCTCTTTGTGGGACTGAAGGTACTGCTGGGTTAAGGCATACGCAGAATCGGAAGCCAGTGAGATCTCCTTCCCTTTAAGCTGACCCAGGTAATGATCATGAATGCTATTGAGAATGACAGGCATACTCCAGCCATCCAGAATTGCATGGTGGTTGCTGAATAAACAGCTGTAGTGGCTATCTCCTCTTTTGAACAGATACACCCTGAAAAGACTGCCCTTGGTAAGGTCATACACCTCAAAGCGGTCCTTCTGGGTAATTTCTCCGATCAGGGACTCCTGAGATTCCTTACTCATTCCACTGATATCATGGTAGCGCCAGTCTACTTCGCCTTCTTTATCGATAACCTGTACGATCTCGCCATTCCAGTCAAAACGTAGTCTCAACGACGGATATGCAGCCTGGGTACGTTTCCAGGAGTCTTTTAACTTCTCTTCATTAATTTTACTATGGTAATCCCAGATCAACTGTACCCTGTAGGCATCATCTTTATCTCCCTGGTTCAACGCGTGATATACAAAGCCTTCCTGTAAGCTGTTCGCTAAATAAACTCCTTCAATTTCCCCTTTCTCCTGAATACCAAATAGCTGTTCCTGCTCTACAATATAGTCTATATCAGATGGAGTCAGGTAGCTTCGATCCTCTTCGGAAAGCAAGGTAATGATAGATTCCAAATGGCTCTTAAAGCCTTCTGACAGTAAAGTAATCTCTTCTTCACTCAGGTAACCGGTAACGCCAAAGCGTAATTGCCCATCCACAACAGCTCCATTGATGCTGATATAATGGCTGTCGCGGTTATTACTTCCTACCCCTAATCCACTGTCCTCAGCTGCGATAAACCAGCTCTTTTCGCCGGAGACATCTTCCTGGTCCAGCTGTCCAAGATAGTTGAAGCTGATCTTAGGTAGCTCACGTTCTGTATAGCCTATCAAACTACCATAACCAATTCCGTTATTTGGAATACGTCGCAGGGATTCCTTAGTCAATACCACTGTATCCGAAAGGTCTTTCCCTTTCTTCAGCAGTAATGGATACATTGTGGTAAACCAACCTACAGTTTCGGTGATATCCAAGTTCCCAAAGACTTCTTCACGTCCATGGCTCTCCAGCAATACGGAATGGCTTTCCTCTCCGGTTAATCCTGAAAGCGAAAGGGATAACGCTGAGAGAAGAAGATCATTGATTTGGGTATGGTATGCGTGATGGGTCTTTCTGATCAACGATTCGGTCATCTCTTTACTTAGCATCAAATGACCGTGGTGGTGCTCTTTGCCAATGAAACTGCTTAGCGCAGCATTGTTAGATTCTACGGTTTCAGCCGTGGCATTCCAGTACAACAGCTCCTGGGCCCGGGATTCCGGGTTTTCTGTTTTATAGCTTCGTACAGCTTCCACCCATTGGCGGTAGCTTGTCCCTTTTACATGACCCGTAATGTATTCTGTATCTCCTTTTTCAAGAGACTGATAAATATTCTTTAAGTCTTCGGTAATAATCCTCCAGCTTACGGCATCAATGATCAAATGGTGAAGGGCAAAGTAAATCCTTGCGCTGCCATCTGCATAACCGCTGATGTAACCGATCTGGTATAAAGGGCTCTTTTCAATATCAAACTGAGACTGCCAGGCCGTGAAAGTCTTAGACAATTCTTCTGCACTTAATCCTGGAGCATCAAGGTAATTGATACCCGCTACGGATTCCTCACTGCTATATGCCTGGGTATAAATACCATCTGCTTTTGGATAATAAAGCCTGAATGCATCATGTCTTTCCACTAAATGGTGGATGGAGGTTTCCAGTAACTCTTTATCAAGCTCTGGCACATTGATCAAAAAGGCCTGATTCCAGTGATTGAAATCTCCAAGATAACCCTGTTCTTTCTGGCTGAAGAACCAATCCTGAACAGGAAGTAAGGAAACTCCCCCTCCTAATATACCTTGCTCGGAAAGGATATGTTCTCCTTCTGTCTGTTTCTTTTCTTCTATGAGTAACGACAATGATGATACGCTGCGGGCCGTAAAGACTTCTTTTACACTTAGTCTTACTTCTAATTGTTGTCTGATTCTTCCTACCAGCTGAATACTGATGATACTGTCTCCTCCTAAGCGGAAGAAATCATCTTCGATACTAATCCCTGCAGCATCAAGACCCAAAACATCGCCATAGATCTGGCACAGTTTGACCTGAAGATCAGTTTGGGGAGCAATATAATCTTTGCTGCCCGTAAACTCAGGTTCGGGAAGTTGTTTTCTGTCCAGTTTTCCGTTAATCGTTAATGGCAACGCTGTTAAGTGTACAAAAGCACCCGGTACCATATATTCCGGTAAACGCTCTGACAAATGTTCTGAAAGTAAATTGGAACCAATCTCTGTATCTGATACATAATAGCCTGCAAGATATTTTAAGCCTGCTTTATTTTCTTTCGCCAATACTGCCGTCTGACGAATTCCCGGATAATGAAGCAAGGTATTTTCAATCTCTCCTAATTCAATTCTATAGCCCCGGATTTTTACCTGGAAGTCGTTCCTTCCAATATATTCTAATTCTCCATTAGCCAGCCAGCGTACTAAGTCTCCCGTTTTGTATAAGCGGCTGTTTTCGCCTCTTGCTTTTTGGGATAATGTCTGGAATGGGTTATCAAGGAAACGTTCTTCTGTTAAATCCGGGCGGTTTAAATAACCTCGTGCAATTCCGGCTCCTCCGATATAAAGCTCTCCTACAGCGCCCACTGGAACCGGTCGCATATGGTCATCCAACACATAAGTTGTCATATTCCCAATCGGACCTCCGATGTTGAGCGGATTACCATCTTCCTTATAATAATGCAGCGTTGCACAAACCGTTCCCTCCGTAGGTCCATACTCATTAACAAGAATGATATTCTCTATATTTTTATCCAAAGCAGGGAAACTTTCGCCTCCGGCAAAAATCAATTTCAGGTTGGTGCCATTGTTTACAACTTCTCTCAATAAAACTGGTGGAATAAACGATACCTCTATATTATTTTCTCTGATATATTCGTTAAGTTCTCCTACAGATGTTCTAAGGTCATTGCTGTAAACCCACAACGTATTTCCATTACACAATACCGTGAGAGCTTCATAGACAAAGGCGTCGAATACATAATTGGAGTAACATCCTACTTCCTGAAACTCTTCAAGTCGGTGAGCCTTAATCATTGATCTTATAAGGTTTATCACGCCGGAATGTTCAATCATTACTCCCTTAGGAAGTCCTGTTGTTCCACTTGTATAAATGACATAGGCAAGGTTACCTGAATTCACCTGGGTAACAGGATTATTTGAATCTGTGAGTTCAAGCTGTGCTTTAATGTTTACCTCATCTAAAGCGATACATTCTACCCCCAGGTCTTCCAACTTTTCTGTTGTGCTTTCCTGCCCTAAAACAAGTTTTGCATCGGTATCCTGAAGAATGTGTTTTATTCTGTCCACCGGATAGGACGGATCCATTGGAACATAGGCCGCTCCTGTTTTCATTACAGCAAGAATTGCAATCAGCATATACTCCGAACGATCTAAGCATAAAGGAATAATGTCGTCAGGCTGAAGATTGTACGTTTCAAGAAGGTAATTGGCCAGGCGGTTTGATCGGTCATTCAGCTCTCTGTAAGAAAGTCTGACATCCTGATATACTATGGCTATGTGATCCGGAGTTTTCAACACCTGATTTTCAAATAACTGATGAACTGTCAGGTCTTTTGCATATTCTTCCCGCGTATCATTCCAGCTTTCCACGGTCATTTTATATTCTTCTTCCTGTAGCAGAGAAAGTCCGCAAACTCTTGTATGATGAATATCAACCTGAATCAATTGATCTAAAAGAAGCTGGTAAGATCCGGCCATACGGACAATTGTATCTTTTTTAAACAGTGATTTTGCATAATTGAACATGATACGGAGGTCTCCTCCATGATCATCAACCATTGTCGTCAGGTCAAATTTTGCCGCCTGATAGTCTACTCCTCCATCAAAAGGATAGAATAAAACGTCTTCATCATTTACTTTAGCATCTCCTCCTCCAAAACTTTGGAGACCAAACATCACCTGGAAAATCGGGTGTCTGGAGGTATCCTGCTCTACTCCTAGTTCTTCCACTAACTTCTCAAATGGAAGATCCTGATGAGACTGCGCTTCTGTGATTGATTTTGAAACCTGAAGAATGAAGTCTTTAAGGGTTTGCTCAGGATCAATACTTTCTCTTAGTGCCAATGTATTGACAAAGAAACCAATGATGTCTTCAAGCCCAGCATGATGACGGTTCGCAATTGGGCTTCCTACTACAATATCATCCTGTCCTGAATAGGCAGAAAGCATCAGATAATAGCCTCCCAGCATCAAGCTGTACAGACTTACGCCCAATTCTTTTGAAAGGTTTCTTAATTTTTCTCCCCGTTCTGCATCCAGACTGAAGTATAGATTTTCCCCTTCGTAAGAAATTTGAGACGGCCGTCTGAAATCCGTAGGTAAATCTAAATTATGGAAATCATCGAGCTTATTTTTCCAATATCCAATTTGTTGATCAAGGCGCTCTCCTGCAAGATAATTACGCTGCCATAGTGCAAAGTCTTTGTACTGAACCTTTAATGGAGGAAGCTCTGCGATTTCTCTACCGGAAAGCTTATAGTACATTGTTGCAAGTTCTTTCAGAAAGACATCTGTAGACCATCCGTCAAAAGCAATATGATGAACGACAACAGACAGATAATGATTGTTTTCTAAACTGAAAACATTTACTGCCACAGGAAGTTCTTCCTCTACACGGAATACCTTGTTGGCACACCTGTTTATGTTCTCTTCTAATTCTTCTCTTGTTTTTACTTCTGTGATTTTAAATTCCGGAATAAGGTCTGTAACCACCTGGTAGCCTACCCCTTCTTCTGTAGTCCGGATCATCGAGCGTAGCACTTCATGGCGCATAATGACCATTTCCAGAGACTTCTGAAGAAGATCAAGCTGTATATTCTTATCCAGCATTGTCGTGATAGGAATATTATAAGCACTGCTTCCACCCTCATAAGACTCTATAAACCAAAGCCTTTCCTGAGCAAAAGACAATCTTTGCTTTTCAGGAGAATCTACTTTTACAGGAGTAATGATGATTTGCTCACCTGTATTATTTTCATCTGCTAAAACAGTTGCAAGAGAAGCAATCGTTTTATGATTGAAAACCTCAGTGACTCCTACCTGTAGTTTTAGTTCCTGCTTAATTTTTCCGATCAGTTTTATGGCCATGATACTGTTTCCTCCAAGCCTGAAGAAGTCATCATGGATGCTTATACTGGACGGATCAACCTTCAGTACCTCACCATAAATATCACATAGTTTCGCCTGTAATTCATTTTCCGGAATGATCTGTTTTTTGTTCCCTGTAAAATCAGGTTCCGGAAGCTGCTTTCTGTCTAGCTTTCCATTGATTGTTAATGGTAAAACATTCAAATGAACAAAAGCACCTGGCAACATATAATCTGGAAGAACCTGTGACAGGAAGTCAAAAAGCAGACCTGGATCTACTGATGAATCTGACACATAATAGGCTGCCAGATATTTCATCCCATCATTATTTTCTTTTGCCAATACTGCGGCCTGACGGACATCAGGATACTGAAGCAGTCTGTTTTCAATTTCTCCAAGTTCAATTCTGTAACCACGGATTTTTACCTGGAAGTCATTTCTTCCAATATATTCTAATTCTCCATTAGACAACCAACGTACTAAATCACCGGTTTTATATAATCGTCCGTTTTCACCTCTTTCCTTCTGCTCTGCAGTCTGGAACAGGTTCAGCATAAAGCGCTCTTCCGTAAGTTCCGGTCTGTTTAAATATCCTCTGGCAATACCTGCTCCTCCGATATAAAGCTCTCCTATTACCCCTACAGGAACCTGACGAAGATTCTTATCCAATACATAAGCCGTCATATTTCCGATGGCTTTTCCAATATTCAATGGATTACCATCCTCGTTATAGTGGTGTAATGTGGCACACACTGTTCCTTCGGTTGGACCGTAGGCATTGATAATGTCTACTCCATATTCTTTATAAAGCTCCATTACCTGAGGGTTCGTTACATCTCCAGCCACTACCAGTTTCTCTAAAGGAAGTATATATTCATCCGTCAAAAGGATTGGCGGAATAGTCGCTATACTAATATTGTGTTCTTCTATATATTCCTGTAATTCGGAAAGATCAATCCTTTTTTCTTTTTCCAGTAAATAGATGCTATGGCCATGAGTAATAACAGGATACAATTCCCATACATGGGCGTCGAATACATAGCTCGCATACCACAGGCAGTTTTTATGGATCCCTCCATCAGATCTCAATCCAAATTCTTTAGCTTCCTGTTCTATTAAGTTGGCTACATTTCTGTGCTCTACCATAACTCCTTTTGGAAGTCCTGTTGTTCCACTGGTGTAAATTACATAAGCCAGGTTATGGGATTTAACTGTAGTCACAGGATTTTCTGAAGATTCTCTCTTAATCACATCCCGGAAAGCAGTCTGATCTAAGGAAATAGCATCTGCTTCTGTATTCTGTAGCTTATCTATTGTTTCCTCTTCTCCAAGAACCAGTTTTGCTCCTGTATCATGAAGAATATGTTCTATCCTGTCTGCCGGATATGAAGGATCCATGGGTACATAAGCGGCTCCGGTCTTCAATACAGCTAATATTGATATAAGCATATGTTCCGATCTTTCCAAACATAATGGGATCAGATCATCTGGCTGAAGATCATAAGTCCTGATCAGATAATTAGCCAGTCGATTAGCTCTATTGTTTAGCTCAGTATAGGATAACTTAACATTCTGGTATACCAATGCAATGTGATCAGGCGTTTTTGAAACCTGGTTTTCAAACAGTTCATGAATCGTTTTATCTGAAGAAAAATCAGAAACTGTATGGTTCCAGGATTTTATCAGGTTCAACTGATTTTCAGAAACATATGAAAGCTGATCTGAAGTGATCTCCCAGTTTTCTAATACCTGTCCTAAAACAGACTTCATCCCTTCCATCAGCTGCTCCATGGTTTGCTGCTCAAAAAGAACTCCTTCGTAATTGATTTTCATCGTTACGCTCTCTCCCTGTTCATACGCCATTATTCCCAGCGGATAGTCCAGTTTTTCTACAGAACCTTTGAAAACAAATCCTAATTCATTACTGCCATCTCCTCCTGCCGGTACCGGATAGTTCTCATATACAAATAAGCTGCTGAACATGCGTCGTGCATCATGTTGAAGCTCTCCAAGGCTGACATCACTGTGCGTGTTAAGCTCACTGATTCTCTGCTGAATATCGGAAATGATATCCACTACTTTACTTTCTGTATGCTCTACAATAAGTGGAAGTGTATTGATAAACAACCCGACAGATGATTCTATATCATCAACAGGAAGGCTTCGTCCGGAGACTGTAGTCCCTACCACCGTTGTTTCTACTCCACTATACATACCCAGCTGGCTATGCCACAGATATTGCAGAACAGCATTCACCGTAAATCCATTTTTGGCAGTGAATTTTTTCAGTTGTTGGTACTGATCATCTGCCAGCGTCATTTTTACAAACTGATGATCCTCTATCTGACGGTAGGTTCCAAGATCAATATGTCTTTGGGATTCTTTCATCAGGCTGCTTAAGTCTTCCTGATCCTGAAGCAGGCTCATATAGGTTTTCCAGAAACTTCGGCTGCTGTCTTTATGCTGCTGAAGGTATTTCTGAGTGTTAACATAGGCATGATCCATTACAAAGCCCGGATCCCGTTTTTTGATAAGGTTCAGATAGATATCATGGATACTTTTGAGTACGATAGGCATACTCCATCCATCCAAAACAGCATGGTGATTACTGAATAGACAGGTATAATGTTTATCTGAACGTTTAAATAAGTATATTCTGAATAATCCTCCTTTTGACAGGTCATAGACTTCAAAACGGTCCTTCTGAGTGACATCGCGGATCAATTCTTCCTGTTGGATCTCCTCCATTCCACTTAGATCCTCAAATCTCCAGTCAAGTGGGCTTTCCTTGTCGATAATCTGAACAATCTCTCCACTCCAGTTGAATCTGAGCCTCAATGCCGGGAACTGTTGTTGAGTATAGAACCACGCTTTTTTAAGCGTTTCAACATTCATTTCAGACCTATAATCCCAAATCAGCTGTACCCGGTACGCATCATCCGTATCCCCTTGTTTTAGAGCATGATATACAAACCCTTCCTGTAAACTGTTAGCTAAGAATACTCCTTCCACTTCTCCATTTTCCTGGATGGCTTCAAGCTGTTCTTTGTTTACAATGTTTTCTATATCTGAAGAGGTAAGGAAGCTTCGTGTATTTTTAGAAAGCTCATCTATAATATCAATGATATAATCTTTGAACTTCTGAGTAATCCGTTTTACCTGATCCTGAGACAGATATGCAGAAACGCTGAAGCGAAGCTGACCGTCTACAACAGCACCATTAATTCCTATGATATAGCTTTCTTTATTTGATCTTCCGATAGAAAGTCCACTGTCTTCTGCTGCAATAAACCATGCTTTCTCAGCAGCCCCTTCTTCCTGGTCAAGCTGCCCAAGATAGTTGAAGCTGATTTTTGGAAGTTCATATTTTGTATATCCCACAAGGCTTCCGTAACCAATTCCATTATCCGGAATGCTTCTCAATGCCTCTTTAGTCAATACTACAGTATCATTGAGATTTTCCCCAGTTTCAAGTAATAACGGATACATTGAAGTGAACCATCCTAGTGTTTCTGTAATGTCTAAGCTAGGGAAAACATCTTCACGACCATGACCTTCCAGCAAAACCGCATGACGGGATTCTCCTGTAAGTTCTGTAAGGGCTGAAGCTAATGCCGATAATAACAGATCATTAATCCTTGTCTGATATACATGATGGCTGCCTCTGATAAGCTTTTCTGTATTTTCCTTATCTAAAAGAAGAATATCATGGTTGCTTTCCGGTATAGAAATAGCCTCCAATGTTTTATTAATTCTATGGACTATTTCTGTCGTTTTATTCCAGTAAGCAAGTTCTTTATCTCTGGATTCCGGAGTTTCTTTTTTATATCCTTTTACAGCATCCACCCATTGACGGTAGCTGCTTCCTTTTTGGGCTGCTTTAAAGTCTTCTCCTCTTTCAAGAGTCTGATATATGTTTTTTAAGTCATCTATAATAATTCTCCAGCTTACTGTATCGATGATCAGGTGATGGAATGCAAAGAAGATTCTGGTGCTTCCATCTTCATATCCTGTTATATACGCAATACGGTACAATGGTCCTTTTTCTATATCAAACTGGGCATGCCATTGGGTAAAGAGTTGAGAAAGCTCCTCCATTGTCATATCCGAAGTATCGAGATAGCTGATTTCCGGAGTGGCTTCTAATCCATATTGCTGGGAATACAATCCATTTTCTTTTGGATAATGAATTCTAAATGCATCATGCTTTTCAATGAGCAGGCGGACACTTTTCTCCAAAAGCTCCTTATTTAGCTGAGGTACATTGATCAGGAAGGCCTGATTCCAGTGGTTAAAATCTACCAAATATCCTAATTCTTTCTGACTGAAGAACCATTCCTGGATTGGAAGTAATGAAATTTCTCCTTCCAACACTCCCTGTTCTGCCAAAATACTGATCACTTCATTTTGGCTTTTCTCTTCGATAAGCAAGGACAAAGCTTCAACAGTTCTGGCTGCAAAGACTTCTTTAACACTTAATCTTATATCAAGCTGCTGTCTAATTCTTCCCACCAGCTGAATACTGATGATACTGTCTCCTCCTAAACGGAAGAAATCGTCTTCGATACTGATCCCTGATGCATCAAGACCTAACACATCACCATAAATCTGGCACAGCTTAACCTGAAGATCGGTTTTGGGAGCAATATAATCTTTACCTCCTGTGAATTCTGGTTCCGGAAGCTGCTTTCTATCCAGTTTTCCATTGATTGTTAATGGCAAAGAGGTTAAATGAACAAAAGCACCCGGTATCATATATTCCGGTAAACTTGTAGAAAGGTGTTCAGAAAGGAGATTGGAATCAATCACTGAATCTGAGACATAATAGCCTGCCAGGTATTTTAAGCCTGCTTTATTTTCTTTGGCCAAAACAGCTACCTGACGGATACCAGGGTAATGAAGCAGGGTATTTTCAATCTCGCCTAATTCAATTCTGTAGCCCCGGATTTTTACCTGGAAGTCATTTCTTCCGATGTATTCAAGCTCGCCATTGGCTAACCAGCGTACTAAGTCACCGGTTTTATATAGACGACTGTTTTCGCCGCTTGCTTTTTGTTCTAAAGTCTGGAACGGATTTAATATGAATCGTTCTTCGGTTAAATCCGGTCTGTTTAAATAGCCTCTGGAAATACCTGCTCCTCCGATATAAAGCTCTCCTACAGCTCCCACAGGAATCGGCCGCATATGGTTGTCCAATACATAACTTGTCATATTTCCGATAGGGCCTCCAATATTTAATGGATTTCCATCTTCATTATAGTGATGCAGTGTGGCACAAACGGTTCCTTCTGTGGGACCATAAGCATTAATGATATCTACTCCTTCAGCCTGATAAAGAGCCATCAGTTGTGGATTTGTTACATCTCCCGCTACGACAAGCTTTTCTAAAGGCAGAATATAATCTTTGGTTAAAAGAACAGGCGGTATGGTGGCAATACGGATATGATTGGTTTCTATATACTGTTGTAAAGCAGCAATATCGGTCTGTTTTTCTTTGTCTAAAATATAGATACTGTGACCATGAGTAATGACAGGATACAACTCCCATACATGGGCATCAAACACATAATTAGCATACCAAAGACAGTTTTTAAGCCCGTCAGAAATCAACCCAAATTCTTTGGCTTCCTGCTGTATTAAGTTGGCTACATTTCTGTGTTCTACCATTACTCCTTTTGGAAGTCCTGTTGTTCCGCTGGTGTAGATGACATAGGCCAGGTTTTCAGGTGTAACTGAAGTGACCGGATTATTTGAATCTGTGAGTTCAAGCTGTGCTTTAAAGGAAATGTCATCTAAGGAAATGGATTCTACATCCAGATTTTGTACTTTCTCTGCTGTACTTTCCTGACCAAGAATTAATCTTGCTCCTGTATCCTGAAGAATGTGTTCTATTCTCTCCACCGGATAGGATGGATCCATTGGCACATAGGCCGCTCCCGATTTCAGTACTGCGAGAATTGCAATCAGCATATTCTCAGAGCGTTCTAAGCATAGAGGAATAATATCATCAGGCTGAATATTGTAAGTTTCAATAAGGTAATTCGCCAGACGATTTGCTCTTTCATTCAATCCTCTATAGGATAACTGAACATCTTGGTACACCAAAGCGATATGATCAGGAGTCTTTGAAACCTGATTTTCAAATAGCTTATGAATGGTTTCTTCC
Source organism: Chryseobacterium sp. WG23 (assembly GCF_024586575.1). Classification (NCBI taxonomy): domain Bacteria; kingdom Pseudomonadati; phylum Bacteroidota; class Flavobacteriia; order Flavobacteriales; family Weeksellaceae; genus Chryseobacterium; species Chryseobacterium sp. WG23. The sequence goes on from NZ_JALCZE010000020.1 coordinate 12,632, forward strand.
ACATACACAGATGCTGTCGTATTCCAATCTTCCGTTACTTTTTTCTTACTGTCTGCGGGTATTAGAGGAAGATCACAAAGCTTAACATTTTCAAGTGTATGCTCATGAACACCAAAAGCCTGTTCAAGAATATACTGATAGGAACCGATCATATTATTGACCGTTTCTCTAGCGAAAATAGCCTTGCCATAATTAAACATTCCACGGATGGTTTCTTCACCATCATCAATCATAGTCGTCAGATCAAACTTCGCTACCTGATAGTCTACTTCTCCATCGAAAGGAGCAAACAATGCTTCCCCATCATGGGTATCTCTACCAAAGCTCTGAAGACCAAACATCACCTGGAATACCGGATGTCTGGATGTATCCTGCTCCACTCCTAATTCTTCCACTAACTTTTCAAATGGAAGATCCTGATGGGACTGGGCTTCTGTAACCGATTTTGATACCTGAAGAATAAAGTCTCTGAGACTTTGTTCCGGGTCAATATTTTCTCTTAATGCAAGGGTATTGACAAAGAAACCGATGATATCTTCGAGTCCTGCATGATGACGGTTCGCAATAGGGCTTCCTACCACAATATCGTCCTGTCCTGAGTAGGCAGAAAGCATCAGGTAATATCCACCCAGCATGACGCTGTATAGACTCACGCCCAGTTTTCTGGATGTGTTTCTAAGGCTTTGAGCTACTTTTGGATCAACAATAAAATTAATAGTTTCTCCTTCGTAGGATACCTGAGCCGGTCTTTTGAAATCTGCAGGTAAATTAAGGTTCTGGAAATCATCAAGCTTGTTTTTCCAATACCCAACCTGGCTATCCAATCGATCCCCTGTCAGATAATTTCTCTGCCATAAAGCAAAGTCTTTATACTGAATCTTTAATTCCGGAAGCTGAGGTGATTTTCCATTGATAAGAGCTTCGTAAACGGTTTGTATTTCCTGTAAGAATATATCGGTAGACCAACCATCAAAAGCAATGTGATGGATTACCACTGACAGATAATGTTCATCTCCTAAGCTGAAGGTGTTCACTTCTATAGGAAGCTCTTCATCCAGACGGAAAACTTTATTTGAAATTCTGTTGACCACCTCATCAAGTTCTGCTCTTGTTTCTACATGATGCCTATGCATTTCCGGAACACGGTCTGTCACCAGCTGATAGCCTTTTCCTTCCTCTGTAGAAAGGATAATACTTCTCAAAACTTCATGACGCATTACAATGGTTTCCAACGCTTTGCAAAGCGCTAAAATGTTTGTTTTCTCATTAAGGCGAACAGTCATCGGAACGTTATAAGCACTACTTCCTCCTTCATAGGTTTCTATAAACCAAAGTCTTTCCTGGGCAAAGGACAACCTCTGCTCTTTCGGAGAATTGACTTTTACAGGAGTAATACTTACCTGCTCATCATTATTCTGATTAGCCAATGCGTTTGAAAGTGAGGCTACTGTTTTATGACCAAATATTACAGCAACTCCCACCTGAGTATTCAACGTACGTTTGATACCGCTAATCAATTTTATCGCCATGATACTGTTTCCTCCAAGGCTGAAGAAATCATCATTGATTCCGATTGTTCCTGCATCCAGTCCCAGAACTTCTCCATAGATCTGACACAGTCTTTCCTGCAACTCATTCTCTGGTGCTGTGTATTCTCTGCCTCCCGTAAACTCAGGCTCAGGTAGTTGTCTCTTGTCCAGTTTTCCATTAATCGTTAATGGTAAAGAGGTTAAATGGACAAACGCAGCGGGAACCATATATTCCGGTAAGGCTTCCGATAAGAAAGCAGTAAGATGACCGGTATCGATGGAAGAATCTGATACATAATACCCTACAAGGTATTTCATCCCCGCTTTGTTTTCTTTAGCCAACACTACGGATTGTCTTACTTCAGGATATTCCTGGAGCCTGTTTTCGATCTCTCCCAATTCTATCCTGTACCCACGGATCTTGACCTGGAAGTCATTTCTGCCAATGTATTCTAATTCACCATCGGAAAGATAACGGACAAGGTCTCCCGTTTTATACAGGATCCCGTTCTTGCCGGCTTCTTTTTCTTCCAAAGTCTGGAATGGATTCGGGATGAAACGTTCTGCGGTTAATTCCGGCCTGTTTAAATAGCCTCGTGCAATTCCGAATCCTCCCACATACAGTTCTCCTACAGCTCCGATAGGAACTGCCCGAAGATGGGCATCTAAAATATACATCCCCTGATCCGGAATATTCTCTCCGATCAGAGATGCTCTGTCTAAATCTTCTACACTCAGCTTCTTATAGGTTACATGGACCGTGGTCTCTGTAATACCATACATGTTGATGAGGGTTGGTGCGGAACGGTAACGTTCATACCAAGGTTTTAAGGAGGTCAGGTTTAAGGCTTCTCCTCCAAATATAACATAACGAAGACTACTTAGGTCTTCTTCGCGCTGAAGAGCGGTATCAATAAACTGATAGAAGGCGGTTGGCGTCTGGTTGAGCACCGTAAGACCTTCTTTCAGGCATAAACTGAAGAATAAATTCGTGTCTTTGGTCTGTTCTGAGGATGGTACCAATAGTTTTCCGCCATAGAAAAAGGCACCCCAGATTTCCCATACACTAAAATCAAACACATACGAATGGAATAAACTCCATACATCCCGGCCATTGAAATGATACCAGTGATCGGTGGCACTGAACAAACGGGCTACGTTTCTGTGCTCCTGCATTACGCCTTTTGGCATTCCTGTGGTTCCACTTGTGTAGATCACATAGGCAAGGTGGTCAGGACCTACCTCGGTAACCGGATTGGAGACACTGCTGTTAGCAAGGCTATTTTCCAGTTCTGCATCATTCAGCACCAGTACTGAGGTATCAATTCCGCTGCAGGCTTCCTGAACCGTGGAAGCCGCAATACCATGAGCCAGGACTATTTTTGCCCCGGTATCTTCAAGGATATGACGGATTCTTTCTACAGGATATGACGGATCCATAGGAACATAAGCTCCGCCTGCTTTTAAAACTCCCAGAATAGCCGTCAGCATATCTGCTGAACGTTCTAAGCATAATGGAACGAGGTCATCCGGCTGAAGGTCGTAAGTTTCAATAAGGTAATGAGCTAAGCGGTTTGAACGCTCATTAAGCTCACGGTAAGACATCCTTACATCCTGATATACTATGGCAATGTGATCCGGAGTTCTTTCAACCTGGGCTTCAAATAATGCCTGAATTGTAGTGTCACTCGCATAATCACTTTCTGTAGACCATAACCCTGATAACTGCGTGTGCTGGTCTTTGGTCAGATAATACAGTTGATCAGATGAAATTTCAGAATTTTCAAGAATCTGTTCTAAAACAGTATTCATTCCTCCGATCAGTTGATTAATCATCTTCTCATCGAACAAAAATCCTTCATAACTGATATTTAAGGTCACTTCTTCTCCGGTTTCATAAGCCACTATTCCTAATGGATAGTCGAGTCGTTCTACGGAACCTTTAAAAACAAATGATAATTCATTGTCTTCTCCTCCTTTTGGAGCCGGATAGTTTTCATAGACAAATAAGCTGCTGAAAATTCTGCGTCCATCATGTTGAAGGCTGGCCAGATTCACACTGCTGTGGGTATTCAGCTCACTGATTCTATGCTGAATCTCCGATATAATATCTACCACTTTACCTTCCGTATGGTTCACAATAAGAGGTAAAGTATTAATATAAAGTCCTACAGAAGATTCTATTTCATCCACCGGTAAGCTTCGTCCGGATACCGTAGTTCCTACTACCGTTGTGGATCCTCCATTGTAGATACCAAGCTGTTTATGCCATAAATACTGAAGTACAGCATTAATTGTAAATCCGTTTTCGGATGTAAATTTCTTCAGCTCCTGATACTGTTCACCTGCTATCGACATTTTTATCGAGCGGTGATCTACTATTTGTTTATACTCTGAAAGGTCAATCTGTTTTTGAGATTCTTTGATTAAGCTTCCCAAATCTTCACGATCTTCCAGAAGTCCCATATAATCTTTCCAGAAATTGCTGTTACTGTCCTTGTTTTCCTGAAGGTATTTCTGAGCTTCGGCGTATGCTTTATCCGGAACAGGTAAAAGTTCCTGTCCTTTAACCAGCTTAAGATAGGCCTCATGAATAAGCGTCAGGAATATAGGCATACTCCACCCATCAAGAATGGCATGGTGATTACTGAAGAGACAGCTATAATGGTTGTCTGAACGTTTGAAAATATAGACTCTGAAAAGACCTCCTTTAGATAGATCGTATACTTCGAAACGGTCTTTTTGAGTCATCTCTTTAACCAGGTTTTCCTGATCTTCATCGTTCATCTCACTGATATCATGATAACGCCAGTCTAGATTTCCTTTCTTGTCGATAATCTGAACGATTTCTTCACTCCAGTCAAATCTTAACCGTAAGGTAGGAAGCTGTTCCTGCGTGTATATCCATGCCTCTTTAAGCTTATTCAAATCCATTCCGGACATATAATCCCATACCAGCTGTACCCTGTAGGCATCATCCTTATCTCCTTGATTGAGTGCATGATACACAAATCCTTCCTGCAAACTGTTGGCAAGATATACTCCTTCAACAGCTCCTGACTTCTGAATAAACATCAGCTGTTCTTTCCCTACGATATTTTCTGTATCTGATGGAGTGAGCCAGCTTCTGGTTTCTGCCAGAAGTTCATCAACAGTCTGTTTTATATATTCTTTAAATCTTTCTGTCAGGAGATTGATCTGATCTTGTGACAGATATCCTGAGAGTCCAAAGCGAAGCTGACCATCTGCAATCGCTCCGTTTATACTGATCATATAGCTATCCCGGTTTTGACTTCCCATGGAACTTCCGCTATTTTCTCCGGAAATAAACCATGTTTTTTCTCCGGTACTTTCCTCCTGGTCAAGCTGTCCAAGATAGTTGAAACTAATCTTTGGAAGAGCGTGTTTTGTATAGCCAACAAGACTGCCGTAACCAATTCCGTTATTAGGAATGCTTCTCAATGATTCTTTGGTCAGAATAGCCGTGTCTTTTACATCATTACCTGTTTCCAGTAATAATGGATACATAGAAGTAAACCATCCTACAGTTTCTGTAATATCAAGATTATTGAAAACATCTTCACGACCATGCCCTTCAAGAAGGACAGCATGTCGGGATTCTCCCGTAAGATCTGAAAGAGCAGAAGCAAGGGCTGACAATAGCAAATCATTAATCTGTGTATGATAGACGTGATGTACTTCTCTGATTAATTTCTCTGTATATCCATGATCCAACATAAGATTGGCAAAATGATATTCAGAAGAAGATAATTCTGCCAGAGCATTATTAGTCTGTCCCACAGTATCCACCGTGTGATTCCAATACGTAAGTTCCTTTTCTCTGGATTCCGGGTTATCCTGTTTATATCCTTTTATGGCATCAATCCACTGACGGTAGCTGCTTCCTTTTACAGGAGTTTCCACTGTATTTCCTTTCTCAAGAGTCTGATACAAATTCTTCAGATCTTCGGTAATAATTCTCCAGCTTACCGCATCAATAATCAGGTGATGAAGAGCAAAGAAAATTCTTGCACTTCCGTCTTCATAGCCCTTACTATATCCTATCTGGAATAATGGTCCTTTTTCTATATTAAATTGTGCCTGCCATTCCGTCAATATTCCCGGAAGATCTTCTGATGGGAGTCCTGATACATCCAGATACTTGATAGCTGATATTGTTTCTATTCCATACTGCTGGGTGTAAGTTCCATTTTCTTTCGGATAATAAATCCTGAATGCATCATGTCTTTTAATGAGCAATCTCACACTCTCTTCCAGTAATTCTGTACTTAACTCAGGAACTTTAATTAAGAAGGACTGATTCCAATGGTTAAGGTCTCCCACATATCCCTGTTCTACCAAATCAAAGAACCATTCCTGAATAGGAAGGAAGGATAATTCTCCTGTCAATGTTCCCTGCTCTGTCAGAATATGGGTCTGCTCTTCTTTTTCTTTGATGTCGATCAGTTCAGAAAGTTTCAATACGGATCTTGAAGTAAAGACATCCTTAACACTTACTCTTATCTCCAGACGCTGCCGTATTCTGCTGACAAGCTGAATACTGATAATACTGTCTCCTCCTAATCTGAAGAAATCATCATTGATTCCGATTGTTCCTGCATCCAGACCCAGAACTTCTCCATAGATCTGACACAGTCTTTCCTGCAGCTCATTCTCTGGTGCTGTGTATTCTCTGCCTCCCGTAAATTCAGGCTCAGGCAGTTGTCTTCTGTCCAGTTTTCCATTAATCGTTAATGGTAAAGAGGTTAAATGGACAAACGCAGCAGGAACCATATATTCCGGTAAGGCTTCCGATAAGAAAGAGGTAAGATGACTAGTGTCTATATAAGCATCTGATACATAATACCCTACAAGGTATTTCATCCCCGCTTTATTTTCTTTAGCCAACACTACGGATTGTCTTACTTCAGCATATTCCTGGAGCCTGTTTTCGATCTCTCCCAATTCTATCCTGTACCCACGGATCTTGACCTGGAAGTCATTTCTGCCAATGTATTCTAATTCACCATCGGAAAGATAACGGACAAGGTCTCCCGTTTTATACAGGATGCCATTCTTGCCGGCTTCTTTTTCTTCCAAAGTCTGGAATGGATTCGGGATGAAACGTTCTGCGGTTAATTCTGGTCTGTTTAAATAGCCCCGTGCAATTCCGGATCCTCCCACATACAGTTCTCCTACAGCTCCGATAGGAACTGCCCGAAGATGGTTATCTAAAATATACATCCCCTGATCCGGAATATTCTCTCCGATCAGAGATGCCCTGTCTAAATCTTCTACACTCAGCTTCTTATAGGTTACATGGACCGTGGTCTCTGTAATACCATACATGTTGATGAGGGTTGGTGTGGAACGATAGCGTTCATACCAAGGTTTTAAGGAAGCCAGGTTCAAGGCTTCTCCTCCAAATATAACATAACGAAGACTGCTTAGGTCTTCTTCGCGCTGAAGAGCGGTATCGATAAACTGATAGAAGGCGGTTGGCGTCTGGTTGAGCACCGTAAGACCTTCTTTCAGGCATAAACTGAAGAATAAATTCGTGTCTTTGGTCTGTTCTGAGGATGGTACCAATAGTTTTCCTCCATAGAAAAAGGCACCCCAGATTTCCCATACACTAAAATCAAACACATAGGAATGGAATAAACTCCATACATCCCGGTCATTGAAATGATACCAGTGATCGGTGGCACTGAACAAACGTGCTACGTTTCGGTGAATCTGCATTACGCCTTTTGGCATTCCTGTGGTTCCACTTGTGTAGATCACATAAGCCAGATGGTCAGGACCTACCTGAGTAACCGGATTGGAAGCACTGCTGTTAGCAAGTTTTTTTTCCAGTTCTGAGTCATTCAGCACAAGTACTGAGGTATCAATTCCGCCGCACGCTTCCTGAACGGTGGAAGCTGCAATGCTATGAGCCAGGACTATTTTTGCCCCGGTATCTTCAAGGATATGGCGGATTCTTTCTACCGGATATGACGGATCCATAGGAACATAAGCTCCGCCTGCCTTTAAAACTCCCAGAATAGCCGTCAGCATATCTTCTGAACGTTCTAAGCATAATGGAACGAGGTCATCCGGCTGAAGGTCGTAAGTTTCAATAAGGTAATGAGCCAGACGGTTTGAACGATCATTAAGCTCACGGTAAGACAGCCTTACATCCTGATATACTATGGCAATATGATCCGGAGTCCTTTCAACCTGGGCCTCAAATAATGCCTGAATTGTAGTGTCACTCGCATAATCACTTTCTGCAGACCATAACCCTGATAACTGAGTGTATTGGTCCTGAGGAATAAGGTTTAGTTCAGATAATGTAAGATTTTCCTGCTGATTAATTCCTGCGATCTGATCAAGCATGAACAGATAGGAATTCATCATATTTTTAACTGTTTCTTTTGAATAAACAGCTTTAGCATAGTTGAACATTCCCTGTAAAGTCTCCCCTATATCATTGATCATCGTGGTAATATCAAACTTAGCCACCTGATAATCCACATTTCCGTTAAAAGGATGAAGTATCGTCGTTTCATTTTCAGATGGAGCAACCTCTTCACCAAAACTTTGAAGACCAAACATCACCTGGAAAACCGGATGACGGGAGGTGTCCTGTTCTACTCCCAGCTCTTCCACTAATTTTTCAAATGGAAGATCCTGATGAGACTGGGCCTCTGTCACCGACTGAGCCACCTGTAGAATGAAATCTTTTACCCTTTGACCCGGTTCAATGTTTTCTCTTAATGCAAGCGTATTCACAAAGAACCCGATCATATCTTCAAGTCCTACATGGTGCCGGTTGGCAATAGGACTTCCTACTATGATATCGTCCTGTCCGGAATAGGCTGAAAGCGTCAGGTAATATCCTCCCAATAATACACTGTATAAGCTTACCCCAAGGTCTTTAGAAAGGTTTTTTAACCTTAGGGTCTGCTCTGCATCCAGGCTAAAGTACAGATTTTCTCCATCATAAGATATTTGTGATGGTCTCTTGAAATCTGCTGCCAAATCAAGGTTTTGGAATCCGCTTAATTTATTTTTCCAGTAGCTGATCTGCTGGTCAAGACGTTCTCCTGTAAGATAATTACGCTGCCATAAAGCAAAGTCTTTATATTGAATTTTTAAGCCAGGAAGCTCATGCGGTCTTCCTTCTGTAATGGCATTGTAAATAGGGATTAATTCTTTTAGGAATACTTCTGTAGACCATCCGTCAAATGCAATATGGTGTATGACAACAGACAGATAGTAAGATTCTTCTAATTTAAATATATTGATATCTACCGGTAATTCTTCTTCCAAACGGAAGATTTTATTGGCTACACTGCTTACTTTTTCTTCAAGCTCCGCCATTGTCTTCACTTCATGCTGATGTATCGCCGGGATATCATCTACCACAGACTGCCATCCTATCCCGTTATCGGTAGTACGAATAACTGAACGAAGTACTTCATGACGCATTATAATAGCGTCTAGAGCTTTACACAGTATTGAAATATCCGCTTTTTCATCCAAACGGAATATCATCGGGATATTATAAGCACTGCTTCCACCTTCGTAATTTTCTATAAACCAAAGTCTTTCCTGTGCAAAAGATAGTCTTTGTTCTTCCGGAGTACTGACTTCTACAGGAGTAATCGTAATCTGCTCTCCTCTGGTGTTTTCATCTGCCAAAATATGGGAAAGAGAAGCAATTGTTTTATGACTGAAAATCATGGCTACTTCTACTCTTATATCCAGCACCTGCTTGATCTTACTGATCAGTTTTATGGCCATGATACTGTTTCCTCCTAATCTAAAGAAGTCATCATGAATACTGATATTTTCAGCATCAATCCCTAATACTTCGCCATAGATATGACATAGTTTAGTCTGTAATCCGGTTTCAGGAGCAACATAATTTTTGCTTCCTGTAAATTCAGGTTCCGGAAGTTGTTTTCTGTCCAGTTTTCCATTGATCGTTAATGGTAAGGTTGTTAAATGAACAAAAGCACTCGGGACCATATATTCCGGTAAGCTCGCGGAAAGATGTTCCGAGAGTAAATTGGAACCAATCTGAGAATCTGACACATAGTATCCTGCCAAATATTTTAAGCCTGCTTTATTTTCTTTGGCCAGAACAGCTACCTGACGGATTCCAGGATAATGAAGCAATATATTTTCGATTTCTCCAAGCTCAATTCTATATCCGCGGATCTTCACCTGGAAGTCATTTCGACCCACGTATTCAAGCTCGCCATTGGGTAACCAGCGTACTAAATCGCCGGTTTTGTATAGCCGTCCATTTTCGCCTCTTCCTTTTTGTTCTAAAGTCTGGAATGGATTTTCAAGGAAACGTTCTTTTGTTAATTCAGGCTGGTTTAAGTAGCCTCTGGCAATTCCAGCTCCTCCGATATAAAGCTCTCCTATTGCCCCTACAGGAACAGCACGATATTGGCCGTCAAGAACATATGCTGTAGTATTGGCTATAGGTCCTCCGATATTCAACGGATTACCATCTTCTTTATAGTAATGTAATGTAGCACAGACCGTTCCTTCGGTAGGTCCATATTCATTAACGAGGATAATATCATCTATATTTTTATCCAAAGCAGGGAAACTCTCTCCTCCGGCAAAAATAAGTTTCAGGTTGGTGCCATTATCTACCACTTCTCTTAATAAAACCGGTGGGATAAACGAAACTTCTATATTATTTTCTTTACTATACTCATTAAGCCCGCTTACGGATGTTCTAAGATCATTGCTGTAAAGCCATAATGTATTTCCATTACACAAGACCGGGAAGGCTTCATACACAAAAGCATCAAATACATAATTCGAGTAACATCCTACTTCCTGGAATTCTTCAAGTCGGTGAGCCTTAATCATTGATTCTATAAGGTTTATCACTCCGGAATGTTCAATCATGACTCCCTTAGGAAGTCCTGTTGTTCCACTCGTGTAAATCACATAGGCCAGATTGCCGGAATTCACTTTAGTAACAGGGTTTTTAGACTCTGCTATTTCAAGCTGTGCTTTAAGGCTAACGTTATCCAGAGATAATAGCCCTATATTTTCTAAACCATTGAGCTTTTCTGCAGCGTTTTCTTCTGTAAGAACTATTGTAGCATTCGTGTCCTGAAGGATATGTCTTATTCTGTCCGCAGGATACGACGGATCCATTGGCACATAAGCCGCTCCCGTTTTCATTACGGCGAGAATTGCAATCAACATATGCTCTGAACGATCTAAGCATAAAGGAATAATATCATCCGGTTGAGGACTGTACGTTTCGATCAGATAATTAGCCAGGCGATTTGATCTTTCGTTCAGTTCTCTGTACGAAAGTGTAACATCCTGATATACCAGCGCTGTCTGATCCGGGGTTTTCAACACCTGATTTTCAAATAACTGATGTACCGTCATTTCTGACTGATAGTCTTTATGTGTGGTATTCCACTCTTCCGTTACTTTTTTATACTGTTCCTGTGGAATAAAATGGAGTTCTGAAAGCCTGATATCTTTCTGTCCTTCCGCCTCTGCTATTTGATTCAGTAAAAATTCATAGGAATGGATCATATTACTGACGGTCTCTTTTGAGAAAACCGCTTTAGCGTAATTGAACATTCCATGTATATTTTCTCCACCATCATCGATCATGGTAGTCAGGTCAAATTTCGCAACCTGATAATCTATTTCTCCATCAAAAGGATAGAATAAAGCATCTCCGTTATTTTCAGAAGAAGCATCTCCTCCAAAGTTCTGCAATCCGAACATCACCTGGAAAACCGGATGTCTGGATGTATCCTGTTCTACTCCTAATTCTTCCACCAGTTTCTCAAATGGAAGATCCTGATGAGACTGGGCTTCTGTTACAGATTTTGATACCTGAAGAATAAAGTCTTTAAGGCTCTGCTCTGCATTTATTTTTTCTCGTAGTGCCAATGTATTGACAAAGAAACCGATGATATCTTCAAGACCGGCATGGTGACGGTTCGCAATAGGACTTCCCACTACGATATCATCCTGTCCGGAATACGCTGAAAGCATCAGATAATACCCACTCAACATTACGCTGTACAGACTTACCCCAAGTTCTTTTGAGAGGTTTTTTAATTTTTCTCCCTGTCCAGCATTCAGACTGAAGTACAGGTTTTCTCCTTCGTAAGAGATCTTAGAAGGTCTCTTGAAATCTGTAGCCAAATCCAGGTTCTGGAAATCATCAAGCTTGTCTTTCCAGTAGCCAATCTGCTGATCAAGAAGCTCCCCTGCAAGATAATTACGCTGCCATAAAGCAAAATCTTTGTACTGAAATTGTAACGCAGGCAGCTCAGAAGCATTGTCTTTATTAATCAGAGATCTGTAAATCGTTTGTATCTCTTTGAGGAATATATCAGTAGACCATCCGTCAAAAGCAATGTGATGGATTACCATCGACATATAATGCCGCTCTTTGAGCTTGAAAATATTGATCTCTACAGGAGTTTCTTCATCGAGACGGAAGATTCTGTTGGCACATTTATTTATGTGTTTGTCTAGTTCTTCTCTTGTCTCTACTGCCGTTATTTTGAATTCCGGAATAAGATCTGTAACCACCTGATATCCTGTTCCATCTTCTGTAGTCCGGATTACCGAACGAAGGATCTCATGGCGCATGATAACGGCTTCAAGAGCTTTACACAGAATTGAAACATCAGTTTTCTGATCCAGAAGTGCCGTCATTGGAATATTATACGCACTGCTTCCTCCTTCATAAGTTTCTATGAACCAAAGTCTTTCCTGGGCAAAAGATAATCTCTGTTCTTCCGGAGAATCAATGGATACAGGAGTGATAATAACCTGTTCATCAATACTATTTTCTCTCAGAACTTTTTCCAGAGAGGCCACTGTTTTATTACTGAATACCATGGCTACATCTACCTGTAACGCAAGGTTCTGTTTAATTTTGCTGATCAGTTTTATAGACATGATACTGTTTCCTCCGAGACGGAAGAAATCATCATGGATACTGATACTATCTGCATTAATACCCAGTACTTCTGCATAGATCTGACAAAGCTTTTGCTGAAGTTCATTCTCAGGAGCGGTATATTCACCCCCTCCGATAAATCCTGGTTCAGGAAGCTGTTTTCTGTCAAGTTTTCCATTGACAGTAACAGGAAGGGTTACAAGATGTACAAAAGCCACAGGTACCATATATTCAGGTAAGGTTTCTGACAGGAAGTCTGAAAGCAGATTTGAATCAATTATAGAATCAGCCACATAATATCCGACAATATATTTCAATCCGGTATTATTTTCCTTTGCAAGAACTGCTGCCTGACGAATTCCCGGATATTGAAGAAGTCTGTTTTCAATTTCACCCAATTCAATACGGTATCCTCTTATCTTCACCTGGAAGTCATTTCTGCCAATATATTCTATGTTTCCAGCCGGAAGCCAACGAACAAGATCTCCTGTTTTATAAAGTCTGGCATTCGTATTTTTTGCCTTTTGGTCTTCTGTCTGGAAAGGGTTTGTAATGAAACGTTCCTGGGTAAGTTCCGGGCGGTTTAAATACCCTCTTGTGATACCCGCTCCCCCAATGTAAAGCTCTCCCAAAGCCCCTACAGGAACCGGGGTCATATGGATATCAAGTATATAGACCTTCATATTTCCGATAGGACGGCCGATACTGTTCATACTTTGATCCGTATTAATTACAGACGTGACCGTCGTTTCCGTTGGTCCGTAGCAATTGATTAGCGTAAAATGCTTGTTTATTAATTTTGCATACAGATCGTTGGTAAGAGCCTCTCCCCCAGACGCTAATCTTGTAAGGCTTTTAACCCTGGTAATATCAATATTCTGTAATACAGAAGGGGTAAGGTTGATATAGGAAGCATTATTATCATTAAGTATTTTCAAAAATACTTCTTCATTTAAAAAAGTTTTATCTTTTATAAATAACAAAGGATTTCCATTTAAAACAGCCATTAATATCTGTTCTATGGATGGATCAAATACATAGTTAGCAAATTGATAAATAACATCTGATTCTCGCAGTTGATAGCGGGAATACACATCCTTAATCAGATTTATTATATTCCTGTGTTCCACCATCACCCCTTTTGGCATTCCTGTTGTTCCACTGGTGTAGATGACATAGACAAGGTTGCTGGAGGTAAGTTTTGTGATCGGGTTTCCGGAGTCTACATTTTTAATTGTTTTTTTGAATGCCTCTCCATCCAGGGATACAGCTTCTAAATTTTCTATATTTTGTACCCTATCCAGGGTATTCTCCTGAACTAAAACTACTTTGGCGTTCGTGTCTTCCAATATATATTTTATTCTGTCTAAAGGAGAAGACGGATCTATTGGAACATAGGCTGCTCCTGCTTTTATTACCCCTAAAATAGCAATCAACATATCCTCAGAACGTTCCAAACATAACGGAACTAAATCATCCGGCTGAAGGTCGTATCTCTTGACCAGATAATTTGCTAACCTATTTACTCTTTCATTAAGCTCACGGTAAGTTAATTTAATCTCCTGATATAGTAATGCTATATTATCAGGAGTCTTCTCAACCTGAATCTCGAATAGTTCAGGAACTGTAGATGTATTTGGATAGGAAAAGTCTGTATCATTCCACTCCTCCATTATTTTTACAGATTCATGCAATGTAATATAAGACAGGTCTTTCAGTTCGATTTCAGGATTTTCCAAAAGCTGGCTAAGGATTGTTTTCATTCCTTCGATAAGCCTTTCCATCACAGAATAATCGAAAAGATATCCTTCAAAATTCAGGGTCAGGGAAACTTCTTCTCCGCGTTCATAGGCTACTATTCCCAACGGATAATCAAGCTTCTCTACAGAGTCCATGAACACAAATCCTAACTCATTACCCTCACCTCCTTTTGGTACAGGATAGTTCTCATACACAAATAAACTGCTGAAGATCCTGCGTCCGTCATGGTGCAATGCTGCAAGGTTAATGTCACTGTGCGTATTGAGCTCACTGATCCTGTTCTGAATCTCTGTGATCTGATCCACAACCCGGCCATCTGCATGGCTCACAATCAATGGCAGTGTGTTGATATATAATCCGGCTGAAGATTCTATTCCATCAACCGGTAAGCTTCTTCCTGAGACCGTTGTCCCTACAACACTTGTTCCTAAGCCACTGTAAATACTCAGCTGCTTATGCCATAAGTATTGTAAAACAGCATTCACCGTAAAGCCTTGCTCTTTAGTGAAGGCCTTCAACGTATGGTACTGATCTCCTTCGATCTGCATTTTTATATGCTGATGATCCTGGATATGACGGTAAGTTCCTAAATCAATATGACGCTGGTCTTCTTTTACCAGGCTGCTCAAATCTTCCTGGTCTTCCAGTAAAGTCATATAGGTCTTCCAAAACTCTGCACTGTCCTCTTTGTGGGACTGAAGGTATCGCTGGGTTAAGGCATATGCAGAATCGGAAGCCAGTGAGATCTCCTTCCCTTTAAGCTGACCCAGGTAATGATCATGGATGCTATTGAGAATGACAGGCATACTCCAGCCATCCAGAATTGCATGGTGATTGCTGAATAAACAGCTGTAATGGCTAGCTCCTCTTTTGAACAGATACACCCTGAAAAGACTTCCTCGGGTAAGGTCATACACCTCAAAGCGATCCTTCTGTGTGATTTCTCCGATCAGGGTTTCCTGAGCCTCTTTACTCATTCCATTGATATCTTGGTAGCGCCAGTCTACTTCGCCTTCTTTATCGATAACCTGTACGATCTCGCCATTCCAGTCAAAACGTAGTCTCAACGACGGATATGCAGCCTGGGTACGTTTCCAGGAGTCTTTTAACTTTTCTTCATTAATTTTACTATGGTAGTCCCAGATCAACTGTACTCTGTAGGCATCATCTTTATCGCCCTGGTTCAACGCATGGTACACAAAGCCTTCCTGTAAGCTGTTCGCTAAATAAACCCCTTCAATTTCCCCTTTCTCCTGAATACCAAATAGCTGTTCCTGCTCTACAATATAGTCTATATCAGATGGAGTCAGAATGCTTTTACTTTCCTTTGAAAGCTGATCTACAATAGTTTCTATATTGGCTTTCAATCGTTCTGAAAAGCGATTAATCTCTTCTTCCTGAAGGTAGCCTGCAACACCAAATTTAAGGTGTCCGTCTACAACAGCTCCATTGATACTGATCTGATTATTATCTTTATTTCTTTTTCCAACACTCAAACCACTATCTTCGGAAGCAATCGTCCAGTTTTTGTCACCAAGCTCCTGATCCAGCTGCCCTAAGTAATTAAAGCTAACCTTAGGTAACTCACGCTCTGTATAGCCTATCAAACTACCATAGCCAATTCCGTTGTTCGGGATGATTCTCAAAGCTTCTTTGGTGGAAACAACAGTATCTCTTAGATTCTTTCCTCTCTTCAGAAGCAATGGATACATCGTGGTAAACCAACCTACGGTTTCCGTAATATCAAGATTACCTGATATTTCTTCACGACCATGACTTTCCAATAAAACAGGATGAATATCTTTTCCACTTAATTCTGAAAGAGTAACGGATAAAGCGGAAAGTAACAAATCATTGATCTGGGTATGGTATGCATGATTGGTACCTCTAATCAACGCTTGAGTCATCTCTTTGGATAATTTCAGCTCACTGTAGTGTTGATCTTTAATTATGAACTGATCCAGACCTTTGTTGTTCTTTTCTACATTATTTGCTGTTGTATTCCAGAATAAAAGTTCCTGGGCTCTGGATTCCGGGTTTTCTGTTTTATAGCTTCGCACAGCTTCCACCCATTGTCTGTAGCTTGTCCCTTTTGTATGGGCAGCAATATATTCTGTATCTCCTTTTTCAAGGGATTGGTAAATATTCTTTAAATCTTCGGTAATAATTCTCCAGCTTACGGCATCGATGATCAAATGGTGAAAGGCAAAATAAATCCTTGCGCTGTCATCCTGATAACCGCTGATATAGCCGATCTGATACAATGATCCGTTTTCAATATCAAACTGAGACTGCCACTCTGTAAATACATGAGACCGTTCTTCTGAATTTAATCCGGAAGCATCCAGATAATTGACTGAAGGAACATCTGCTTTTCCATATTGTTGAATGTATTTTCCATCTTCTCTATGATATTGAAGTCTAAGTGCGTCATGTCTTTCGATCAAGCACTTCACTGATTCTTCCAGAAGTTCTTTCTTTAGAACAGGCACATAAAGTAAGAAGGCCTGATTCCAGTGATTGAAATCTCCAAGATACCCCTGTTCTTTCTGGCTGAAGAACCAATCCTGAATTGGCAAAAGAGCAACTTCTCTTTCCAGCACTCCCTGTTCCGTCAAAATGCGGATATCCTCAGTATCTTCTTTACTTTCTATAAGTAAAGACAAAGAAACAATAGTCCGGGTAGTGAATACTTCCCTAACCGTCAGCCTGATATTTAATTGTTGTCTGATTCTTCCTACCAGCTGGATACTGATGATACTGTCTCCTCCTAAGCGGAAGAAATCATCTTCGATACTGATACTTGCAGCATCAAGACCCAAAACATCCCCATAGATCTGGCACAGTTTGACCTGAAGATCCGTTTGGGGAGCAACATAATCTTTGCTTCCTGTAAACTCAGGTTCCGGCAATTGTTTCTTATCCAGTTTTCCATTGATCGTTAATGGCAAGGCTGTTAAGTGTACAAAAGCACCTGGTACCATATATTCCGGTAAGCTCGCGGACAAATGCTCAGTAAGAAGATCGGAATCAATCTCAACATCTGATACATAATATCCTGTAAGGTATTTTAAGCCTGCTTTATTTTCTTTGGCCAATACTGCCGTCTGACGGATTCCTGGATAATGAAGTAAGGTATTTTCAATCTCTCCTAATTCAATTCTGTACCCCCGGATTTTTACCTGGAAGTCATTTCTTCCGATGTATTCCAGCTCGCCATTAGCTAACCAGCGTACTAAGTCTCCCGTTTTGTATAAGCGGCTGTTTTCGCCTCTTGCTTTTTGGGATAATGTCTGGAATGGGTTATCAAGGAAACGTTCTTCTGTTAAATCCGGGCGGTTTAAATAACCTCTGGCAATTCCGGCTCCTCCGATATAAAGCTCTCCTACAGCGCCCACTGGAACAGCCCGCATATGGCCATCCAACACATAAGTCGTCATATTCCCAATAGGACCTCCGATGTTGAGCGGGTTACCGTCTTCCTTATAATGATGCAATGTTGCACACACTGTGCCTTCGGTTGGACCATAAGCATTAATGATATCCACTCCTTCAGCCTGATAAAGAGCCATCAATTGTGGATTTGTTATATCCCCGGCTACCATAAGTTTTTCTAGTGGTAAGATATAGTCTTTCGTCAGTAGAACCGGTGGTATTGTGGCAATGCTGATGTTATTTACTGCTATATATTCCTGTAATCCTGCAATATCAGTCTGTCTCTCTTTATCCAATACATAAATACTGTGACCATGGGTAATCACAGGATAAAGTTCTGCAACATGGGCATCAAAGACGTAATTGGCATACCATAGACAGTTTTTGTAAGCCGTTCCATCAGAAATAAGATCCAGATCTTTAGCAAATTGCTTGGTCAGGTTGGAAACACCTTTATGTTCGATCATTACTCCCTTAGGAAGTCCTGTTGTTCCACTCGTGTAAATGACATAGGCAAGGTTACCTGAATTCACCTGGGTAACAGGATTACTTGAATCTGATATTTCAAGCTGTGCTTTAATATTTACCTCATCTAAAGCGATAAAATCTACCCCCACATCTCCCAGCTTTTCGGCTGTACTTTCCTGACCTAAGACAAGTTTTGCCTCAGTATCCTGAAGGATATGTTTTATTCTGTCTGCAGGATAAGAAGGATCCATCGGGACATAAGCTGCACCCGACTTCAGAACTCCTAACATTGCAATCAGCATGTTCTCAGAACGATCTAAACATAAAGGAATAATATCGTCAGGCTGAAGATTGTAAGTTTGGATAAGATAGTTGGCCAAACGATTTGCTTTCTCATTCAGGTCTTTGTAGGACAGTTTAATATCCTGATAGACTAAAGCAATATGATCTGGGGTCTTTGCAACCTGATCTTCAAACAGCCTATGAATGGTTTTTTCAGATGAATAATCAGAAACCGTATTATTCCAGTCTTCTGTTATTTTTTTATAATCATTTTCCTCTAAAAGACGAAGATCATTGATTCTGGTATTTTTAGCTTCTGCATCACTCATCCGGGCCAATTGCTCCAGAAGCCACACATAAGTATCTTTTAATTTTATAATGGTATCTCCATTGAAAAGAGATACAGCATAGTTAAACATTCCGCGGATGTTTTCTTCACCATCATCTATCATGGTGGTCAAGTCAAACTTCGCAGCCTGATAATCAATTTCTCCATCAAAAGGAGAAAATAAAGTTTCGTTATTATCAGAATTTCCTCCGAAACTCTGAATTCCAAACATCACCTGAAAGACAGGATGTCTGGAGGTATCCTGCTCTACACCCAATTCTTCCACCAGCTTCTCAAATGGAAGATCCTGATGAGACTGGGCTTCTGTTACAGATTTTGATACCTGAAGAATAAAATCTTTAAGACTCTGTTCAGGATCAATACTTTCTCTTAACGCCAATGTATTGACGAAGAATCCGATCATGTCCTCAAGACCTGGATGGTGACGGTTGGCAATTGGGCTTCCCAATACAATATCATCCTGCCCTGAATACGCAGAAAGCATCAGGTAATATCCTCCAAGCATGACACTATTCAAACTTACTCCCAAATCTTTGGAAAGTTTTCTCAGACCAGAACCAGTCTCAGAAGAAAGATTAAAGTACATACTTGCCCCTTCATAAGAAATATAGGAAGGCCTTTTATGATCTAAAGGCAGATTGAGAGATTCAAAACCGTCAAGGGTATTTTTCCAGTACTTGATCTGCTTTTCCAATATCTCTCCGGCAAGATAGTTACGCTGCCATAGCGCAAAGTCTTTGTACTGAATCTTTAAGCCTGGCAATTGAGAATCCTTATCGGCTACAAAAGCTTCATAAGCTGCCTGTATTTCTTTTAAAAATACATCTATTGACCAGCCGTCAAAAGCAATATGATGAACAACTACAGACAGGTAATAATGCTCTTTCAGCTTGAAAACATTAATATCGACAGGGAGTTCTTGCTCCAAACGGAAAATCTTGTTGGCCGATCTGTTTATATTCTCTTCCAATGCTTCCCTGGTCTCTACTTCTATAATTGTAAACTCAGGAATAAGGTCTGTAACCACCTGGTAGCCTACTCCTTTCTCAGTAGTCCGAATTACAGAACGAAGCACTTCGTGGCGCTTTACCACAGCTTCTATAGACTTTTGAAGAAAATCTAATTTTATTTTTTCTCCCAGGCTGAAAGCCATCGGAATATTATAGGCACTACTTCCTCCTTCAAAAGCTTCTATAAACCACAGTCTTTTCTGGGCAAATGACAGACGCTGCTCTTCGGGTGAAGAAAATACTATCGGTATAATAATTAACTGCTCATTCACTTTGGAGTCTGATTCCAGCACCGAGCTCAAAGATGCAATGGTTTTATGGCTGAATACGGAAGCCACCTGAATCTGAAATTCCAGCTGGTTCCTTATTTTACTGATCAACTTGATCGCCATAATACTGTTACCACCCAGCTTGAAGAAATCATCATGAATACCAATAGTATCACTATTTAATCCCAATACCTCTCCATAAATACGACATAATTTTTCCTGCAGCTCATTCTCTGGCGCTGCATATTCCATACTTGCTGTAAACTCTGGCTCAGGAAGCTGTTTTCTATCGAGTTTTCCATTTATAGTCAATGGAAGATGATCAAGATACACATAAGCATTGGGAACCATATATTCAGGCAATGATTCTGCTAAGAATTCCGAAAGCAAAGAAGATTCTATAGGAGTATCAGATACATAATATCCGGCAAGATATTTCACGCCGGCGGTATTTTCTTTGGCCAGTACAACTGCCTGGCGAATTCCGGGATACCCCAGCAATGCGGTTTCAATTTCTCCCAGCTCAATTCTATAGCCACGGATTTTCACCTGGAAGTCATTACGTCCCAGATATTCCAGGTCACCATTGGGAAGATAGCGAACAAGGTCCCCGGTTTTGTATACTCTATTATTCTTTCCTCTGATTTTCTGTACTTCCGTTTGGAAAGGATTCGAAATAAATCGCTCAGCAGTCAGTTCCGGTCTGTTCAGGTATCCGCGGGCAATTCCGTCTCCACCGATATAAAGCTCTCCTACGGCTCCTGGAGGAACCGGACGATAGAGATTATCCAGTACATAGACAGAGGTATTCCCAACAGGACGCCCAATCAAATGTACATCTCCATGATATACCTGTTTATAAGTAGCATAAATTGTAGCTTCGGTAGGTCCATAAAGATTGTAGAGGGTAGTGTGCTCAGACCAGTATTTTCCGGTTTCATAATCGCACGGTTCTCCTGCATAGAGTAATCCTTTTAGGTTCGGATATTGTATTTTTGGAAGTACGGATAGCATTACCGGCGGTAAATAAGCATAAGCTATCTGATGATCCAGAAGATAGCTGCTTATTAAATCTGCATCCTTTTTAGTAGCCTCATCTAGCAAATGCAGCTCATTTCCAAACAATAAAGTATTGAAAAATTCTGATACAGATACATCAAAAACATAGGAAGTATAAGCTGTTATTTTCTTTCCTTCACTGAATCCGTATGCATCTCTTACCTGGCTCACCACATTTACTACATTTCTGTGCTCTATCATTACTCCTTTAGGCATTCCGGTCGTTCCACTGGTGTAGATGACATAGGCTAGATTGTTTGCCCCTGTTGTGGTCACCGGATTTTTTGCATCTATTTTACCGATAAAGGTTTTGAATGTTTCCTCATCAATAGATATTCCTGTTACCTGGTCTAATCTTCTTACCTTTTCTAATGTTCTTTCCTGGGTAAGGACTATTTTTGCTCCGGTATCATCAAGAATATGTTTTATTCTGTCTGCAGGGTATGCCGGATCCATAGGTACATAAGCTGCACCTGCCTTTAAGACGGCTAAAATTGCAATCAGCATATCTTCTGAACGCTCTAAACAAAGAGGAACAAGATCATCTGATGTAAGCTTATAATTTTCAATAAGATAATGAGCAAGTTGGTTTGCTTTCTGATTCAGTTCACGATAAGAAAGCTTACTATCCTGATATACTAAAGCTATATGATCAGGTGTTTTTTCTACCTGATCTTCAAATAACTGATGTATTGTCTTTTCTTCAGGATATGCCACCCCAGCCGTATTCCATTCTCCCGTTATTTTTTGATGATCCTCTTTTGTTATAAGGGTCAGATTCTTTACAGTATTGTTTTCTGTTCTATTTACAATGTTAACAAGCTGCTTCAGGAAAAACAAGTACGAATCTATCATGCGTATAATCGTTTCTCTGCTGAAAAGAGATACCGCATAATTGAAAATTCCCTGGATATTGTCTCCATGATCATCAATCATCATGGTCAGGTCAAACTTGGCCGACTGATAGTCTATATTCCCATCAAAAGGCTGGAGAACGGCTTCATGATTTTTAAAAGAGGTTCCGCCATCAAAGCTTTGAAGCCCAAACATGACCTGAAAAACAGGGTGTCGGGACATATCCTGTTCTACTCCTAATTCTTCTACCAGTTTCTCAAAAGGAAGATCCTGATGAGACTGAGCTTCTGTAACCGACTGGGCCACCTGTAGAATAAAGTCTTCAATCGTCTGGTCAGGATTAATTTTTTCTCTTAAAGCCAGCGTGTTTACAAAGAACCCTATGATGTCCTCAAGACCCACATGGTGACGGTTTGCAACAGGGCTTCCCACTACAATATCATCCTGCCCGGAATAGGCAGATAACATCAGATAGTAGCCACTTAGCATCATACTGTATAAACTCACTCCGAGATCTTTTGAAAGATTTCTCAGTTCTGATACCAGATCTGCCGGCAGGTCAAAGTATTGTGTTGCCCCTGCATAAGAAATATGGGCGGGCCTTTTAAGATCCAGAGGAATATCCAGTGTTTGGAAACCAGCAAGCTTATTTCTCCAGTAAACGATTTGTTGATCGAGTCTTTCCCCTGTCAAATAATCTCTCTGCCATAATGCAAAGTCTTTGTATTGTATTTTTAATTCAGGGAGATCAGGATTTTTCCCTTCAGAAAGAGACTGATAAATACTGCATAATTCTCTGATAAAAATATCAGTAGACCATCCGTCAAAAGCAATATGATGAATCACAACAGACAGATAGTTGCGGTTCTCCAGATTGAAAACATTGATACTCATCGGGAGCTCTTCTTCCAGTCGGAAAACTTTATTTGCTGCATAGTTAATGGCTTCATCAAGCTCTTTTCTGGAGTTTACTTTTCTCGTATAGATAGGAGGTTCCTGGCTGGTTACAACCTGATATCCCGCTCCGTCTTTTGTGATACGAATAAGGCTTTGCAGCACTTCGTGGCGCTGAGTCAGTGTTTTAAAAGATTCCTGAAGAAGCTCAGTTTGAACATTTTCACCCAACATGAAGATCATGGGGATATTGTATGCATTGCTTCCTCCTTCATACGTTTCTATAAACCAAAGTCTTTCCTGAGCAAAAGATAAGCGTTGCTCTTCGGGTGAAGATACCAGTACAGGATTGATTACAATCTCTTCAGCCTGACTGCTTTCTCCATTGAGTACATGAGACAATGATGCGACTGTTTTATGGCTGAATACCATGGCCACATTCACCTGAACATTCATCTCTTGTTTGATCTTGCTGATCAGTTTGATCGCCATGATGCTGTTTCCTCCCAATCGGAAGAAATCATCGTGGACACTAATGTTTTCAGCGGCAAGCCCCAACACTTCACCGTAGATTCGGGATAATGTTCTCTGTAACTCATTTTCTACGGCTACATATTCTCTGTCTCCGCTGAATTCCGGTTCAGGA
>NZ_JALCZE010000021.1:0-32191 GCF_024586575.1 Chryseobacterium sp. WG23
TTTAGCCCATTTTTTTAAATAATTGAATACCCATTGGCTTTAGCCAAAATATAAAAACATCCTATTTAGCATTCAAATTTTTTTATTCACTACCTTCGTGTCCTAATTTAATCTTTGATGGCTAAAAAAAAACAGACAGAACCTGATTTTGTTTCACAATTGGCTTTTGATGAAGTTCTGGAACAGGTGGAATTTGATCTCAGGATCAAAGAATTTGTTGTCATGGATATTGACAAGGTAAATTATATTATAAAACCAAATATTCCTTACCGTTCAGACTATTTTTGTATTTTTTTAGTACAGAAGGGAAGTGTCAGCTTTCGACTCGATGATACCAGCTATGAGGTGTCTCAGGGAGATGCCGTTTTTTGTCCAATGGCAGAAACTTTTTGGGTAGAAAATATTGCTGAAGATTATAATGCTAAATATATCTTCTTTTCTGTAGATTTTATTTCTCAGGCAGGATTTAATTATAAGTCGAATAATGTGCTAAAAAGCCTGTCATCAGACCCTACCCATATTATCAGGAATGAACCTGATATGTACAGAAAGCTTCAGTTTCATCTTGACGAATTGAAGATGCTGAATAATAAGGAAAAAGACAATTATTATTTCAATGAAATGATTTGGCATCACTTTTCACTGGTAATCTACGAGATTGATAATTATTTCAAAAAAATAGAAAAGCCACATCTGGTGACCCATAGGGAAGATGAGCTTACCACCAGTTTTTTTATACTGGTTCAGGATCATTTCAAAGAAGAGCATAATGTTCAGTTTTATGCTGATAAATTATGCATCAGCCGGAAATACCTTACCAAAGTTATTAATAAAACGATGTTTAAATCTCCCCGGGAAATTATTCATCAGGTGTTGGCTGTAGAAGCCAGGCTTTTACTTAAGAACCCTAATTTAAACATCAATGAAGTCGCTCTGCAGCTGAAGTTTTCAGACCAGGCCTCTTTCAGCAAGTTTTTTAAAAAACATACGGGCAGATCTCCTTTGGAATATAGAAAAGATGATCTATACTGATAATGAATGAGTTATATTGATTGACGTCTTTTTGCTAAATTTAAAGTATAATTCTGATTAAAAATATGAATATCTATCATTTAAATTACCTATAAATGATATTTCTCATGTTTTTAAAAACTAGGCGTCTTTTTGACAAAACAAGAAGTTTTTTGAATAATCCTATTGAATTTTTTTCGTTCGAATTTTGTGCGGTAAATTTAAAAGGAATATTGTTATGCAAAGATTTTTAATTCAGAAATCAACCATACTTTTCCTCTCGCTTATTGTCTTGGCGGGATGCAGGAAAAATAATCAAAATCAATCTTATCAGCAGCAGGCACCCGAACTTCCTGTAGAAACAGTGAGGCAGGGAGATGCTTCTGTTTCCAGGGAATATGCAGCATCTGTAGAGGGCGTTTCCAATGTTGAGATCAGACCTCAGGTAACAGGATATTTAAGTAAAATTTTTGTAGACGAAGGAGATTTTGTGAGAGCGGGGCAGCCTCTTTTCAAAATTGAAGATCAGGTATTCAGAGAGCAGCTTAAAAGTGCCCAGGCAGCTTTGATTACCGCTCAGGCGAACCTTTCCACTTCTAAAATTGATCTGGACAGAAAGAAGGAGCTATTCAGAAATAAAATGGTTTCGGAAATTCAGGTAAAAGAGGCGGAGGCATCTTATAATGCTGCAAGAGGAGCGGTAAGCCAGACCACTTCTTCTATTGAATCTGCAAAGATTAATCTTAATTTTTCTGTGATTAAAGCACCGGTAAGTGGGTTTATCGGAAGGTTCAACTACCGTTTGGGAAGTTTAATGACCCCTGGAAATCAGGATCCTATCACGCTGCTTTCAGATATTCATCAGGTATACACCTATTTTAGTTTAAGTGAAAATGACTTTAATAATTTTCAGAAACAATATGTAGGAAGCAGTATTGATGAAGTGATCAAAAATACACCAGCGGTTTCTCTATTGCTTTCAGGAGGTGAAAAATATGCTGAAACAGGAAGAATTGATGCTGTAGAGGGACAGTTCAATAAAACCACAGGCTCTATTACTTTAAGAGCGAAATTCAATAATCCGAAAAACATGCTGAGAAGCGGAAATACTGGAAAAATCGTGCTGGATCAGTTTTACAGCAATGTTGTTTTACTTCCTATCGCTTCTACAAGAACGATTCAGGATAAAGTTTTTGTATTTACCATTAAAGATGGAAAGGCTGCCATGCTGCCCGTTGAAGTCAATGGAAAAGCAGGAGATCATTTCATCGTATCTACCGGGCTTAAGGCTGGTGATCAATACATTGTTTCCGGTTTCGACAGGTTACAGCCGGGGACTCCTGTAGTGGCTCAGAAGAAGAATGCTCAACAGAAAAAATCGTAAGAAGAAATCATGTTAAAGAAAATTATAAAAAGACCCGTACTGGCAACGGTTATTTCCGTATTGCTTGTTATTCTGGGAATTGTGGGGATGGTAAGCCTGCCGATCACAAAATTTCCGGACATTGCACCGCCTACCGTGATGGTAACGGCAGCCTATCCGGGAGCCAACGCTGAAACGATTGCAAGGTCTGTAGCTCCACCGCTGGAAAACGCGATTAACGGGGTAGAAAATATGGATTATATTACTTCTACAGCAAGTAATGACGGAACATTAAGTATTACTGTTATTTTTAAATTGGGAACAGACCCCGACCAGGCAGCCATTAATGTTCAGAACAGGGTAGCACAGGTAACCAACCAGCTTCCTGCTGAGGTGATCCAGGCCGGAATTACTACCGTGAAAAGACAAAACAGTATGATCGCCATGGTTTCTCTGACGAGTAAAGATGGTTCAATGAATGATCTTTTCCTTGAAAACTATGCCAAGATTAATATTGTCCCGGAATTAAAAAGGGTAAAAGGAGTAGGGGACGCCATGGTATACGGAAATAAAGATTATTCAATGCGTATCTGGCTGGATCCAAATAAGCTGACTTCATATAACCTTACCCCTGCGGAGGTTTCCCGCGCTATTCAGACCCAAAACCTTGAAGCAGCACCGGGAAGATTAGGGGAGAGAAGTAAAGAGGTAATGGAATATGTACTTCGCTACAAAGGAAAATTTACAGAGCCGGAGCAATATGAAAATATTACAATTAAAGCACTGAACGACGGTTCTGTCTTAAAATTAAAAGATATCGCCAAGGTAGAATTTGGAGCTTACAGTTATACGGTTTCTTCCAATTATAACAAAAAGGCCTCTGTAACGATGGCGATCTTCCAGATGGCAGGATCCAATGCCAATGAAGTACAAATTGCCCTTCAGGAGAGAATGAAAGAACTGGAAAAATCCTTTCCCGAAGGAATGGATTATGAAATTCCGTATGCTACAAAAGAAGCGTTGGACCAGTCTATAGAACAGGTAATCCATACTTTAATTGAAGCATTTATCCTTGTATTTATTGTAGTATACATCTTCTTACAGGATTTCCGCTCTACTTTGATTCCGGCTATTGCAGTTCCGGTATCTATCGTCGGAACCTTCTTTTTCATGAAAGTTTTCGGGTTTTCCATTAATATTCTGACCTTATTTGCTCTGGTGCTCGCCATTGGTATTGTAGTAGATGATGCCATTGTAGTAGTAGAAGCGGTCCATGCTAAAATGGAGCATAAAAAACTGAATCCGAGGGCGGCAACCATGTCAGCCATGAGCGAGATCACAGGAGCTATTGTATCTATTACCCTGATTATGTCTGCGGTATTCGTTCCGGTAGCCTTTATGAGTGGTTCTACAGGGCTATTTTATCAGCAGTTTGCATTAACGTTAGCCATTGCCATCATTATTTCTGCCGTGAATGCACTGACCCTGAGCCCGGCTTTATGTGCTTTATTCTTAAAACAGCATCACGGTGGTACTCATGAGAAAATGAATTTTAAAGACCGCTTCTTTGCCGGTTTTAATGCGAGTTTCAATAAACTGACTTTCCGTTACGGAAAAACGGTATTATTCCTGTTAAAAAAGAAATGGATTGCTTTCATCCTGATCTTTGCTTTCGGAGGCTTGTTTGCATGGATGTCTATGACCACACCTAAGGGGTTTATTCCAGATGAAGATCAGAGTTTCATTATTGTAACAGCCAATCTGGCTCCGGGAGCATCTAAAGACAGAACGTCAAAAGTAGTGTCCGATACAGAAGATCTTCTGATGAAAAATCCTGCAGTCGATAAAGTGATTTCTGTAGACGGGCTGAATTTATTCAGTGGCTCTATGTCCTCTTCTGCCGCTTCTATATTTGTTAAATTAAAAAAGGCAGGACAAAGAGGATCTGTTAATAATATCAATGACATTATAGGACAAACCCAGGGAATGCTTTCTCAGGATAAAAGAGCAAATTTCCTTGTGATCAATACCCCAACGGTAGATGGCTTTGGAAATACCAGTGGAATGGAGCTTGTACTTCAGGACCGTACGAATGGAGAACTTCAGAATTTAGGAAACATTTCTTACGGAATGATGGGTGCTTTGATGCAGAGACCGGAAGTGGCGGTAGCATTTACAACATTTGATGTTACCTACCCCCAGTTTGAAGTGCTTGTTGATGAAGTGAAGTCTGCCCAGCTGGGAGTCAATGTTTCTGATGTATTGGGAGTAATGCAGGGGTATTACGGAAGTATTCAGGCTTCGGATTTCAACAGATTTGGAAAATATTATAGAGTATTGGTACAATCCACTCCGGAGACAAGACAGGATAAAGAATCCCTGAACGGAATTTTCGTTAAAAATAACCTGGGACAAATGGTTCCTGTTAATACATTGGTAAGTTTAAAACAAGTGACGGGAGCTGAAGTGGTGGATAGGTTTAACCTTTTTAACTCATCTAATTTAACCGTAATGGCAGCTCCGGGATACAGTACAGGTCAGGCTATGGCAGCTATTGATGAAGTCAGTAAGCAGGTGCTTCCTCCGGGATATACGTATGATTATAAAGGAATGAGCCGTGAAGAAGCAGGGTCCAGCTCACAGTCGGTGATGATTTTCGGATTGTGTATTGTATTTGTATTCTTCCTTTTATCAGCCCAGTATGAAAGCTATATCCTTCCACTAGCAGTATTAATTGCTATTCCTGTAGGATTATCAGGGGTATTTGTGGGGATTACACTGGCTGATCTATCCAATAATATTTATGTTCAGATTGCACTGGTGATGCTGATCGGGCTTTTAGCCAAGAACGGTATCCTGATTGTGGAATTTGCTATACAGAGACGTAGAGCGGGCAAAAGCCTCATTGCTTCTGCCGTTGAGGGGGCCAAAGCCCGTTTGCGTCCTATTTTGATGACTTCTTTAGCATTTATTACCGGATTGCTTCCGTTGCTATTTGTAGTAGGTCCGTCAGCGTTGGGTAACCATTCTATTGGATATGCAGCTATTTCAGGAATGCTTTTCGGAACGATCTTAGGGATTTTTGTAGTGCCTGTTCTTTTCGTGGTATTCCAGGCTTTACATGAGAAAATCAATGGAAGAGTGGTAACGGATGCTGACTGGGAATATTAATTCAAATGATTTTAAAAATGAAAATTAAAAATATAGCCTATATCGCATTCATTTCAGGAACAACTATATCCTGCAAAGTTCAGAAATATGAACGTCCTGAAGTGAAAATGCCTGAAGCCTTCAGAAGCGACAGTATGATGGTGGATCAGAATGAGAATATCGCAAAGATCAGCTACAAAGATTTTTTCAAAGATCCTGTTCTCATAGGATTGATTGACAAAGCTATGGTACAGAATAATGACCTTCAGCTAGCCTTAAAGCAGATTGAGTTTGCCTCATTGGCTTATAATCAGAGTAAATGGGCAAACATTCCTACCGTAAGTGCTGCTGCCAATGCAAACATCAGCCGCCCTTCGGATAACAGTATGAACGGGATGATGGCAGGGCAGTTCATGGGGAAAAGGTATATGGAAGATTATACAGCTTCTGTCAACCTTTCCTGGGAAGCCGATATCTGGGGAAAGATCAAAGGAAGAAAAGAGCAGGCGCTGGCCGAATATCTTAAAACCCAGGAAGCCGGAAAGGCTGTGAAAACCCAGTTGGTGGCAGCTGTAGTGCAGGGATATTATAATGTATTAATGCTGGATACTCAGTTAGAGATCACAAAATCTAACCTTACCTATGCAGAAAATACCCTGAAATTTCTGACAAAACAACAGGAACTTGGATTGACTACAGCGTTGGCGGTACAGCAGCAGGAAATTGTAAGGGATCAGATCTTAAAATCAATTCCGGCTATTGAAAGTTCCGTTACCACACAGGAAAATGCACTAAGTCTGCTTACGGGTTTAATGCCCGGTAAGATTGAAAGAAGTGCGAGCCTGAATACGGTGCAGTCTCCGGACCATATCGCAGCAGGTATCCCTTCAGAGCTGTTAAGCTACAGGCCGGATATTAAAAGTGCTGAACTTGAGGTAAGGAAAAGTGCTGCGGCTATTCATGTGGCTAAAATGAGCATGTATCCTTCATTGAGCATTACTGCTCAGGGTGGAGTGAATGCATTTCAGATCAGCAAATGGTTCAGTGTGCCGGGATCACTTTTCGGAATGGCTGCCGGAGCTATTGCACAGCCTATTTTGAATGGTAAGCAGCTGAAAACCCAGTATGAACAGTCTAAGGTGTTGGCAGATCAGGCTGAAATTACCTTTAAACAATCTGTTTTAAAAGCAGTAGGCGAGGTCTCTGATGCTTTAGTGCAAATTCAGAAGCTTGAGGAACAGCAAAAAATAGCGGAAGGATTGGCTTTAAAATCTAATGAAGCGGTGAAGAAAGCTGATATTTTATTTAAATATAATTCAGCCACTTATGTAGAGGTAATCATTGCACAAACCAATAAGCTTCAGGCTGAACTGGAACTGGCTTCCCTGAAAGCGCAAAGACTGAATGCCATAACGGCACTCTATCGTTCTGTAGGAGGCGGATGGCAATAAAGTAAAATTGAACCTGCTTCGTCTGTACTGATGAAGCAGGTTTTTAATCCATTATCATTATGAAGAATACAAATATACAGGAGGGAATCATTCTTATTCCGGATTTTAGCGGATTTACAGAATTTGTGTTCAATACAAAACTTTATACAGGAGAATATATTGTAAGACAACTACTTTCTACACTGATCGATGTGAACGGTCGTTATTTTGAAATCTCAGAGATTGAAGGAGATGCCATTTTATTTTATAGGTATGACGAAAATCCTTCCTATCAGAATATTTCGAAAATACTCATGAAAATGAGGAATGCCTTTAATAAAAAAATTGAAGAATTAAGTAAAAGTTTAAGTACTACTATAGCATTATCCTTGAAGTTTATTGTGCACTACGGAACATTTTCACAATATAATATCGGAAGTTTCAGAAAATTATACGGTAAAACCATTGTAGAAGCTCATCAGCTGCTGAAAAATGGGCTTGCAGAACAGCCTTCTTATGCGTTATTCAGCAACTCTTTTTTAGAAAACAGCAACAATCAGGAGACTGATCTTAATAAGGATAAATTTCGTCTGCCGGAAGTAGGCGTTATCCATTATTTTGAAAATATAAACTAGCATATTTTTTAATATTAATCCTTGTAAATTTGCTATTGCTAGCGGCCCGGGTGAGAGAGATCCGGGCCTTTTTTTGTGTATAAAACAGTAAATGATTTTTAAGTGAAAATGAAATTTGGAATACTGTATGGTTTTGAATAATTCGCTGTGAATTTGATGGTTATATGTTGTTTTTATTGGCGTTTTATTGTAAACGGTTTTGTTTTGCTGTTTTTTTTATTGCTTGGGAATCCGATATCTTACTAAGA
Organism: Chryseobacterium sp. WG23; assembly: GCF_024586575.1. Lineage (NCBI taxonomy): Bacteria > Pseudomonadati > Bacteroidota > Flavobacteriia > Flavobacteriales > Weeksellaceae > Chryseobacterium > Chryseobacterium sp. WG23. Next base: position 7,838 of record NZ_JALCZE010000021.1, read on the forward strand.
ATTAAGTATTTATTCGACTTTTTCACTATTGGGTGTAACAAATAGCTCCTCATAGTGGTCTTATAGAATAAACTATAATTTCAAATGAAAACAATTTTATTTCCAATAGCATTATTAGCAGGTTCTTTGACCTTGGCCCAAACCCAGGTTGCAAAAGATACTGTTAAGCAAAAAGAGATTGAAGCCGTTACTCTGGTGGCCAGAAAACCGACGGTAGAATCTAAAGTAGACAGAACGGTATTTAATGTTGCCAACAGTGCTATTCTTGCAGGAAATACAACGTGGGATGTTCTGAGAATGACCCCTTTGGTGAGTATTGATAATAATGATGCTGTAAAAGCAGAAGGGCAGACCGTAACGGTTTATATTAATGATAGAAAATCAGTTTTTACAGGTAAAGAATTAAAAGAATATCTTAAAACAATTCCGGCAGATAACCTGATGAAGATTGAAGTGATTACAAGCCCTTCCTCAAGGTATGAAACTTCGGGCTCTGTGATCAATATTGTCCTGAAAAAAAGGGATGACGAAGGATTGAAAGGAAGTATCTCCTTAAACAACAGGCAAAGTACCAAAAATTCACAATACACGAATTTCAACCTGAACTACCATAAGAAAAAATTTACCCAGACCCTGATAGGAGGTTACAATAGCGGAAATTATGTACAGAAGACTGAAACATGGGATAACCGGTATGCAAGTAATAAAACGACCCAGTTTAATATGGAAAACGAGACGAGAAATGAAAGTCCTTCTCTTTCCTCTACCTCAGAATTTGAGTTGAATGACAAAAATAATATCGGATTTGTATTTGAGTATTCACAGAACAGGAATTTATCTCTGGCAGAATCTGATGGAATGATCTTCACTAATGGAAATCCTGATGATTCTTTTCATCAGACTCAAAATATGTGGGGATTCAGCCGTAATTTAGGGACTAATGCCTTCTACAAATATTATGATAAAGAAAAGAATAGGATTTTAGATATTAATTTAGGGACCAATTATTCCAGCAATGACAATGATAATTTAATTGATAAGGAAATTGATAAACAGGGAGTGAAAACCGCTCAGCAGCTAGGAATTATCAGCTCAAACCAAATGCGTAATTATTTTCTGAAAATAGATTATACGCAGCCTTTAGGTAAATCCGGAGGTACGATAGAAGTAGGAGGTAAAACGGAAATCAACAATCATGTTATTCCCAACAGCCTTTATGGATTCAGTATGAACGATCCAAAGTCAGAATATTATAATCTTTCGAGAAATGATATCTTTCATTATGAGGACAATCTAAGTTCTTTATATGCCAATTATAGTAAAACATTCTTCGGAAAACTGGAAACAAGAATCGGGCTTCGGTATGAATATATTGATTATAAAGTAAGACAGGATGTTGCAGGTACAGAGAGAAAAGATGCGTATGGAACTTTTTTGCCCAATCTATTGCTGAAATATAATTTTTCAGAGAAATTTGATTTGAGTCTTACCTATAACCGAAGCATTTGGAGACCTTGGTATTCTGAATTTAACCCTTTCCTGGCACCTGAAATCAATGGAACATATTCCAGAGGAAATCTTTATCTGAATCCTAACCCTAATGACCGGCTTTATCTGAAATTCGGACTTTTGAAAAAGTACTTTATTTCTGCAAGGTATATGCATACCAATCAGGATTACTGGACTACCTATGTAACGGAAAACGGGAGAACCGTTTCATTACCTGGGAACTTCGATGGAAAAGTTGAGAAATATTACCTTTTTGCCAATACCAACCAGAACTTCCTGAAAAATAAACTGAATGTAAATGCGGGATTCGGATGGTACTATATTAACAATAAGGATTTTAATGAGAAAAACAGGCTGGGGGGTAAAGATTATATCAGCTATTGGGGAGCCTCCGCCAATATATCATATACCAATCTCTTCAATAAAAATATTAATGTAAGTGCATGGGTAGAGCTTGCCAATCAGAATAACGGAAATTCATATGCCAATAATACCAATGTTTTCCATAATATTTCAGTCACTAAAATATTTCCCAAAACTCAAATGGAACTGAGTATGCAGCTGATGAATATTTTTAAAAGACCTTATGCAGATAATACAACATACAGCCAGGACGGAACTTTCAGAGAGTATTCAAAATGGGACTGGTACGGAGTTTCACTTACTTTTGTAAAACGTTTCGGAAATCAGAAAGTAAAAGAAAATACTAAAACTGATCTTGAGAAAAATTCAGGAGGAGCAAAGTAGTACAAGATAGGTAGGCAGGTTTCAGCGAGAAGCCTGCTTTTCATTTCATGTAAGGTAAGTTGGAAACCTGACGTTTTTTGGTTAATTTTTATCTCCTTCAGATTTTAGATCTGTTAAATACAAAACCTGAGAAAAATATAAAGCTGAATTTGAGAACAAATAAAAAGCAGATTCCTGTTAGGGATCTGCTTCTATAATTGTATATCGATAGAAATCAACGGTAAGGCAGTCGGTTTCCATTAATAATCCTGTGTTTATTTCAGTGTAAACTTCACTTTCGTTTTAATAGCATCTGAAGAATTTCCAATCAGAGCTTCAAAATCTCCGGGTTCTGCTACCCAGTCATGTTTACCGGCATCAAAATAACTTAATGCAGTCTTATCGATGGTAAAAGTTACTTCTTTTTGTTCTCCAGGGTTTAAAAATACTTTTTCGAAACCTTTCAGCTCTTTTGCAGGACGGGGAACAGATGATTTTAAATCACTGATGTAAAGCTGGGCTACTTCAGCACCTGCTTTCTTTCCTGTATTTTTAACACTCACTGTAAAAGTGATGGTGTCACCCTGTGAAATTACCGTTTTATCCGCTTTTGCTTTTCCAAATTCAAAACTAGTATAGCTTAATCCATGTCCGAAACTGAAAAGAGGCTTGATGTTTTTGGTATCATGCCAACGGTATCCAACGAAAATTCCTTCGTTATAGGTAATGTTGATCGGGTTTTTCTGGTCTTTTCCTTTTCCTGCTGCAAATTCTTCTTTTTGTCCCGGATATTCTCCAAGTTGGTGAGCCGGGTTATCTTCCAGTTTTACTGGAAAAGTAAAAGGAAGTTTTCCGGAAGGATTAGAATCCCCTGCTAAAACGGAAGCAATAGAATTTCCTGCTTCGGAACCCAGATACCATGCCTGTACAACACTTGGAACCTCTTTAATCCATGGCATGGCCACAGCATTTCCGGATACCAGGACTACAGCAAGGTTTTTATTGGCTTTTGCCAGTGCAGAGATGACGTGATCCTGATTGTAAGGAAGGCCATAACTTTTTCTGTCATTTCCTTCGCTGTCCTGGAAGTCTGCTTTATTCAGTCCGCCTACAAAGATGACATAATCTGACTTTTTAGCCAATGCTACAGCTTCGTTCAAAAGCTCTGTTTCAGAACGGCTGTCTTTTAAGTCCTGTCCGGACTTTACCCCGTTATACTCTCCACCAATATCTCCTACATACCCTCTTGCATATTCAACGTCAGCCTGTTTTCCAAATCTGGATTTGATTCCGTCCAGAGGAAGCGCTTCATATTTTACCTTTAATGATGACGAACCACCACCCACAGTCATAATCTTAATAGCATTTTCACCTATCACGGCGATTTTTTTGGCTTTATTAAGATCGATGGGAAGAACATTCCTCTGGTTCTTTAATAAAACAATTCCTTCCTCGCCAATTTCTTTTGCTACAGCTTTATGTTCCTCAGAAGCAATATTCCCAAAAGGTTTATTTCTGTTCATGGTGGTCTGATAGGCAAGACGAAGCAGCCTGGTTACTTTATCATCAAGCTCCGTGGTTCCTACTTTTCCGGATTTAATTAAATCAAGATAAGGCTTTGCCAGAAAGTAGTTGTCATAAGCATTTTTAGTTCCGGCAGAAAGACCATTGGTCCATGTTCCGAATTCAAGATCCAACCCGTTGTGGATGGCTTGTTCCGTATTATTGACAGCTCCCCAGTCGGATACAACCACTCCCTTATATTTCCATTCTTTTTTCAGAATGTCATTCAGAAGATATTGATTCTGGCTGGCATACTGGCCTTTGTACATATCGTAAGCACCCATAATCGTCCAGGAATCTCCTTCAGTTACTGCTGCTTTGAAGGGTGGAAGGTAGATTTCATAAAGCGTTCTGTCATCTACATTCACGTTACTTGTATGACGGAACATCTCCTGGTTATTGAGGGCAAAATGTTTTACAGAAGTTGCTACGCCATTAGATTGTACTCCTTTAATATAAGGAACTACCATTTTTGAAGTCAGATAAGGATCTTCCCCCATATATTCAAAATTTCTTCCGTTCAGGGGAGTCCTGTAAATATTTACTCCGGGTCCTAAAAGGATATCTTTTTTCCTGTAGCGGGCTTCTTCTCCTAAAGCTTTACCATAGTTCCATGACATTTTTTTATTCCATGTAGCAGATAAAGCCGTCAGGGCAGGGTAGGCGATAATAGAATCATTGGTCCAACCTGCCTGGTCCCATTCGTCCCACATTACCTCAGGACGTACCCCATGAGGTCCGTCAGTAGTCCAGAATTCAGGAATTCCCAGTCTGGGAACACCCGGTGAGCTGAATTTTGACTGGGCATGCAGCATAGCCACTTTTTCTTCCAGTGTCATTCTGGAAAGTGCGTCCTGGATACGTTGTTCTACAGGTTTGGATTCGTCTAAATAAACCGGTAGAGTATTATTTGTCTGAGCCATATAAGAAACAGAAATAAGAGTGAATAAACTTACAATGGCGGTTTTCTTTAACATAATGCCTTTTTATTTGATTGTAAGCAAAAATAGCTAAAATTTTTATTATCTCAAATTGAGAAAATGAAAAATAATCCGTAAAAAAACTGTCTACATAATTGTTTGACAGTTCTTTTATATTTTCGAAGACTAAAAATGAGAAACGGGATAAAGATAATTCACTTTTGACGTTTATGAATCAGTGTTCGTAAAAACACTAAAAATTTGGGCCTTAAGATTCTCAAATTCAGCATTACCATCCTTTCACGGCTCCTCCTTTAAAAATTTCTTTGGCTTTCTTCTCCACTTCATCAGACTCATAAGCTTTGACGAAATTTTTTACCTTCTGACTGTTTTTATTGTCTTGTCTGGCAACCACTACATTGACGTAAGGAGAATCTTTATCTTCTTTTAGAACACTCTGTTTCTCAGAATCCAACCCAGCCTGGGCTGCAAAGTTATTATTGATAATACCTACCACCACATCTCTGTCGTCCAAAACTCTTGGGATCTGTGCGCCTTCAATCTCCATAATTTTCAGCTGCTTTGGATTTTCTGTGATATCGGTCACTTTCGGAAGCAACCCAACACCGTCTCTTAATCGTAACAAGCCATTTTTCTGTAACAGAAGCAGAGAACGGCCTCCATTGGTAGGGTCATTAGGAATAACCACCGTATTTCCATGCTGCAACTGAGTTATATTTTGAATTTTTTTGGAATACGCTATAATAGGGAAAACAAATGTATTTCCCACCACAGCCAGATTGTAACCCCGCTGTTTCGACTGTTCAGTAAGATAAGGAACATGCTGGAAAGCATTGGCATCAATATCCCCGGTGGTCAAAGCTTCATTGGGAACAACATAATCATTAAAGGGGATCAATTCCACTTCAAGATTATATTTCTCTTTCGCTACTTTTTTTGCCACTTCAGCAATTTCCTGCTCCGGGCCATAGGTAATTCCCACCCGGATAAAATTCGGATCATCTTTCCTTCCGGAACAAGCCGTAAATAATAATATGCCGGCAGCAAATAAACTTAAAATCTTTATTTTTTTCATTGTCGTTCTTTTAAATAAGAAAAAGGAATTGTAAAAGGGCAGATCTTACTCCTTTACGCTCAGAATTTCTACCTGTGATCAAACCTTTTTGACAGCCGATCTCCTGCAAACTGGATAATAAATACTAACAGAACCAGTAAAATCAATACAGTATTCATGATCACAATATCATAACCAATATAACCATATTGATAGCCAACCTGTCCTAATCCGCCGGCACCTACCGCACCGCCCATCGCAGAATAGCCTACCAGAGTAATTAAAGTGATGGTAGCATTATTGATAAGTGAAGGAAGGGCTTCCGGAAGCAATACTTTTCTGATGATCTGAAAGGGTGAAGCTCCCAAAGCTCTTGCCGTTTCTATTAAACCGTGAGGAACTTCAATGAGGCTGTTTTCCACTAGCCTCGCAATAAACGGGGCTGCTCCTATACTTAAAGGAACCAATGCTGCGTTAACCCCAATGGAGGTTCCTGCTAAAATTCTTGTAAACGGAATCATCCATACAATTAATATAATAAAAGGAATGGCACGGAAAATATTCACCAAAATAGAGAGTGCCCTATGATAAACGGTATTTTCCAACAGCTGTCCTTTTCTTGTTAAAAACAGCAAAATCCCAACCGGAAGGCCTAGAACGAATCCAAAAAATCCGGATACGAATGTCATATAAATTGTTTCCCAAGCTCCTTTTGCTAAAAGAGCAATTACCGTATCACTAAGCATATCCTTTTACTGTATTTTGAATTTTATTTTGATTGAAATAGTAGATGGCCTGTTGATTTTCTTCTTCTTTCCCCTGAAGCTGAAGCAGCAGTTTTCCAAAATTGGAGTTTCCAAGATATTCTACATCAGCCTTCAAAAGTTTATATGGAATTTTATATTGACTATATAAGGTTGAAAGAAGTTGTTCAACACTTATATTTTCATTGAGTTCTATTTCGACCAGCGGAAATAAACCATCCTGTGGTTCTTTCTGAAGTCTGTTATTGAGTTCCTGCGGCAGGGTCATGTTATCTGAATTTATAAATTGGCGGATTACCGGATTTTCCCGATCCGAAATAATCTCACTTAAAGTTCCTTTTGCTAATAATTTTCCTTTGTCTATCACGGCAACGTGGTTGCAGACTGCTTTGATGACCTCCATTTCATGAGTAATAAGGAGGATGGTAATTCCCAGTCTTTGATTGATATCTCTTAACAGCTGTAATATAGACTGTGTGGTGGCAGGATCAAGCGCACTGGTAGCTTCATCGCAGAGTAAAAGATGGGGATCATTGGCTAATGCCCTGGCAATGGCAACTCTCTGTTTCTGACCTCCGGAAAGGCTTCGTGGATAATCATGGGCTTTATCTTCAAGGCCTACAATTTTCAGAAGCTCATTCACTTTTTTATTAATACGATCTTTACTTGTACGATCGAGCTCCAAAGGAAGCGCGATATTATCAAAAACAGTTCTTGAAGAAAGAAGGTTGAAGTGCTGGAAGATCATCCCAATTTTTTTGCGCTCTTCAGCCAGTTGCTTTGAGCTTAGTTGAGTGAAATCCTTTCCGTTAATAATAATCTGCCCTTCGTCCGGTCTTTCCAACAGATTTACCGTACGGATAAGGGTACTTTTTCCAGCTCCTGAAAATCCGATAATTCCTACGATATCTCCTTTCTCTATAGTGAGGCTCACACGATCCAGCGCCTTGAAAGATTGCTTTTTCTGATGGAATGTTTTTGATATATTTTTGATTTCTATCATTCTGATGTTTTATACTATTTAAATAGGCTGGTATCGTCTGCCTGTTTTATTAAAAAATCGTTTCACTCTTCTTAACTTCACTTTTGACCGTTTCGAAAGTTTAAAATATTTGGTGACATTCGTCAGCAATACTCCCAGCAATATAATGGATAAACCATACAACTGACCTCCATTGATGCTCTGATTGGCAACAATCCAGCCTGCAATAACCGTTACAATAGGGTTAATGTAGGTATGGGTGCTTACCAAAGCGGCGGGTTTTACGGACAATAGCCAAATGTACGACAAATAAGCGACTATAGATCCAAAGAAGATCAAAAACAAAACACCCAACCATGCTGATAATGGGATGGCTGAGACCGAAAAAACGGTCCATTCTTTTCTTAAAAATGCAATCAGAAAAGAGGCCAATCCAGCTACTATAAGCTGTTGGGCAATATTCATAAAAGTAGATTGCGAAGCCGGGTTTTTCTTTGAATATAAAGAACCCAGTACCCAGGCTATAGAGCTTAATCCTAACACGATAAAAGCGGTAATACGAAGATGGCCGTCAGTGGCTGCATGTGCTGCCGTTGAGTTTACACTTCCCTTTAAAAATAATACCAATCCTACAAAACCAATGACCAGGCCTATCGGAATAAATTTATCTGAAAAATAATATTTCCAGTTCTTTCTGTCAATGGCAATAAACCAAAAAGGTCCGGTTGCAATAGAAATGGCCGCTTCCGGTGCCGTTACATACTGCTCTCCCCAGGCCACAAGACCTGTTCCTCCGGTAAGAATTAAAATACCGGTAATAGCATTTTTTTTCCAGTTGATCATCGTATTAGCCTTTTCTCCTTTTGACAGGAGATATCCTATCATCAGAATTCCTGCAACCAGAAATCTTAATCCCGAAAGAATGAACGGAGGAAAACCTTTCAAGCCAAATGATATGGCTAAAAATGTAATCCCCCATATTACATAGATGTTGGTAAATGCCAATGGGACCAGCCATTTGTTTTTAGAAGTGCTCATTGTTATTTTTTAATGTTGTTTGTTGTTAATAAAAAAGGCTCTACAATGTTGTAGAGCCTTTAAAAAATATGTTATATAAAAGTAAGGTCATCCACAGTATTCTTGGTGTATAGGCATACAGATACACATCATCATGTTCTTGATGGTATGTTTCTTTATTGAATTATTTTTTAATTCTGCCTTCATTTTATTTTATTTCCTGAATACGATTGCAAATATATAATATAATTTTTATTAGTCCACTAAAAAAGTAGGCTTTTTGAATATTAATTTACTGTAACGGATTTAAATATTTGTAATTCAGTATTTTATTTGTTTTTATTTTTTGATTGAATGTTGGTGGAAAATAGTTTTTAATTCATTTATTGTGGAAATGCGATGAAATATGCTGTTATGGAATGATTAAAATAAGTTTGATTATTTAAGAATTGTATAAAGCAGTTTTTTACTGTGCGTTTTTTCAGGGGTTGGATCTGTAATAGATTCATTTATTAAACTAGTTAAATGCACAGGATTTCTATTGATCATAATTTAGCATCAAATTTAAAAAACATGGACAATAGAATATTAGGCCTGCACCATATTACAGCTATTGCAGACAATGCAAAAAGAAACTTAGATTTTTATACTCAGGTTTTAGGGGTAAGGCTGGTCAAGAAAACCGTCAATTTTGATGATCCGGGAACATATCACTTCTATTTTGGAAATGAAAACGGAACACCGGGAACTATTCTTACTTTCTTTCCGTGGGAAGGAATTGGTCAGGGTACTAATGGAAGCGGTATGGCTACTCATATCGGATATTCAGTTCCGAAAGGAAGCCTTGGATTTTGGAAAAGCCGTTTTCAAAATTTTAATGTGAATATAAAGGAAGAGGAGTTCTTCGGGGAAAAGCTGATCTCTTTTAAAGATCCGGACGGCTTGCAGTTACAGTTCATAGAGCCATCTGCTGATGATCACCGAAAAGTATGGACCACTGATGATATCAAAGAAGAGCATGCTTTGAAAGGATTTCATAATGTTACTTTAAGTTTAAAAAAAGCTGATCCTACCCTTAAGATTTTAACGGATATTTTAGGATATGATCTTCAAAAGCAGGAAGGGGAAAGATACAGGCTGGCTACAGATGCTATTGATACGGCCAATTTCGTAGATATTATTGAGAATGATAAAATGCCATCCGGAAGAAATGCTGCAGGAACCAATCACCATATTGCTTTTAGAGTAAAAGATGATGCTGTTTTAATGGAATACCGTGAAAAAGTATTATCTGCAGGCTTAAGTATCACTCCTAAGATCAACAGGGATTATTTTTACTCACTCTATTTCCGTGAACCTGGAGGTGTATTATTTGAAATTGCCACAGATAATCCGGGGTTTACTGTAGATGAACCACTGAATGAACTGGGAAATCACCTGAAACTTCCTGTACAATATGAAGGAATGCGTGATAAAATAGAAGAAGCATTACCGAAGTTATCATAGATCATTACTTAGCTCCGATAAAGACTGTAATTTTGACAGTAAGAATAATATAGTAAACAGCATCAACAAAAATAAAATAAATGGAAAGAACAGAAATAGTTTTAGAAGGAAGAAAAGGAGAAATTCAACTTTTTTCAGATGATCATAAAGCAGGAAAAATGGACATTTCAGTAATTGGAAAAAAACTGACCGTGTATCATACTGAAGTGAATTCGGAATATGAAGGAAAAGGCTTTGCCAAAATTTTACTGGAAAGACTGGTTTCTTATGCAAGAGAAAACGACTTGAAGATTGTACCCTTGTGTCCCTATGTTCATGCACAGTTCAAACGTCATCCGGAAGAATATAATGATGTGTGGATGAAAGAAACGTTGTAATCACGGTGAGTAGGAGAGAAGGGTATAGAATGGATCTAAACTAAGTTTACTGACAGGTTTGGTTGGTCGTCATTTTTCCTTCCCACTCTGGAATAATCCGGAAATATATGTAGAAACTCCACATTACAACAATCAGTCAATAATTTTAACTTTCAATTTTCAGCTTTATGAAACTTATCACAGGATTGCATCATGTTACGGCTATTACCGGCAATGCTCAGGAAAATATAGATTTTTATACCGGAGTTTTAGGACTTCGATTGGTCAAGAAAACAGTTAATTTTGAATACTCCGATGTTTATCATTTCTATTTCGGAGATGAATATGGAACGCCGGGAACTATTTTGACAACTTTTCCCTATGGTAAAGACCTGATTAATGGAAGACACGGCAAAGGAATGCTGAATACCACTGCTTTTTCAGTTTCTATGGATGCATTGGAGTATTGGACAAATCGTCTGGATCAGTTTAATATTCAATATAAACAGCCACAGCAAAGATTTTCTGATGAAGTTTTTATTTATCTCGAAGATTTTGACGGGCTGGGACTGGAATTGGTTTTTAATGATAAAGATGAAAGAAAAGGATATAACAACGGCTATATTCCCAAAGAATATGCGTTAAAAGGAATTCACCATGTGGAAATCTGGCAGGATGCTTATGAAAGAACGGCCGCCCTTTTAACGACCCAGATGGACCATAAGGTCATTACTGAAAGCGCTGACAGATTGAGACTGGCAACAGAAGATTTACCGGGGAAATATGTAGATCTTTTGTATATGCCTAATGCGTTAAAAGGGCTGGCTGGAAGAGGGACTGTTCATCATGTAGCTTTTGCCACTCCGGATGCACAGTCGCAACTTGAGATGGTAGACAGGCTCAATGCATATGGTTTGGAGCATACAGAAGTGAAAGACCGGAAATATTTCACATCAGTATATTTTAAAGAGCCCGGTGGTGTGTTGTTTGAAATTGCCACTTCGGGTCCGGGGTTCGATGCAGATGAAGAAGCTGCATCATTAGGGGAAGATTTGATGTTACCGGAACAATTTGAAGAACAAAGGGAACGTTTAACGGAAATTCTCCCTACAATTAATTATCCAACAGAAAAATTCAGATAGAAATAATGAGTCATATTTTAAATATAAAAACAGCAGGAATACCGTTAAAACAGGCAGAGAAAGCCTTGATTATGATTCACGGACGCGGTGGAAGTGCTCAGGATATCCTGAGTTTATCCCAACATCTGAATGTAAAAGACTATGCATTATTAGCCCCTCAGGCACTGAATCATACCTGGTATCCTTATTCGTTTATCGCTCCGGTTGATCAGAATGAACCGTGGTTGTCATCTGCCCTGGAAATGGTAGATCAAACAGTAAAAGCTGCTGTAGATGCAGGCATTAAACCTGAAAACATTTATTTTTTCGGATTTTCCCAGGGCGCCTGTCTTACGCTGGAATTTTTGGCCCGTAATGCACAAAAATTGGGTGGAGCAGTGGCTATTATCGGAGGAGTGATTGGTGATAAGATCAACCGGGATCACTATAAAGGTGATTTTGCAGGAACTCCGGTTCTTTTAGCAACCAGTAATCCTGATTTCCATGTTCCCATAGAAAGAGTGTATGCTACAGCCAATATTCTAAGAGAAATGAATGCTGAGGTTACAGAAAAAGTGTACGCCAATTTCGGACATTCCATTAATCAGGAGGAAATTGAGCTGGCGAATTCGGTTATATTTAAATAAATTAAAAGATAGTATTGTCAAAATTCAATAGAGGTGGGCTTTAGCCACCCGACAATATATCATCAATCCATTGGCTTTAGCCAAAACTTATATCCTCTAAAAAAGATGCACGAATCACTACTTTTAATACTGGGTCTTTTATTACTCGTTATGATGCTGGTGATGCTGGCACAGCGCATAAAGATTGCTTACCCTATCTTTCTGGTGCTTGCCGGATTAGGAATCAGCATGATTCCGGGAGTACCTGTTTTAAAGCTGGATCCCGATATTATATTTTTAATCTTTTTACCACCGCTTTTATATGAAGCGGCATGGTATACTTCCTGGAATGACTTCTGGAAGTGGAAACGCCCCATCAGTCTGTTAGCTTTTGGACTTGTTTTCCTGACCTCTCTGGTGGTTGCTTATACTTCACAGCTTCTGATTCCCGGTTTTACCCTGGCATTAGGCTTTTTATTGGGAGGTATAGTTTCTCCACCCGATGCTGTTGCAGCAGCCACTGTATTAAAAGGATTAAAGGTTCCTAAACGAACCCTTGCCATATTGGAAGGGGAAAGCCTGATCAATGATGCTTCTTCACTGATTGTTTTCAGGTTTGCTTTAGTTGCGGTAATGACGGGAGCTTTCTCAATGCATGAAGCCATCGGCCAGTTTTTTCTTGTGGCAGGAATGGGAATTGTTGTAGGAATTATCGGAGCTCATATTTTTTATGCCATTCATAAGTTTTTGCCTACTACCCCGGCAATTGATGCCGCTATTACGGTAATTACACCTTATATTTTATTTCTTTCCGCAGAGCATTTCCATTTTTCAGGAGTGATGGCTGTGGTAAGCGGGGGACTTTTTATGTCATTTCGTGCCCATGAGATTTTTAAAACCGGAACGACAAGAATTAATATGACAGGAGTCTGGAATACGTTGATCTTTGTAATGAATGCGTTGGTTTTCGTATTAATAGGACTTGAGCTTCCGGATATTATCAATGGTCTGGGAGAAACCTCTTTAATGGAGGGTATAAAATATGGTTTAATTATAAGTGGTATCGTAATTGTGGTTCGCCTGTTATGGATTTACCCGGTAGCCCATCTACCGAGATGGCTGAGTAAAAAAGCCCGACTGGACCCAAGCCCGGGATGGAAAAATCCCTTGATCATCGGTTGGGCCGGAATGCGGGGAGTTGTTTCTCTGGCAACAGCCTTATCCATTCCGGTTATGATGAATGAGCAGTCTCAGTTTCCTATGAGAAACCTGATTATTTTTATCACGTTTATCGTTATTTTTGTAACGTTGGTTTTCCAGGGACTTACACTGCCTTTGATTATTAAATTAACTAAAATAGAGGAAATTGATCCTATTTTACCTTCTCATGAGCAGCAGGCAGGAATTCAAATGAGACTGGATCAACTGGCAATTGACAGGCTGATCAAAGAATATGAACCTACGGTAAGCAGTAATAACCTGGTAGAGAACCTTAAAAAAGCATTGGAAAATGATATTAAACTCCACCAAAACCATCTGAGCTCTATTGAAATGTGCACCAACAGGCAGAATGATCTGAAGGAATATCATAAGGTCATGCTCGACATTATTGCATTACAGAGAAAGGATTTATTCAAAATGAAACGTGAAAAATTATTCGGTGATGATGAGATTAGAAAAGCCGAATCTCAGCTGGATTTGAATGAATTGAAAATAACGGGGAATAAACATTTGTAGGGGAGTTGAGAGTTAAGAGTTAAGAGTTAAGAGTTAAGAGTTGAGAGTTAATAGCTTCAAAAGAAAATTACTTATTATTCTTCCACTTTCCGGTTTTTATACGTTACATCGCTCTTACCTATAAACTCTCAACCATCAACCCCTCAACTCGTAACCAATAAGAACCATCAATACTGAAACTTAATGAAAACATTACATTTTTTAATCATCGGAAAGAATCAGGAAATTCTGGATGTTTTACAACGGATTATAGGAAATAACGACGGCTGGACAGCTGAAATTCAAAGTGATGAGAATGCCAGCTATGACTATATAACAGAAAATAAGGTAGATATCGTTCTTTTAAGTTCCGGATTATCCGATAACTTTGAGAAAGAGATTAAGATATTCTGTGCCTATTTAGATAAAGATGTTAAAGTGATTGACCATTATGGAGGAGGAAGCGGACTGTTAAAGAACGAAGTTTACAGTCTTTTTCCTAATTTGCAGGGGTAAACTTTAATTTATGTTTGAAAATATCATCAGGAATATTGAACGGTTCATCACTATAAGTCCGGAAGAAGAGAAAATTTTTACAGATGTTCTGGTTTGTCAGACATTTCCCAAGAAGACTGTTTTATTAAGAGAAGGAGAAATCTGCCAGTTTGAAGGATATATTCACAAAGGATGTGTAAGAATGTACTGCTTGGATGATAGCGGTTCTGAGGTTACCTTATTGTTTGCTATTGAAGATTGGTGGATCAGCGATATTGCTTCCTTTCAGGAGCAAAAACCATCAAAAGTATATATTGAAACTCTGGAGGACTCAGAAATTTATATGCTGAATCCTGCAACTAAAGAGAAATTATTACAGGAAATTCCCAAGTTTGAGAGAGTTTTCAGGATGTTGGTACAGCGGAATTTAACGACCTTACAGAGCCGCCTTGTGAATACCATTTCAAAGACTGCTTCAGACAGATATATTGAATTTATCAAAGTAAATCCTTCAATTCCACAAAGGGTAGCTCAATATTATATTGCTTCTTATCTAGGGGTTTCGAAGGAATTTGTAAGCACCATCAGAAAACGGTTGGCTTCAAAAGAAAAATAAATCTTGAGATTTTTTACCCGCAGATCACACAGATTTACACAGATTTTTTTTTGATAACAAATGTTGAATGAGTATCTCAATAATTTTATCGTAGATAAATCCTTGCGCCTTAATACATGTTACGTAATAAATATTTTGCGCCTTTGCGATTTCCAAAAATCTTTTTATTCCAACAATCAATATGATCATACTGCCGAATACAAAAAAGTATCCGGCATTTTTTTTTGCTGAAAAGTCATTTATTAAACTAGTTAAATGTGCAGGGTTTTTCACCGCTGTACATTTGTCCTATCAAAAATAACTTGATATGGACAGAAAAGATTTTTTAAAGAAAGGATTATTGGGAACAGGAATGTTTGTAGCATCAGCTTCTCTTGGAAATACCATGAAAAATGATATTGATGAAATCGAACCGTTAGAACCTATCGGATATAACCATTTACCCAATACGGAATCAAAAATTAAAGACAACTCTGTCATCCATAAAGCAGATTCACGGGGAAAAGCTGATCATGGATGGTTGCTAAGCCAGCACACTTTCAGCTTTGCCAACTACCATAATCCTGAAAGAATGCATTTCGGAGTACTGAGAGTTTTGAATGATGACAAAGTAGAAGCGGGAAAAGGTTTCGGAACCCATCCTCACGACAATATGGAAATCATTAGTATTCCTCTGGAAGGAGATCTTGAACATAAAGACAGCATGGGCAATACAGCCGTAATCAAAAGCGGGGATGTTCAGGTGATGAGTGCAGGAACCGGAATTATGCACAGCGAATTCAACAGAAATACTGATCAGCCTGTGAAGTTTCTCCAGATCTGGGTGTATCCCAACAAAAGAAATGTAGTCCCAAGATACGACCAGATTACATTAGATAAAACGAAACGTCAAAACGAATTTCAGCAGATCCTTTCCCCAGATGCCAATGATGAAGGAGTATGGATTCATCAGGATGCATGGTTTCATCTGGGAACTTTTGAAAAGGATAAGAAAGTCAGTTATCAGATCAGGAAAAAAGGAAACGGAGTCTATGCTTTTATCCTTAAAGGAAGTGCACAAATCGAGGGTCAGCCAGTAGAAGAAAGAGATGGTTTCGGAATGTGGGATATCAAGGATTTAGATATTAAAATAACCGGGGAAGGAACGGAAATCCTATTGATGGAAGTACCTATGACTTTATAAAACAAAGATTATAAAAAGAACCTTCTGTCCGACAACAAAAATAATCAGTAACCAAAAAAAATATGAAAAATATATTAAAACATACCCTAAATAAATCATTAGTCTTCGCATTACTGGTATTAACTGGTTTAAGCTTTGCGCAAACGATCTCTACCACAGCCACTGCAAAAACCACTGCTTTAGGAACTTCTAAAAACTGGGGAATCGTAGATGGAATCTCCATGATAGGATTAGTACAGGGACCTTCTTCAGCCGATTCCCAGCTTCAGGTAGCCTGTATTTTCGAATATACGGAAGGAGATATTTTTAACGCTCAGGCTTTACCCGCTAAACTAAATGGATTGGTTCATCTGGATGAAGCTTTAAAAGGAGAATTAACCAACCTTAGAAAGTCAGGCCAGTTTCAGGGACATTCTTTAGGAACCCTTTTGATTACCCCGCCTGAGGGATCGATGTCTGCAAAGAAATTATTGCTGATCGGTTTAGGTGACCGTAACAAATTCACCCCTGACCTGATGACTTCCGTAGGAGAAGTGGCAGCCCGTGAAGCTATGAGGTTAGGCGTTACCAATTTTGCCATTGCCAGTGACCTGAAAGATGCAGGAATAGATTCTCCAACTGCTTTGGTAGCTGGAAACGTAGTAAGAGGAATCGTACATGCGAACCGCTCTGAAACTTATCTGAAAGAACACAAACTTTCCACCACAAAAAAATTAGAAAAAGTATATCTGCTGGCTGGTCCTGCCTTCTTTGAAACCGCAGGCGGTGGAATTGCTGATGCCATTTCTGAAGCTCAAAAAAAATAATGAACCTAGTTTCATTACTATTGTTGATTCGGCCCCCTTTTTATAAGGGGGCTTTTTTCATAAATAGATAGGACGATTATAATGTTATACTCTAAATCTTTAGAATATAGAACTTAATTTCACTATCTTTCAACTCCAAGCTATCCACTCTCAACTAAATTAGCGAAAGTCAAAAAAAATCCCGATTTTTGCACCCCTACAATAAACCCGAGTTCATGAAATTATGTATTGCCGAGAAACCCAGTGTTGCCAGAGATATCGCCAAAGTATTGGGTGCTACCACGCCTAAACAAGGTTATATGGAAGGAAACGGCTATTGCGTAACATGGACGTTTGGACATCTTTGTACCTTAAAAGAACCTCACGACTACGGTCCGCAATACAAATCCTGGAATTTATTTCTGTTGCCTATTATTCCCAGCAGCTTTGGAATAAAGCTTATTCCGAATAAAGGCGTAGAAAACCAGTTTAAAGTAATCGAAAGATTGGTTGAAGAATGTGATGAGGTCATTAACTGTGGGGATGCCGGGCAAGAGGGAGAATTGATCCAGCGTTGGGTATTGCAGAAGGCGAAATGCAACAAACCGATCCAGCGTTTATGGATTTCTTCACTAACGGAAGAAGCTATCAAGGAAGGCTTTGCCAGTTTAAAACCTGCTGAAGATTATAAAAATCTGTACCTGGCCGGAAATGCAAGAGCCATAGGAGACTGGCTGCTAGGAATCAATGCGACAAGACTTTTTACTAAGAAATTTGGTGGAAACAAAGCCGTTCTTTCTATAGGAAGGGTGCAAACTCCGACATTGGCGATGCTGGTTCAGCGTCAGAAAGAGATCGATGCCTTTACCACAGAAGAATATTGGGAACTGAAGACTAAATACCGTGACGTTATTTTCAATGCAGCGATTGACCGTTTAAAAACGCTGGAACGTGCTGAAAAAGGGCTGGAATATCTTAAAGTAAATCCATTTGAGATCGTTTCTTTCGAAATAAAAGAAGGAAAAGAAAAGAATCCAAGACTTTTTGATCTGACGGGACTTCAGGTAGAGGCCAATAAAAAATATGGATATTCAGCAGAAAACACGCTGAATTATATCCAGAGTCTTTACGAAAAGAAGCACGTAACCTATCCGCGTGTTGATACCACTTATCTATCCGAAAGTTTATATCCGAAAATAGGAGGAATTCTTCAGAAAATGTATCCTTATCAGGACCTGATTGCTCCATTATTAGAAGCTCCGATTCCAAAATCGAAAGCAGTTTTTGATGATACCAAAGTAACTGATCACCATGCGATCATTCCTACGGAAATCCCACCTTCTCAGAATCTGAGCAGGGAGGAAAAACTGATTTATGATCTGATTGCAAAACGTTTTATTGCCGTATTCTATCCGGAATGTAAAATTTCCAATACTTTGGTAGAAGGAAAAGTAGGAACTATCCCTTTCAAAACCAGTGGAAGACAAGTTCTTGAAGCTGGATGGAGAGCTGTCTATGCCAAAGAACCTAAAGAAGAATCTGCCGATAAAGAAAAAGAAAAGGAAGAAGAACAGACCATCCCCGAATTTATTGTAGGAGAAACAGGACCTCACGATCCAATGATCCACCAAGGAAAAACGACACCTCCAAAACCCTATACCGAAGCTACATTGCTGCGGGCAATGGAAACCGCCGGGAAACAGGTAGAAGATGAAGAACTTCGTGAACTTCTGAAAAATAACGGTATCGGAAGACCATCCACCCGTGCCAACATCATCGAAACCCTTTTCAAAAGAAAATATATAGAAAAGAAAAGGAAAAACCTGATTGCTACACAAACTGGAATTCAGCTGATTGATACCATTGAGGATGAACTTCTAAAAAGTCCGGAACTTACCGGAGAATGGGAATCAAAACTTCGTAAAATTGAGAAAGGTGAATATGAAGCCAATCTTTTTAAAGAAGAACTGATCCAGATGGTAACGGAGCTTACCGCAAAAGTAGTTTATGGCAAAGGAAAAGTGATTACTCTGCAGGAAGAGCAAGAAGAGGTGAAGGAAAAGAAAAAAAGAGAACCGGCACAGAAAAAAGAACTGCAGTCCTGGGAAGAAACAAAATGTCCAAAGTGTAAAGAACATAACCTGATCAAAGGAAAAACAGCAGTTGGCTGTTCAGATTTCAAAAACTGTGGTTTTAAAATTAGTTTTGAAATTTTTGGTAAAAAACTGTCTGATAAACAATTGATGGACTTGGTTTTAAAAGGAAAAAGTTCAAAATTGAAAGGCTTCAATATTCACCCGGAAGGATTAACAGAAGGAGTCCTGACTTTAAGTGATGATTTTAATGTCTTGCTTTCTTAAAACCTACACAAAATATCTGCTCAATCAGCAGGAGAAATATCAACCACAAAAGTCACAAAAAATTTAACCACTTAAGATTTTTAAAAGTGACCTTTAAACTGTTGAAAAGTACATATAAGTTTTATGAAAATCTCTGATTTTCTCCTAAAGTGAACTTACCCATATGCAGTAATTTTTACACTTGCTTAAGTGAACTAAAGTGTTTAAAAAATACTTTAGAGTCTTTTATACAATGTATTTTTCATTTCGCAGGTAATAAAAGCTCAAATATACCAATTGAAGACTACACATTCCCCTCCTCCGGAGGGGTGGCGAAAATTCAAAGAATTTTTGACGGGGTGGTCAATATACCTCTCAATTAAAAAATTACCTGAACAGCCTGTCATATTAACCACTGATGTCTTTTTTGATATCCTCATGGTATTTGCACAACACCTGAGCCAGTTCCAGACCGGATCTTTCAGACTTATATGTATTCAAGGTAAGATATCCGTAAAAATTTCCATCCTGATCGATAATAGCCGGAGGGTAGGAAGCATAAGAGCTCCAGGGAGAGTAAGTGCTGTATGAACTTCCATAATTTCCGTAAGAATTCCAGATTGATTTTGAACTGTATACATTTCCGTAATCACCATAAGTGTTCCACACTGAATCTTTATTAAAAGTATCACAGTTTAAACATCCCAGATATTGATCTTGATCTGAACCTCCATATAAAGATAAGGTTTGGGCATGAAAAGTACAGCACATCAGAATGCTTAGACACGAAAAAAAACTTTTAAAATCCATATGATCATCCCTTTAATACAAAGCTAAACTTTTATATCATAAAAATAAACCTAAGCTTACAGATTAAACATTACTCCTGCAATAATTAAAGCGTGCAAGCTTTTTGTTGTTGGCGAATAAGAATACGGACCTATCACTCAATTTTTAGTCTTTTAATTCTTTACTTTTTAAATCAATCTTTACATTTACATTCAAATTCAAAAAGCAATGACTCCAGAGAAAACAAAACTTATTACAGACAGCTTCAACCGCTCGGAAACCTTGAAATTCTACAGGGCAGAACTGCTGGAAGTGGAAACAGATTTTATTTCTATAAAAATCCCTAAGATGGAAATGATGACCAGGAAAGCGGGAATGTTCAACGGAGCAATGATCGCTTCTTTAGTGGATGTTTCTTCGGGATATGCAGCCGTAAGCCATTACAAAGAAGATTGCTATGTAGTGACAGTTGAGCTAAAGGTGAACTATTTACGGCCTGCAATGGGTGATGCTCTGATATCAAAATCATATGTCATTAAGGGCGGTACCAAAATCAGTGTGATCAGAACGGAAATTTATGTTCAGAATGAAGGTCCAGATTCAGAAAGTCATGTGGCGACTTCATTGGTGACCATGATGAAAATAAAATAAAAGCTTCAGGATGGTAAAAGGCTAAAATATCTTTAAACAAAGGGTTTTATTGAATTTTTTTTACCGAAATGGAATGGCTTTTGCTCCATAACCCCCATAAACATTAAAAAATAATAATATGAACTTAATTATCCGATTATTTATTACGGCGATAGTTGCGTATCTTTTAACAAAAGTTTTACCGGGAGTACAGTTTGAAGGATTTTCAACAGCAATCATCTTTGCCATTGTATTGGGAGTTTTAAACATTTTTGTTAAACCTATTTTAAGCCTTTTCGGACTTCCCCTTACCATTATTACACTAGGTTTCTTTGCCTTGGTAATTAATGCGGCAATTATTATGCTTGCAGATTATTTTATAGACAGTATGGTGGTAGATGGCTTCTGGTGGGCATTTATATTTAGCATTCTATTGTCCATTGTCACTTCTTTGGCAAGTTCAATGTTCTCAGATGGAGATTAATTAAAAACATACAGATCAAAATATAAATCCGCTCAACAAGCGGATTTTTTTATTTTTTAATGAATTTTAACAATACTAAATTTCCCTTTGAATCTTTCAGTTTTAGAAAATAATTTCCTGAAATAAGTTGATGAATAGAAATTTTTTTTACAAACTGGCCTTTTACAATCACTCTTCCATTCACATCTAGAATCTCGTATTCCTGAAAATTCCTGTCAGTATTTACTTTTAAAATATCTGAAACAGGATTCGGGTAAACTTTAATTAAAACATTGCTGTTTTTTTGCTGCGTTTCATGAGTCGCTAAAAATAAACATGAGGGTGGAGTTGTTATGATCCCGTCAGTAAAATCATAATACAAAGTACTTTCCATAGGAATCAAATTTGTACTGATAGTTGAAGGAATATTTTCAAAGAGGGTACAATTGTTAAAACGTACATTGGCACTTTCAAAATTTCTGGCAGCCTTATACCAGGATTCACATCCTGCGGGCTGCATTACGACCCCTGGCCAGAAGGTATCCATCGCAAATCCGTCAATAGAATTAGGATTCACCATATCAATCATTACACAGCTTCCGGTCCATGCAGAAGGAATTTTAAAGTAAATATTAGCCGTAGGAATACTTCCTGTATAATATTTTTTACTGATGACAGCTGATAAACTTCCCTGGCTATCAACAAGAAATGCTTTGATTTCTTTATTCTGATCAATGGGAATCTGTACATTATTGACTGCTGAACCAGAACTTAATGTAGGTGTGCTTCCATCAGTAGTATAATAAATAGTTCCGTTTCCTGAAATAGTTGCCTGATAAGTGTTATAATAATGATTGGGAAAAGGGCTTATCATTAACTGTGAAAAAAAGAAAGAAGACACAAAGAGTGCAGAAAAAAGGAGAAATTTTTTCATGTAAAATGGATATTAGTTTAGTTTTTATAAAATTAATAAAAATTCATTTGCATATTAACTATTTATTTTCAATATCGTAAAACTTTCATGTTAATTCTTTCGTCCGTTTTTATTTTAAATATTAACTTTGGCAATCTTTGAATCTAATAAAAGGACTCTATGAGCCTTATCTGGTTTTATGAATCCGTAAAAATGAATACTAACATATGAAACTTAAGTACAGCCTGCTGGCTCTGGCAGCTCCGCTTTTAATGAATGCACAACAACTAATGACGCCTGAAATTCTTTGGACTTTGAAAAAAGTAGGAGTACAGGCCGTTTCACCGGATCAAGCTTCCCTTATTTATAAAGTAGGACAGGTAGATCTGAAAACAGAGAAAACAAAAAATGAGAATTATTTTCTAAATGTTCTTAATAATCAGTCTTCAAAAATAGATTTCGGTAAAAAAGCCCTCATTCAGTGGGATAAAAATGGAATCTATGCACAGGAAGGTGATGTGATCTATCTTTCAAAAGATGCCGGAAAAACCTGGACAGAATTTTATACCATAGGTGAGGCAGATAACATTGTTATTTCTCCTGACGGTAAAAGAATCGCTTTCAGCAAACAGGTTCTGGTTGAAAAACTGATGGGTAAAGATAAATACAGTGATACTCCTAAAACAACAGCTCAGGTATATACAGACCTGAACCACAGACATTGGGATTATTTCAATGAAGGGAAATACAACCACGTATTTGTTGTCAATACTTCCGATAAAGTAGATGCTGCTAAAGATCTTTTAGAAGGGAAAACCTGGGATTCTCCTCAGAGACCTTTTGGAGGTGCTGAAGATTTTATCTGGAGCCCGGATTCTGCACAGCTTTTATACGTTACCAAACCTAAAAGCGGTAAAGAATATGCCACAAGTACCAATACAGATATTTTTGCTTACG
Organism: Chryseobacterium sp. WG23; assembly: GCF_024586575.1. Taxonomy (NCBI): domain Bacteria; kingdom Pseudomonadati; phylum Bacteroidota; class Flavobacteriia; order Flavobacteriales; family Weeksellaceae; genus Chryseobacterium; species Chryseobacterium sp. WG23. The sequence continues at coordinate 30,889 of NZ_JALCZE010000021.1, forward strand.
ATTTAGCTTCAGGAACTACCAAGAACCTTACAGAATCTAATAAAGGATATGATCTTAATCCCAAATTCAGCCCGGATGGAAAATCATTGATCTGGCAGAGTATGGCCAGAGATGGCTATGAAGCAGATAAAAATGATGTAAAGATCATGGATTGGAAATCTGGTAAGACTACGAATCTTACTGCAGGTTGGGACGACAGCGTATCGGGAGATGTGCTTTGGGGAGCCGATTCAAAAACAGTTTACTTTACGGCAGCTTACAGAGGAACAAAACAGCTTTTCTCTCTGGATTCAAAATCTGCAAAAGTACAGCAGATTACCAGAGGAGATTTTGACGTTAATGAAATCTTTACAGATAATAAAACGTCACTTTTAGTAGGAAGAACAGATGTAAACCATGCCACAGAAATTTTCTCAGTAAATCTTAAAAACGGAGAAATGAAGCAGGTAACTGAAGCTAATAAAGGGGCTTATGCTAAGTTGGCTCAGGGTAAATCTGAACTTAAAATGGTAAAAACTTCGGATGGTAAAGAAATGGGAGTATGGTTCCATTATCCACCAAATTTTGATCCTAATAAAAAATATCCAACGCTGGTATATTGCCAGGGTGGTCCACAGTCTGCATTGACACAGTACTTCAGCGTAAGATGGAACTTTGCTTTAATGACTGCCAATGACTATATCGTAGTGGCTCCCAACAGAAGAGGAATGCCGGGATGGGGAACAAAATGGAATGAGGAGATCTCTAAAGATTGGGGTGGACAGCCCATGAGAGATTATCTGGCAGCCACTGATTACGCAAAAACATTACCGTACGTAGATGGAGACAGAGTAGCTGCTGTAGGAGCAAGTTATGGTGGATACAGCGTATTTATGCTGGCAGGAATACACGAAAACAGATTCAAAACGTTCATCGCCCACGATGGATTATTTGATATGAAATCATGGTACCTGACCACTGAGGAACTTTGGTTTGCGAACTGGGATATCGGTTCTCCATGGGAAAAGCCACTTCCAAAAGCCTATACAGAATTCAACCCAAGCAATTTTGTGGAAAAATGGAATAAGCCAATCATGATTGTTCAGGGAGGAATTGATTTCCGTGTACCTTACGAACAAGGGCAGGAAGCTTTCCAGGCTGCAAAATTAAGAGGACTGAAATCTAAACTTGTTTATTTCCCAAATGAAAATCACTGGGTACTTCATCCACAAAACGGATTGGTATGGCAGAGGGAATTCTTCGATTGGTTGAAAGAAACATTATAAAAGTAATAACAATTATAGATCAATACAAACGGGCTTTG
>NZ_JALCZE010000022.1:0-3842 GCF_024586575.1 Chryseobacterium sp. WG23
GGATGGGTATTGGTGAAAAATAAAGAATAAATTTTATTCATAACCTTATGTAAATCACCCCGGACCGGGGTGATTTTTTTTATCAACATAATGAACCGCCTGTTTACAGTAGTTTTATTATTAATAGTAGCTAAAGTTAAATAACTTTCCTTTTGCACTTCTACTATAACAAGGTGTAAAAACAGACGATGCTGATCTCAGCTTTATCAGATTAAAATACATTCATACGCATTTTCGTTGGTCTAAAAATAATAAATATAATATTACACATTAAATCCCGTTTTCATTAAATATATCTCAAAATCTTTAATTTAACGTTATTTATTTTTTATATTTGCTGATAAAACATCCCCTTATGAATAAACCTTTACTAATTTTATGCTTTTTCATAGCAAGTTTTGGAGCACGGGGCTATGCCACCTCAGACAAAACCATTCAAATCACTGGTTTACAAGTTGATAAATCAACACATTTAATCAGCAAATATGACGGGTCTTTAGTTTCAATCCTAAGGTTAGAAAATATACCATATCTCCTGAATTCAAGCAGGGCAACATAGAAATAAACAGACCTCAGCACGCACTTCCCTCCAAGCACTCAGATGAACAATTGACCACTTCCGGCAAATACCGGTTGGGGAAAACAGCTAATTTAAACCTAAACAATAGATAAGGATTGAAAATTTTAAACTGATCAAAATGAAAAAATATCTACTGATTCTAATATTATTTATTACTCAGGCCGTCTCAGCACAACAGGATTGTATCACAGCGCTTTCTGTTTGTGGAAACTCTGATATATCCTACATTCCTGATGGACCGGGAATCCAGGAATTACCTGAATCAAACTGCGGTACTTATCAAGAAAGATATTCTGTATGGTATAAGTTTACCGTAGCCACTGCAGGAACTTTAACTTTTGCAATCACACCGGCTACTGGATCTGACTACGACTGGTATGTATGGGGACCTAATATAACATGTGCCAACAAAGGAAATACAATCAGATGTTCAACACCAGGTGGAACTGGAGCTACAGGTCTGAATATGACCTCAACTGATCCTTATGATTATTTTGGACAGCCAGGTTCCAATGCTGATGGCTGGGCAAAATATATGGATGTTTTACCGGGAGAAACTTACTATCTACTCGTAAATAACTATAGCTTTAACATCACAGGGTTCTCTTTAACTTGGGGAGGTACAGCATCTTTAGCTTCTCCATTCAACGATCCGGCACTTACTCCCAACCCATTCATTACACCTGGAGCTCCTAATGCCAATCCGGCTGATCCAAATGAAGTAGTTATTTGTACTGATCCTGCTGTTTTTGATTTTAGCAGTTTAACAGCTGGAATTGTTAATGGTAATGCTAACTTTTTCGTTACTTACCACACCAGCCAAAATGATGCTCTAGCAGGAAACAATCCCATTTTAACTCCTCAGACTGTCAATACAACAACCGTCTATTATTACAGTATTCATTATGAAGATCCTACCGATCCGAATAATCCGATAAATTCATGCAGGCAAATTGGTAAGTTTAAATTCAAGCAGGGAAATATTACCGCTACCGACGCCACACTAACTATGTGCAACAATAATGGTGCAGGTACTGCCACTTTTGACCTCACAACAGCCAATGTATTTGATGATCCGGCAGGTACAGCGATAAAAAAATATTATCCTACCATGGCTGACCTCAATGCAGGAACTAACGAAATTACGAACCCTTACGCTTATTTGTCTTCAACGAATGTAGTATTTGTATCGGTAACTACTCCGCAGGGATGTTCCGATGTAGCACAAATCAATCTTAATCTTTATGCTGTAGTGGTTGTAAATGATGCAGAGCTCAGAACCTGTTTTATTGAAACTAATCCTTCTACAGGCTCGTTCAACCTTAATAATGCATTAGTAACCAATCAGCCGGGTGCTATAAAAAAGTATTACCCATCACTGACTGATGCTATAGACCAAACTAATGAAATATTAAACTTCACAGACTATATCGCTCCAAATGGGGTGATCTATGTAAGAGTATCTGATAGCAGAGGCTGCTATTCTATTGCCAAAGTAACTTTAACGGTACTTCCTCCGGTAAAGTCTGATATTTTGGCAGATAAGATCATCTGTATGGAAGATACAACAACTTTAGATGCAGGACCTGGATTCAAAAGCTATGAATGGAGCACCGGAGCCACCACCCAATCCATCTCCAATGCAGGGGTAGGTACTTACTGGGTAAAACTGAAAACCGGAGACTGTATTACTTTACAAACAGTAAAAGTATATCCTTCAGAGCAGCCTGTAGTATCAAGTATAGATATCTCCAACAGTACTATAAGCATCAATGTTATAGGAGGAACTCCTGCTTACCGGTATTCTATGGACAACATCAACTGGCAGGAATCCAATACATTCACCAATATATCAAGAGGGAATCATAAAGTATATGTAAAAGATTCTTATGACTGTGATCCGATTGAAATTTCCGTGGTTGTTCCTAATCTCATCAACGTTATTACTCCAAACGGTGATGGGGTAAATGACGTGGTAGATTATTCTGCAATGGCAGATAAACAAAATCTTATACTGAACATCTTCGACAGATACGGAACAAAAATCCATCAGGGAGACAAATCTAACGGATACAAATGGGACGGAACTATTGCCGGTAAAAAAATACCTACAGGAACCTACTGGTATTCTGTAACATGGAGTGAAAATGACAAAAAGAATACGCCTTTCAAATTCACAGGATGGATTATGGTAAAAAACAGAGAATAATACACTGATTACCTAGTGATCTACCCACAGACATATTTCAAACTCAGGATAGAGATTCTATTCTGGGTTTGTTTTTTTATTTCCATAAATATTGGCTCCGAAACGATATTGCTTTTTTAAACATCAAACCATCACTTTCTTTAAATATATCTCAAAATCTTTAATTTAACGTTAATAATTTTCTATATTTGCTACACAAAATATCCGCTTATGAATAAACTTTTACTACTTTTATTTTTGACGTAAAAAACAAAGAGCACCTGCCAACAGAACTGCTCCCATTTTGTTTTTTTACCCCCCTTCAATTTTGTTTTAAAAAAATCATTTCAACAATGAAAAAATTACTACTTATTTTAATTTTCTTTATATCCCAGGTATTTTACTCGCAATCGGATTGCATCACAGCCATTCCAATATGTGGGGATTCCGATATTTCCTATACCCCATCAGGCCCTGGAAGTATACTGGAAACCCTCAATCAGCATGGAGGATGTTTATCCGTAAATGAAACTTTTACAGTATGGTACACTTTCAGCGTATCCACTTCAGGAACTCTTGCCTTTACCATTGTACCCAACGTGCAGTCAGACGATTATGATTTTGCAGTGTATGGGCCTACGAATGGAGGATGTGCTTCCCTGCAAACTCCCGGCAATATTTTTATACAGCCTTTAAGATGTAATTATTCAGGGACCGGTGGAGATACCGGGCTTGACCTGACTCTAAATCCACCTGCAGTATTTCCTGTCAATCCTCCGGGCCAGACATCCAGCATGAATGCTGATAAATGGAGCCCTTATATCAATGCATTAGCCGGAGAAACCTATTATCTGGTAATCAACAACCACAGAAGATCACCTGATGGGTTTTCAATGAAATGGACCGGTACCGCAAGCTTAAGCTCAGCATTCAACGATCCTAATCTTACACCTAACCCATTTGTTACTCCGGGTATTCCTGCTGCAGATCCTGCACAACCAAGTACGGTTATGGTATGTGGACTTCCTACTCAGTTTAATTTCCTTTCTCTGAGTGCAGGGATTATCAACGGAA
>NZ_JALCZE010000023.1:0-3290 GCF_024586575.1 Chryseobacterium sp. WG23
AGGTCAAGGGTTCGACTCCCTTATTCTCCACAGTTTTGGAAGACTGATTTAAAAGTTACGGATAGAGCCAAAAACAATATCTGTTCATCAGTTTGACAAGAAGACATTAAGATCATTGACATTAACGGTAAAGACATCACAAAGAGATAACCGAGCACTTTCGAGTGCCGAGTTTATAAAAATATCGATAAATTAAATTTTATCAAAAAATACTGAACTAATTAATAATTAGGAAAGAAATCGTTAAGGGCGTATGGCGGATGCCTAGGCTTTCAGAGGCGAAGAAGGACGTGGTAAGCTGCGAAAAGCTGCGGGGATCGGCACACACGAATTGATCCGCAGATGTCCGAATGGGGCAACCCGTCTGGTTGAAGACCAGTCACTCTAAATTTATTTAGAGAGCAAACCCGGAGAACTGAAACATCTAAGTACCCGGAGGAAAAGAAATCGAAGAGATTCCGTAAGTAGTGGCGAGCGAAAGCGGATTAGCCCAAAAGCTAATTTATGTTTAATAGAATGTTCTGGAAAGAACAGCCGTAGAGGGTGATAGCCCCGTATATGAAAGGCATATTTGAGTGATAAATGAGTAGGGCGGGACACGTGAAATCCTGTCTGAATATGGGGGGACCATCCTCCAAGGCTAAATACTCCTGAAAGACCGATAGTGAACAAGTACTGTGAAGGAAAGGTGAAAAGCACTTCGAATAGAAGGGTGAAATAGAACCTGAAACCGTACGCCTACAAGCGGTCGGAGCACCAATAAGGTGTGACGGCGTGCCTTTTGCATAATGAGCCTACGAGTTAATTTTACTAGCGAGGTTAAGGTATTAAGTACCGGAGCCGGAGCGAAAGCGAGTCTGAATAGGGCGGTTAGTTAGTAGGATTAGACGCGAAACCTTGTGATCTACCCATGGGCAGGTTGAAGCTCTGGTAACACAGAGTGGAGGACCGAACCGGTTGACGTTGAAAAGTCTTCGGATGACCTGTGGGTAGGGGTGAAAGGCCAATCAAACTGGGAGATAGCTCGTACTCTCCGAAATGCATTTAGGTGCAGCGTCGCAAATGAGTTTATTAGAGGTAGAGCTACTGATTGGATGCGGGGGTTTCATCGCCTACCAATTCCTGACAAACTCCGAATGCTAATAAATGTTCTGCGGCAGTGAGGGCATGGGTGCTAAGGTCCATGTCCGAGAGGGAAAGAACCCAGACCAACAGCTAAGGTCCCAAAATATATGTTAAGTTGAAACAACGCGGTTGGACTGCATTGACAGCTAGGATGTTGGCTTGGAAGCAGCCATTCATTTAAAGAGTGCGTAACAGCTCACTAGTCGAGCGGTCCGGCATGGATAATAATCGGGCATAAACATATTACCGAAGCTATGGATTTGTATTTAATAATACATCTGGTAGGAGAGCATTCTATTTGCGCCGAAGCAGTATCGTGAGGTATTGTGGAGCGGATAGAAAAGAAAATGTAGGCATAAGTAACGATAAAGCGGGCGAGAAACCCGCTCACCGAAAGACCAAGGCTTCCTCAGCCATGCTAATCAGCTGAGGGTTAGTCGGGACCTAACGCGAACCCGAAAGGGGTAGTGGATGGACAATGGGTTAATATTCCCATACTTGCTCACACTAAAAAGGGGACGGAGTGCCGTACTTACTGGAGACTGACGGAATAGTCAAGGCCTAGCCTTCGGGCGAAGCTGCTGTAGGGAAAGTGCTTCCAAGAAAAGCCGAAGTGAAGCAACCCGTACCAAAACCGACACAGGTGGTCGAGGAGAGAATCCTAAGGTGCTAGAGTGAATCATGGTTAAGGAACTAGGCAAAATAGTCTCGTAACTTCGGGAGAAGAGACGCCATCAGCAATGGTGGCCGCAGTAAAGAGGCCCAGGCGACTGTTTATCAAAAACACAGGACTCTGCAAAATCGAAAGATGCAGTATAGGGTCTGACACCTGCCCGGTGCTGGAAGGTTAAGGAAGGTGCTTAGGGTTAAACCGAAGGCATTAACTGAAGCCCCAGTAAACGGCGGCCGTAACTATAACGGTCCTAAGGTAGCGAAATTCCTTGTCGGGTAAGTTCCGACCTGCACGAATGGTGTAACGATCTGGGCACTGTCTCAACCATGAGCTCTGTGAAATTGTAGTCTCGGTGAAGATGCCGAGTACCCGCAATGGGACGAAAAGACCCTGTGAACCTTTACTATAACTTCGTATTGACTTTGAGTAAGTAATGTGTAGGATAGGTGGGAGGCTTTGAAGCAGGCACGCTAGTGTTTGTGGAGCCAACGTTGAAATACCACCCTTTACTTACTTGGAGCCTAACTTCTGAGAGGAAGGACATTGCGTGGTGGGTAGTTTGACTGGGGTGGTCGCCTCCAAAAGAGTAACGGAGGCTTTCAAAGGTACCCTCAGCACGCTTGGTAACCGTGCGTAGAGTGTAATGGCATAAGGGTGCTTGACTGTGAGACCAACAAGTCGATCAGGTGCGAAAGCAGGACATAGTGATCCGGTGGTTCCGTATGGAAGGGCCATCGCTCATAGGATAAAAGGTACTCCGGGGATAACAGGCTAGTCTCCCCCAAGAGCTCACATCGACGGGGAGGTTCGGCACCTCGATGTCGGCTCGTCACATCCTGGGGCTGGAGAAGGTCCCAAGGGTTGGGCTGTTCGCCCATTAAAGTGGCACGCGAGCTGGGTTCAGAACGTCGTGAGACAGTTCGGTCTCTATCTATTGCGGGCGTTAGATGTTTGAGAGGGCTTGATTCTAGTACGAGAGGACCGAATTGAACAAACCTCTGGTGTATCAGTTGTTCCGCCAGGAGCACCGCTGAGTAGCTACGTTTGGAAGAGATAAGCACTGAAGGCATATAAGTGCGAAACTCGCCTCAAGATGAGACATCTTTTAAGGGTCGTTGGAGATGACGACGTTGATAGGCTACAGGTGTAAAGACAGTAATGTCATAGCCGAGTAGTACTAATTACCCGTAGATTTATAGCCTAATATGGCGCACGGAAGTGCAGCAAGGTTAGCTCTTTGTGAAAGTTTTTATCGATAAATATAATTTAGCAATGTAAAAGTTTATCAATGTACCAATATCAATTGTTACACTGTTACATTAACTACATTGTTACATTAAACCATATTTAGGGTGGTTTTAGCGGTGGGGCTCACCTGTTCCCATTCCGAACACAGAAGTTAAGCCCACCAGCGCCGATGGTACTGCTAACGCGGGAGAGTAGGCCGCCGCCAGTTTTTATTTTATTTTTAAAAATCCTTTATCGTAAGATA
>NZ_JALCZE010000024.1:0-2012 GCF_024586575.1 Chryseobacterium sp. WG23
AAATAAACTTTAAATTTTCTTTCGAAAACATTTGGTCATTACGAAATAAAGTTTTACTTTTGCACTCGCAAATATGGAGCGCCACTGACAGAGAGAGTGCTTCATTAAAAAGCGAAAGATATAAAGATCATTGACATACAATATAACAACCAAGTAAGGAAAAACTAAAGCGTCAAACTTTGAGTGAGTCAGACAAACATACAATGGAGAGTTTGATCCTGGCTCAGGATGAACGCTAGCGGGAGGCCTAACACATGCAAGCCGAGCGGTATAGATTCTTCGGAATCTAGAGAGCGGCGTACGGGTGCGGAACACGTGTGCAACCTGCCTTTATCAGGGGGATAGCCTTTCGAAAGGAAGATTAATACCCCATAATATATTAAGTGGCATCACTTGATATTGAAAACTACGGTGGATAGAGATGGGCACGCGCAAGATTAGATAGTTGGTGAGGTAACGGCTCACCAAGTCTACGATCTTTAGGGGGCCTGAGAGGGTGATCCCCCACACTGGTACTGAGACACGGACCAGACTCCTACGGGAGGCAGCAGTGAGGAATATTGGACAATGGGTGAAAGCCTGATCCAGCCATCCCGCGTGAAGGACGACGGCCCTATGGGTTGTAAACTTCTTTTGTATAGGGATAAACCTAGATACGTGTATCTAGCTGAAGGTACTATACGAATAAGCACCGGCTAACTCCGTGCCAGCAGCCGCGGTAATACGGAGGGTGCAAGCGTTATCCGGATTTATTGGGTTTAAAGGGTCCGTAGGCGGACTCGTAAGTCAGTGGTGAAATCTCACAGCTTAACTGTGAAACTGCCATTGATACTGCGGGTCTTGAGTGTTGTTGAAGTAGCTGGAATAAGTAGTGTAGCGGTGAAATGCATAGATATTACTTAGAACACCAATTGCGAAGGCAGGTTACTAAGCAACAACTGACGCTGATGGACGAAAGCGTGGGGAGCGAACAGGATTAGATACCCTGGTAGTCCACGCCGTAAACGATGCTAACTCGTTTTTGGGCTTTGGGGTTCAGAGACTAAGCGAAAGTGATAAGTTAGCCACCTGGGGAGTACGTTCGCAAGAATGAAACTCAAAGGAATTGACGGGGGCCCGCACAAGCGGTGGATTATGTGGTTTAATTCGATGATACGCGAGGAACCTTACCAAGGCTTAAATGGGAATTGACAGGCTTAGAAATAGGCTTTTCTTCGGACAATTTTCAAGGTGCTGCATGGTTGTCGTCAGCTCGTGCCGTGAGGTGTTAGGTTAAGTCCTGCAACGAGCGCAACCCCTGTCACTAGTTGCCATCATTAAGTTGGGGACTCTAGTGAGACTGCCTACGCAAGTAGAGAGGAAGGTGGGGATGACGTCAAATCATCACGGCCCTTACGCCTTGGGCCACACACGTAATACAATGGCCAGTACAGAGGGCAGCTACACAGCGATGTGATGCAAATCTCGAAAGCTGGTCTCAGTTCGGATTGGAGTCTGCAACTCGACTCTATGAAGCTGGAATCGCTAGTAATCGCGCATCAGCCATGGCGCGGTGAATACGTTCCCGGGCCTTGTACACACCGCCCGTCAAGCCATGGAAGTCTGGGGTACCTGAAGTCGGTGACCGTAACAGGAGCTGCCTAGGGTAAAACAGGTAACTAGGGCTAAGTCGTAACAAGGTAGCCGTACCGGAAGGTGCGGCTGGAACATCTCATTTTAGAGCGTTGAAGAACGTTAAACAAATAAGGACACAATGTGTCCATGTACTTACTTAAAGAGAAGCTTTAGTTTTTTATTTGGTTGCTATATATAAAAAATACAAACCCACTAGAAATTAGTATAGGGAAAGAGATACAAGAGCCCAGAGCCAAGACCCAAGACGAATGCAAAAGTCTTGTATCTAGCATCTAGGATCTGTAAGTCTAAAAAGACAGTCTCGTAGCTCAGCTGGTTAGAGCGCTACACTGATAATGTAGAGGTCGGCAGTTCGAGCCTGCCCGAGACTACTAATT
>NZ_JALCZE010000025.1:0-1352 GCF_024586575.1 Chryseobacterium sp. WG23
GCCTAGTCGTGGTCGGAAGAAAATCCGAGCACGACTATATCATGTTTTGAATACTTTATCAGGATTACCACCAGCCCCTATTATTAGTATTGATATGGCAAGATTTCTGATCTCCATTGCAAATCTTCTTTTGGCTGTTTTATATCCTATATTGTTTGCCTTTTTATATATAAGTATCAGCATTGCCGTAATAAGAGTCATGTAAATCATTACCTCAATACCATTCTTATTGAGTGAAACAAGATGACTCATATGGAGTTCCTGTTTTAAAAATCTAAAAAACACTTCAATATCCCATCTTTTTTGATAATAATCTGCAATTTCTTTAGCAGGAAGTTCAAAATCGTTGGTCAGAAGCCAAGCCTCCTTGTCGGGTTGTTGTTTATTGGCTACTACAATGAGTCTGAATCTATTTTCAATCTGCTGTTCTTTGTTATAAGTTTTTCCTTTTTGGGTAGGTACTGGGGTTGAGGAATATAGTTTTACCAGGCTGTCTTTTATCAGTAAGGTTTCTCCTAAATTCACTTCCTGATCTTTTTCAATAAAGGACTTTATCTCTTCATACCTTCTATTTTCTCTGGCTCTTATAACAAAAAATATTCCCTTGTCATCAAAATCTTTCATTCTTCGGGCAGATCCCAATCCTTTATCCATAATATAAATATTGGCATGATCCTTCTCTTTTTTCATATGCCCTAAGACAGCTTCAGAGAGGGCATTATCTTCTGCACAATATTGGGGAGTATTGAATATTTCTACTCCACAAGGAAGTATCCCATCAAATAAGACACTATATTTAATAAATTTTTTACCTCCGTTTTGAGCAATACCTTCTTTTAATTTTCCAGCAGCTTCTCCTATAACAGTGCTGTCTGTTCTAATCAAATCATATTTCTCTCTTTCACCCGCAGTATAGGAATCATGAAACATATTGTAGATGCACTCGTAAATCTCCTTGAAATATCCTGAATCTATTTTAGTGAGTCTTTCAGAAATAGAACTTCTCCTAACTGTTTCTGTTTCATCAAGATTGAATAAGGCTTTAAATACAGGATCTTTAAAGGTATCTTCCAAAGTTCGCTGGCTTAATTTTTCGTTACTGGTAATAGCAAATAAAAGAAGATAAAACATTTTCCTACCTTGAAGAACCTTTGAATAATGATCTACCTTAGTATTGGCGGAAAGATGCGATAATAATGCTTCAGGAATAAAGCTTAACAGCTGGGAAACTGAAATTTTATGTTCGTTGAAAATGGACATATTAATGATTCTATCAACCAAAGATAGAACTTAATTAATCGATAAATCAATAAATGAAAATCGAAAGTTTTTCTTCCGACCATCACTAGGCT
>NZ_JALCZE010000026.1:0-920 GCF_024586575.1 Chryseobacterium sp. WG23
TAACCCCGGATCTTTACCTGGAAGTCATTTCTGCCAATGTATTCTATATTGCCATCCGGAAGCCAGCGTACTAAATCTCCTGTACTGTACAGCCTTCCATTTTCTCCCTTCCCTTTCTGTTCTTCCGTTTGGAATGGATTGACAATGAAACGTTCTTCGGTCAGATCAGCACGGTTTAAATAGCCTCTTGCTATTCCAGCTCCGCCAAGGTAAAGCTCGCCTACGGCTCCCACAGGAACTAATCGAAGGTTCCCATCCAGCACATAAGCGGAACTGTTTCCTACAGGACGGCCGATCAGATGTACATCGCCATGGTCTACCTGTTTGTATGTGGCATAGATCGTTGCTTCGGTTGGTCCGTAAAGGTTATACAACACTTTCTCTTCTGACCAGTATTTTCCGGTTTCATAATCACACGGTTCTCCTGCGTATAATAACCCTTTTAATGAAGGATAATCCACGCGGGGTAGAACCGACAGCATGACTGGTGGTAAATAGGTGTAAGCAATATCATGGGAAAGTAAATATCTGCTGATGGCATCGGCATCTTTCTTCGTTTCTTCATCCAGCAGGTGAAGTTCGTTGCCATACAGTAAGCTGTTGAAAAACTCGGATACGGATACGTCAAAAACATACGATGTATAAGCCGTTATTTTCTCTCCTTCACTGAAACCATAAGCCTCTCTTACCTGAGAAACTACATTGACTACATTTCTATGTTCCACCATCACTCCTTTTGGCAGTCCGGTGGTACCACTGGTATAAATAACATACGCCAGATTATCACCTTTAGCTTCGGTAACCGGGTTCAATATTTCCTGTGATTCCAGAATGGTTTGGAAAACAGAATCGTTTATAGAAATTGTTGTCACTGAACTTGTCACTTTTTCTATAGTACTTTCTTCGGCAATAACAATTTT
>NZ_JALCZE010000027.1:0-873 GCF_024586575.1 Chryseobacterium sp. WG23
TGGCGCTCCATATTTGCGAGTGCAAAAGTAAAACTTTATTTCGTAATGACCAAATGTTTTCGAAAGAAAATTTAAAGTTTATTTATTAACCTTAACTCCTTCTATAACCCTCAATCTTCTATACTCCTGCGCTCCCGTATTGGGACTGCAAAGATACAAATCTTTTTTACTTCCGCAACTTTTATTTCTAAAAATTTTTGAAGCCTTTTTTAGACTTATTTTCTTTTCGAGTATCCTGTTTTATGCTTATCTAAAAGCCCTTCTGCGCTTACTGAATCTCTTTCGTTTTTCAGTGCGGCAAAGATAGAGACTTATACCATACCACGCAAATCTATTTAACATAAAAATAGGCAAAGTGGATAAACAGACTTGTAACATATTGCTTACCATATAATTAACACCATATTATAGTTATCCACAATGACTGTTTATAAATTTCAGGATTCAAAGTAATGCTGCTGAACCACATTTCTTCTTTAAAACATCTACTAATTCTGTGGTAAAAGCATAACTGGATCCTTTAAAATGGAAGCTATACCTGAGAAAAAATAAGGGAAGGGTGATGAGTTCTTTATAGAAAGTTAAGAGTTGAGAGTGGTGAGTTATGAATAGTGAATGGTCAATTGTGAATAATAGCTCCTGGTGTAAATTCAGTTTGTTCAATTCAGTTTAAGATATACTATTCAATAGGGCGGACTTTTAACCGTTCTTATTAAAATACAAAACCATCCATCGGCTTTATCTTAAACCTCAATGGGTTAAGATTTTGATGTGTTACCGCTTTTAAGTTTTGGCTAAAGCCATATTGGGGGATGCTCTTGTTTAAATGGGCTAAAGCCCATTTCTATTGAATAATCAAATAAGCGGGGTAAA
>NZ_JALCZE010000028.1:0-735 GCF_024586575.1 Chryseobacterium sp. WG23
GCTGAAGGAACAACTACATTGGATGCAGGACCTGGATTTGACGGTTACGAATGGAGTACCGGAGAAACCACACAAATCATCAATAATGTAGGAATAGGAACATACTGGGTAAAATTGAAAACAGGGGAATGTATTACTCCTCAGGAAGTACATGTACGTCCTAGCCAACAACCTGTGATTTCGAATATTGAAATAAGCAATAACACCATCAAAGTTACTGCTACAGGCGGAGTTCCTCCTTACCAGTTTTCTATTGATGGAATAAACTGGCAGGAATCCAATTCATTCACAGGGTTGCCAAGAGGGGAAAACACCGTGTATGTAAAAGATTCTTTCAATTGTACTCCGGTTCAGGTTACCGTTACGGTTCCTAACCTTATCAATGCGATTACTCCCAACGGAGACAACGTTAATGATGTTATTGACTATTCAGCATTGGCATACAAGAAAAATCTGGTATTTATTGTGTATGACCGATATGGAAACAAGCTTCATGAAGCCAGCAAAATCAGAAACTTTACCTGGGATGGAACCGCATTTGGCAAAAGAATAGCGACCGGAACCTACTGGTACACCATTTCATGGAACGAAAACGATAAAAACAATACCGAAACCAAATATTCAGGATGGGTATTGGTGAAAAATAAAGAATAAATTTTATTCATAACCTTATGTAAATCACCCCGGACCGGGGTGATTTTTTTTATCAACATAATGAACCGCCTGTTTACAGTA
>NZ_JALCZE010000029.1:0-703 GCF_024586575.1 Chryseobacterium sp. WG23
TCAGTTTGTACAATTCAGTTTAAGATATACTATTCAATAGGGCGGACTTTTAACCGTTCTTATTAAAATACAAAACCATCCATTGGCTTTATCTTAAACCTCAATGGGTTTCAATGATTTTGATGTATTACCGTTTTTAAGTTTTGGCTAAAGCCATATTGGAGATGCTCTTGTTTAAATGGGCTAAAGCCCATTTCTATTGAATAATCAAATAAGCGGGGTAAATATAAATGATGAATAGTAATGAACAGAGTGGAGTGATCTGTGTTATAAATGATGAGTGATAAGTGATGAGTTATGAATCGTCAATGGTCAATGGTTAATTGTGAATAATAGCTTCTGGTTGTAAATTCAGTTTGTACAATTCAGTTTAGGATATACTATTCAATAGGGCAGGCTTTAACCGTTCTTATCAAAATACAAAACTATCCATTGGCTTTAGCCTAAACTTAATAGAAGGAGTTATGAGTTAGGAGTTGAGAGTTATGAGTTGAAGGTTGAGAGCGCTATTAACTATTAACTATTAACTATTAACTATCAACTATCAACTGAGGTTGGGTATAGTTTAGAGTTGGAGTATAAGAGTATAGCAGTTATAGTATATAAACAAAAAAAAATCCTTTATCTTACGATAAAGGATTTTTAAAAATAAAATAAAAACTGGCGGCGGCCTACTCTCCCGCGTTAGCAGTACCATCGGCGC
>NZ_JALCZE010000030.1:0-643 GCF_024586575.1 Chryseobacterium sp. WG23
GTAAGATCAAATGTTGAGAACATGATGTTATCCGGGATATAACAGTTTTCCATCTGGGCATCTCTCAGTACTACTGTCGGGTGAAACTGTAATCTGATGGTAGCAGTAGCCATACACCCGAATACAGAAGTTACTTTTGCATATACTGTTGTTTCCGGAGAAATATAATTGGTAGGATTTGTAATTTCATTGGTTCCTGCATTCATATCATCAAGAGTGGGGTAATATTTAATCACTGCTCCTGCGCCTCCAAATACATTGGCTGTGGTAAGATCATACTTTGCAGTACCTTCCCCATTGTTGTTACATGAAAGTAAGGTGACATTATTAGCCGTAATGCTGGCATTTACAAATTTAAATTTTCCATTGATGAAACATCCGTTCATTGGATTGTCCGGGTTGGATGGATCACGGTAAACAATTCTGTAATAATAGGTAGTTGTGGCATTTACAGTTGTCGTTGTCAGAGAATTAGCACCGGTAAGGGCATCATTGGTATTATTGTGGTAAGTTACCTGGAAATTATTGCTGTTTCCGTTGATAATCCCTGCACTCAGAGAAAGGAAATTAAACTGAGTAGGAAGTCCACATACCATAACCGTACTTGGTTGTGCAGGATCTGCAGCAGGAATACCCGGAGTAA
>NZ_JALCZE010000031.1:0-641 GCF_024586575.1 Chryseobacterium sp. WG23
CCCAATGCCGAGCAATTGCAGGAGATCACCGAGAAACAATGGATCGACGGGGAATACCTGTGGCTTTATGAGCAGAATCCCGATCTACGCAAAAAGTACAAAAAAACAAAGACGGCCCATATTGCGGCCCAATGGTTTCCAACTGCATCACCAGAACGGTTCAAACCCATCTGCAGGCTAATGCTGTGGACCCTCTACAATGATGACCTTTATGAAGAAAGTGAGCCTGAAGATATCGGACATATACATGCCCAATCAATTGCCATACTCAATGGTGAGATCAGTGCTGAAGATTCCGGAATCCCATTAGGTCCTATGCTGGCCGCATTAAGACAGGAGCTATTGCAGTTTATTCCCCAGGAATCGGTTTCCCGGTTTACAAAAATGATCAGCAAATATTTTACAGGATTAGAAACCGAATTAAAATACAAGAAAAATAAAGCCTATCCCAGTGTGAGTGAATGTATTGCCTTACGTGAAAACTCTATCTGCCTTTACCCTTTCCTTCAGCTTACAGAGCTGGAAACAGGAATTATTCTTCCGAAGGAGATCCATGAGCACCCGGTGATCATCCGTTTACAGACACTGGCCTGTCATCTGGTTACCTTTTTCAATGAAGTACAGTCTGTATTGAAAGATGA
>NZ_JALCZE010000032.1:0-560 GCF_024586575.1 Chryseobacterium sp. WG23
TTGAAGCCTTTTTTTAGACTTATTTTCTTTTCGAGTATACCGTTTTATGCTTATCTAAAAGCTCTTCTGCGCTTACTGAGTCTCTTTCGTTTTTCAGTGCGGCAAAGGTAAAGACTTATACCATACCACGCAAATCTATTTAACATAAAAATAGGCAAAGTGGATAAACAGACTTGTAACATATTGCTTACCATGTAATTAACGCCATATTATAGTTATCCACAATGACTGTTTATAAATTTCAGGATTCAAAGTAATGTTGCTGAACTACATTTATTCTTTAAAACATCTACTAATTCTGTGGTAAGAGCATAACTGGATCCTTTAAAATGGAAGCTATACCTGAGAAAAAATAAGGGAAGGGTGATAAGTTCTTTATAGAAAAGTTAAGAGTTAAGAGTTGAGAGTGATGAGTTATGAGTAGTGAATGGTCAATAATAGCCCTGATATAAATTCAGTTTGTACAATTCAGTTTAAGATATACTATTCAATAGGGCGGACTTTTAACCGTTCTTATTAAAATACAAAACCATCCATTGGCTTTATCTTAAACCTCAATG
>NZ_JALCZE010000033.1:0-530 GCF_024586575.1 Chryseobacterium sp. WG23
TTTGATTATTCAATAGAAATGGGCTTTAGCCCATTTAAACAAGAGCATCCCCCAATATGGCTTTAGCCAAAACTTAAAAGCGGTAACACATCAAAATCTTAACCCATTGAGATTTAAGATAAAGCCAATGGATGGTTTTGTATTTTAATAAGAACGGTTAAAAGTCCGCCCTATTGAATAGTATATCTTAAACTGAATTGTACAAACTGAATTTACACCAGGAGCTATTATTCAACATTCACTACTCATAACTCATCACTCTTAGCTATCAACTCTCAACTCTTAACTCTTAACTTTCTATAAAGAACTCATCTCCCTTCCCTTATTTTTCCTCAGGTATAGCTTCCATTTTAAAGGATCCAGTTATGCTTTTACCACAGAATTAGTAGATGTTTTAAAGAATAAATGTGGTTCAACAACATTACTTTGAATCCTGAAATTTATAAACAGTCATTGTGGATAACTATAATATGGTGTTAATTATATGGTAAGCAATATGTTACAAGTCTGTTTATCCACTTTGCCTATTT
>NZ_JALCZE010000034.1:0-465 GCF_024586575.1 Chryseobacterium sp. WG23
CTTAATGTCTTCTTGTCAAACTGATGAACAGATATTGTTTTTGGCTCTATCCGTAACTTTTAAATCAGTCTTCCAAAACTGTGGAGAATAAGGGAGTCGAACCCTTGACCTTCCCGATGAATCGGGACAATCTAGCCCCTATCGGCTAAAATCCTTTGTTTTTATCTTAAATAAACTTCTATTCTTGTTACTTTTAAGTAACTTGGTGGAGAATAAGGGAGTCGAACCCTTGACCTCCTGCGTGCAAGGCAGGCGCTCTAGCCAGCTGAGCTAATTCCCCCTCTAGGTTAATTTGATATTGTTTATTTGATATTTGATATTAATTTCAAACCTCAAATCACAAATCTCAAATTCAATTAGTAGTCTCGGGCAGGCTCGAACTGCCGACCTCTACATTATCAGTGTAGCGCTCTAACCAGCTGAGCTACGAGACTGTCTTTTTAGACTTACAGATCCTAGATGCTA
>NZ_JALCZE010000035.1:0-463 GCF_024586575.1 Chryseobacterium sp. WG23
AAGCCCCAACACTTCACCGTAGATTCGGGATAATGTTCTCTGTAACTCATTTTCTACGGCTACATATTCTCTGTCTCCGCTGAATTCCGGTTCAGGAAGCTGTTTTCTGTCCAGCTTTCCATTGATCGTTAATGGTAAAGCTGTTAAATGAACAAAAACATTCGGTACCATATATTCCGGTAAAGAGGATGATAGATATTCCGTAAGAGTTTCATTATCAATATCTTCTTCTGATACATAATATCCGGCAAGGTATTTCATCCCCGCACTGTTCTCTTTGGCTAAGACTACCGATTGTCTTACTTCAGGATATTGAGACAAACGGTTTTCGATCTCTCCCAATTCTATCCTATAACCCCGGATCTTTACCTGGAAGTCATTTCTGCCAATGTATTCTATATTGCCATCCGGAAGCCAGCGTACTAAATCTCCTGTACTGTACAGCCTTCCATTTTCTCCCTTC
>NZ_JALCZE010000036.1:0-463 GCF_024586575.1 Chryseobacterium sp. WG23
TACCCAGTATGTTCCTATTCCTACATTATTGATGATTTGTGTGGTTTCTCCGGTACTCCATTCGTAACCGTCAAATCCAGGTCCTGCATCCAATGTAGTTGTTCCTTCAGCACAGATCACTTTATCTTTCAGCACGGTAGATTTTACCGGTGGCAGAACTTTTAGTGTGATTTTAGCAATGGCAAAACATTGCTGTGCATTGTTCACTCTTGCATATACAATAGTACTTGTTGAAAGATAAGCATCAGGAATAGCAATTGGATTAGACTGGCTTAAAGCGTCATTCATCGTTTTGTAATACTTCAAAACATTTCCTGCAGGCAGTGGATTCGGCATACCAATGTCTGCGTGGGTAAGATCAAATGTTGAGAACATGATGTTATCCGGGATATAACAGTTTTCCATCTGGGCATCTCTCAGTACTACTGTCGGGTGAAACTGTAATCTGATGGTAGCAGTAGCC
>NZ_JALCZE010000037.1:0-463 GCF_024586575.1 Chryseobacterium sp. WG23
TACCCAGTATGTTCCTATTCCTACATTATTGATGATTTGTGTGGTTTCTCCGGTACTCCATTCGTAACCGTCAAATCCAGGTCCTGCATCCAATGTAGTTGTTCCTTCAGCGCAGATCACTTTATCTTTCAGCACGGTAGATTTTACCGGTGGGAGAACTTTTAGTGTGATTTTGGCAATGGCAAAACATTGCTGTGCATTGTTCACTCTTGCATATACAATAGTACTTGTTGAAAGATAAGCATCAGGAATAGCAATTGGATTAGACTGGCTTAATGCATCATTCATTGTTTTGTAATACTTTAAAACATTTCCTGCTGGGAGTGGGTTTGGAACGCCAATGTCTGCATGAGTAAGATCAAATGTTGAGAACATGATGTTATCCGGGATATAACAGTTTTCCATCTGGGCATCTCTCAGTACTACTGTCGGGTGAAACTGTAATCTGATGGTAGCAGTAGCC
>NZ_JALCZE010000038.1:0-429 GCF_024586575.1 Chryseobacterium sp. WG23
ATCCAGTACCTTCAGATAAGACAACCCGATCATATAAAAGTAATATATAGTAAAAGAACAATACCATATATATGGAATAACTTCCATCACCTATCACCTATCACCTATCACTCACAACTCATAACTCATAACTCCTCAAACATTTGTTTAAAACTTTTCGCCTTACGTTCCAGCGTGTTAAGATAAAAAATGAACGGAATATGAATTTATTATTACATAAACTTGTTTGGTATAGGTAAGTTGGCTTACCTTTGCCGCACTGAAAAACGAAAGAGACTCAGTAAGCGCAGAAGAGCTTTTAGATAAGCATAAAACAGGATACTCGAAAAGAAAATAAGTCTAAAAAAAGGCTTCAAAATTTTTAGAAATAAAAGTTGCGGAAGTAAAAAAGATTTGTATCTTTGCAGTCCCAATACGGGAGCGCAGGAG
>NZ_JALCZE010000039.1:0-410 GCF_024586575.1 Chryseobacterium sp. WG23
GTGTCTAAATCTTTTGTGACTTTGTGGTTATATTTTTTTCGCAGATTGGGCAGATTTTTATTATGCCTGGATTCCTGCGGAATGACAAGTACTGTTACTCTAATTGAATAAGATAATACCTGCAAAAATTGTCATTCCGCAGGAATCCAGCTACTTAAAATTAGCTTTACAAAACGTAAATAATAGCTATGCTCAGATTCCTGTGATGACAAATATGTTGTTCTAAAGACTGCATATTTTTTAAGCACTTTAGCCCACTTAAGTAAGTACAAAAATTACTGAATACAAGTAAGTTCACTTTAGAAGAAAATCAAAGATTTTCATAAAACTCATGTGTACTTCTCAGCAGTTTGATATTAACTAAAAAAATCTTAGGTGTCTAAATCTTTTGTGACTTTGTGGTTATATTT
>NZ_JALCZE010000040.1:0-392 GCF_024586575.1 Chryseobacterium sp. WG23
ATTTTTAAAAATCCTTTATCGTAAGATAGAGGATTTTTTTTTGTTTATATACTATAACAACTATACTCTTATACTTCAACTCTAAACTATACCCAATCTCAGTTGATAGTTAATAGTTGAGGGTTGAGGGTTGACAACGCTATTAACTCTCAACTCCTAACTCTCAACTATTAACTCCTAACTCATAACTTTAACTCCTCCTATTAAGTTTAGGCTAAAGCCAATGGATGGTTTTCTTTTGGTGAGAACGGGCTAAGCCCGTCCTATTGAATAGTATATCCTAAACTGAATTGAACGAACTGAATTTACAACAGGAGCTATTATTCACAATTGACCATTCACTACTCATAACTTATCACTCATCACTTATCCCTCATCATTTATCACACAGA
>NZ_JALCZE010000041.1:0-343 GCF_024586575.1 Chryseobacterium sp. WG23
GAATCCAGGCATAATAAAAATCTGCCCAATCTGCGAAAAAAATATAACCACAAAGTCACAAAAGATTTAGACACTTAAGAGTTTTTTTAGTTAATATCAAACTGCTGAGAAGTACACATGAGTTTTATGAAAATTTTTGATTTTATTCTAAAGTGAACTTACTTGTATTCAGTAGTTTTTGTACTTACTTAAATGAGCTAAGTGTTTAAAAAATATGCAGTCTTTAGAACGGCATATTTGTCATCACAGGAATCTGAGCATAGCTATTATTTACGTTTTGTAAAGCTAATTTTAAGTAGCTGGATTCCTGCGGAATGACAATTTTTGCAGGTATTATCTTATT
>NZ_JALCZE010000042.1:0-314 GCF_024586575.1 Chryseobacterium sp. WG23
TTTACCCCGCTTATTTGATTATTCAATAGAAATGGGCTTTAGCCCATTTAAACAAGAGCATCCCCCAATATGGCTTTAGCCAAAACTTAAAAGCGGTAACACATCAAAATCATTAAAACCCATTGAGATTTAAGATAAAGCCAATGGATGGTTTTGTATTTTAATAAGAACGGTTAAAGCCCGTCCTATTGAATAGTATATCTTAAACTGAATTGAACGAACTGAATTTACAACAGGAGCTATTATTCACAATTGACCATTCACTACTCATAACTTATCACTCATCACTTATCCCTCATCATTTATCACACAGA
>NZ_JALCZE010000043.1:0-309 GCF_024586575.1 Chryseobacterium sp. WG23
CTTGTTTAAATGGGCTAAAGCCCATTTCTATTGAATAATCAAATAAGCGGGGTAAATATAAATGATGGATAGTAATGAACAGAGTGAAGTGATCTGTGTGATAAATGATGATGAGGGATAAGTGATGAGTTATGAGTGATGAGTTATGAATCGTCAATGGTCAATGGTTAATTGTGAATAATAGCTCCTGTTGTAAATTCAGTTTGTACAATTCAGTTTAAGATATACTATTCAATAGGGCGGACTTTTAACCGTTCTTATTAAAATACAAAACCATCCATTGGCTTTATCTTAAACCTCAATGGGTTT
>NZ_JALCZE010000044.1:0-286 GCF_024586575.1 Chryseobacterium sp. WG23
TGGCGCTCCATATTTGCGAGTGCAAAAGTAAAACTTTATTTCGTAATGACCAAATGTTTTCGAAAGAAAATTTAAAGTTTATTTGATAACCTTAACTCCTTCTATAACCCTCAATCTTCTATACTCCTGCGCTCCCGTATTGGGACTGCAAAGATACAAATCTTTTTTACTTCCACAACTTTTATTTCTAAAAATTTTTGAAGCCTTTTTTAGACTTATTTTCTTTTCGAGTATCCTGTTTTATGCTTATCTAAAAGCCCTTCTGCGCTTACTGAATCTCTTTCGT
>NZ_JALCZE010000045.1:0-277 GCF_024586575.1 Chryseobacterium sp. WG23
TTTTTTTAGTTAATATCAAACTGCTGAGAAATACACATGAGTTTTATGAAAATCTCTGATTTTATTCTAAAGTGAACTTACTTGTATTCAGTAGTTTTTGTACTTACTTAAGTGGGCTAAAGTGTTTAAAAAATATGCAGTCTTTAGAACGGCATATTTGTCATCCCAGGAATCTGAGCATAGCTATTATTTACGTTTTGTAAAGCTAATTTTAAGTAGCTGGATTCCTGCGGAATGACAATTTTTGCAGGTATTATCTTATTCAATTAGAGTAACA
>NZ_JALCZE010000046.1:0-271 GCF_024586575.1 Chryseobacterium sp. WG23
TCAGTTTGTACAATTCAGTTTAAGATATACTATTCAATAGGGCGGACTTTTAACCGTTCTTATTAAAATACAAAACCATCCATTGGCTTTATCTTAAACCTCAATGGGTTTTAATGATTTTGATGTGTTACCGGTTTTGAGTTTTGGCTAAAGCCATATTGGGGATGCTCTTGTTTAAATGGGCTAAAGCCCATTTCTATTGAATAATCAAATAAGCGGGGTAAATATAAATGATGGATAGTAATGAACAGAGTGAAGTGATCTGTGTGAT
>NZ_JALCZE010000047.1:0-270 GCF_024586575.1 Chryseobacterium sp. WG23
TACCCAACATTAAATTCCTTGAATCTAATAAGCTCCGTTTTCAATATTCCAGTGATCCTGATGATGCTTTTAAAGCAAAATAAAACTTAATTGTGGTTGGTAAACGCTAAGGCGCAAAGAAATTTTCAAATTATAATGTTTTTAAGACGCAAGGATTTTATCTCCGATAAAATTAAATCCCACATTGCTAAAATGGTAGTTTTTATATACTAATCGATACCAAAAGTATTTCCTGAAAATCTTTGATTTTCTTGCGCCTTAAAATATACG
>NZ_JALCZE010000048.1:0-268 GCF_024586575.1 Chryseobacterium sp. WG23
GTGGAGAATAAGGGAGTCGAACCCTTGACCTCCTGCGTGCAAGGCAGGCGCTCTAGCCAGCTGAGCTAATTCCCCCTCTAGTAGACTAAGAGATTCAAGATACTAGATTCAAGACTTATCATCTTGCCTCCTGGCTCTTTTATCTTCCCGTCTTTTTAATTAGTAGTCTCGGGCAGGCTCGAACTGCCGACCTCTACATTATCAGTGTAGCGCTCTAACCAGCTGAGCTACGAGACTGTCTTTTTAGACTTACAGATCCTAGATGCTA
>NZ_JALCZE010000049.1:0-215 GCF_024586575.1 Chryseobacterium sp. WG23
ATATTAACTAAAAAAACTCTTAAGTGTCTAAATCTTTTGTGACTTTGTGGTTATATTTTTTTCGCAGATTGGGCAGATTTTTATTATGCCTGGATTCCTGCGGAATGACAAATATGTTGTTCTAAAGACTGCATATTTTTTAAGCACTTTAGCCCACTTAAGTAAGTACAAAAATTACTGAATACAAGTAAGTTCACTTTAGAAGAAAATCAAAG
>NZ_JALCZE010000050.1:0-203 GCF_024586575.1 Chryseobacterium sp. WG23
TAAACTGAATTGAACGAACTGAATTTACAACAGGAGCTATTATTCACAATTGACCATTCACTACTCATAACTTATCACTCATCACTTATCCCTCATCATTTATCACACAGATCACTTCACTCTGTTCATTACTATCCATCATTTATATTTACCCCGCTTATTTGATTATTCAATAGAAATGGGCTTTAGCCCATTTAAACAAG